>NZ_JACJQX010000014.1:0-142246 GCF_014696895.1 Chroococcidiopsis sp. [FACHB-1243] | reverse complement strand
TACTACTGAAGATGCTCGCGTCAAACTTAAACATCTTTATCCGATTTTTGTCACCGAAGAAACAGCTGATTTTAATGCACTATTTTAGCCTTGCCACACCAGTAGGGTGCGTTACGCTGAACGCTAATGCACCCTACTACTACGTATTCGTTCAAAAATCAAATATTCACCTTATGTATGGGAAAACTATATAAGGTTAAATAATTATCGATATTTGAATCAATATGAATACTAAACGCCTTGCAACATCTTATGTTCTCTGCGCCGCTTGGTTTTTGGGTGTCGGAGGAGTACATCGTTTATACAATGGCAAGATTGTTACAGGACTATTGTGGCTTTTTACTTTAGGTTTTTTTGGTATCGGTCAATTTGTAGATTTATTCTTAATTCCAGACATGGTTGAGGAACGCGACCTCAAGCTAAAAGCTAAACTTGGCTTGTCACCAAACGGCGTACCTCTTTCTGGTCAAGTTACAGCAGTGGTTAACGATCCAGCTTATAACAAGCTGATGCAGAAAATTCTCAAATCTGCCCGTAACAGAGGTGGTACAATCTCTGCCACTCAAGCAGTATTGGATACAGGAGCTAACTTGGCTGAAGTAGAAGCTATTTTGAAACAGTTAGTTAAATCTGGTCACGCACATATAGATAACCATCCCAAAACAGGAATGGTTATCTATCGGATTTTAGGAATTTAGCCAAGTCAGTTTAATTCAGTGACAGCCACTTCTGACCGTTCAACCGTTGGATGATTCCCCACATTAAGAGGTCGAGTGTCATTTTGCGTTCGTCACCCAAGAAATGTTCCATCGTGCTAGGTCGAGAACCTTCATTGCAAGAGAAATATTTCTTTCCTTGAATATCTTCATCAGGGAAATAAAGGTTAAATTGTCGCGAGACATTTTGCCACTTGCCAACAATTTGCCAGCACTCTTGCTGCTCTAAACCAACTACAGGAATTTTTTGCTTGGTAAGCGTTAAGTCTACATCCACGACTCCTTGAGCTTTTAAAGCTTTCTCAATTGCTGGGATGTAGTCTTGTTGGATGAATTCAGTAAATGGCTTATCTTCGACTGTTGGACCTTTTTCTTTCTTAGCTTTAGCGGCAGGTTTATCACCTGCTGCTTTGGCTGCGGCTGGCTTATCGGCTTTGGGTGATGCGTCAGGTTTTTTGGAACCTGGTTTGTCAGCTGCTTTTGCTTGCTGGTCAGTTTCGTTTGGAGCTTCTGCTGTCGCCGTGCCTTTTTCCTTCGCCTCGTCCGTGTTCGCCACTAGATTCTCTTCTGGAACTGGTGCGTTGGCAGTAGGAATCTCTGAAGCTTCTGGGTCAGAAGTCGTTTTAAGATTTTCTGCAACGACATCAGGAGCTTGTTTGTCTACAGTGCTGGGTGGCGCGTTTTCGCCTGCCGTTTCGCCTGCTGGAGCCTGTTCTGGATTCTGATTTTCTTCTGCCATTGCTCAACTCATTCCTCGATCTATTAGGTATAAGAGCGATCGCTTTATAAGTTTTTCCTTAAGAACATTGTGACATGATAGTAGAGACGTTACATGTAACGTCTCTACTGATAACTGACAATTGACAACTGATAACTGAATTAACCGCCAGCTACCGCAGGGACGATACTCACTTCATCACCTTCTTTTAAAGGTGTATCTATACCATCCAAAAAACGTATATCTTCGCTATTGACGTATAGATTCAAGAAACGACGCGGTTGTCCCTGTTCGTCACACAAACGGGACTTAATCCCAGGAAAACCCTGTTCCAGAGATTCAATCAGCTCGGAGACGCTATTACCGCTACCCTCATAAGTAGCTTGATTGTTGGTGAACTTTTGCAATGCAGTCGGAATTAGTACTTTGATAGCCATGTTTCGGGAGTCGGGAGTCGGGAGTCGGGAGTCGGGAGTCGGGAGTCGGGAGTCGGTGCTGATGAATCACCAACTACCGACTACTAATGACCCATTACTACCAATCTAAAATCAAAAATTCAAAATCTAAAATTAGACCAAAACTTGTTGCCAATCAAGTCGTTCGAGGGTGCGAGAACGCTCTAATGCTCTTTCAAAGCTATCGAGTTTTGGCTCAATTGTTAGGGGTTCGCCTGCATATCCTTGGACGGCTTCTTGTGTCTTCAAGCCATTTCCAGTGATGTAAGCAACGGTTGTTTCTTCGGGGTCGATTTTACCTGCTTCTACTAGTTTTTTCAACACGGCGATCGTGGTTCCACCTGCGGTTTCGGTAAAGATGCCTTCGGTTTCTGCTAGTAATTTGATTCCTTCGATAATTTCAGGATCGCTGACTGATTCAATATTACCGTTAGTCTTACGTGCAATATCTAAGGCATAGACACCATCAGCGGGATTACCGATCGCAATTGATTTAGCAATCGTACTCGGTTTTACTGGTTTGATAAAATCTCTGTTTTCCCGATAAGCTTGGGCAATCGGCGAACATCCGTCGGCTTGCGCGCCGCTGAATCTGACGTGCTTACCTTCTACCAAGCCAACTTCGGTAAATTCTTGGAAGCCTTTGTAGATTTTGGTGAACAGGGAGCCAGAAGCTAGAGGCGCAACTACGTGGTCTGGGAGTTCCCAACCGAGTTGTTCTGCAACTTCATAACCTAAAGTCTTGGAACCTTCGGAGTAATAGGGGCGCAAATTGATATTGACAAATCCCCAACCGTATGTATTTGCCACTTCAGAACAGAGGCGGTTAACTTGATCGTAGTTACCTTGTACTGCCATTACAGTAGGGCTGTAGATCAAAGTTCCTAAAACCTTACCTGCTTCTAAATCGGCGGGGATAAAGACGCAGCAATCTAACCCTGCATGAGCGGCGATCGCAGCGGTAGAATTAGCTAAATTCCCCGTACTCGCACAAGATACTGTCGTAAAACCTAGCTCCCTAGCACGAGTCAAGGCAACCGATACCACCCGATCCTTAAAGCTCAGGGTAGGCATGTTGACAGCATCGTTTTTGATGTAAAGCTTTTTCAGTCCGAGGCGACGCGCTAGGCGATTGGTACGCACTAGGGGTGTTAACCCAGTCCCGACATCTATTGGGTTATCGGTAGCAACAGGTAAAAAAGGACGATAGCGCCAAATTGAGTGGGGTCCTTTTTGAATGCTTTCGCGAGTGACGGTATCGCGCAGAACGTTGTAATCGTAAGCAACTTCCAATGGACCAAAGCAATATTCGCAAACGTGCATTGCTTGTAGTTCGTACTCAGCACCACATTCTTTACATTTCAAGGCTCTAAACGTGGCGTTTGTCTTGGTTTGGTTTGCGATCGCCTGAGTCATTAGTCATTCCCTCGATTGTCCGTCAACTTCGGTTGATACTAACACGGTGTATATAGTGAGTCAAATATACCCGACTTTTTTTGTCGGGTTTTATATCGATTTCGCTCTCATAGCAATTCTCGATTGTGTGAATGACCTTTGTAGGGGCGCACAGCTGTGCGCCCCTACAGTAACGTGTATTGCTCCAATTGAAAACCGCTATCATCATCTGGAGATACAAAAATGTAGGGTGCGTTAGTAACTAATGCACCCTACAGATAAATACAAAGAATTGACAAATGACTATTCAGCCAGATTTGATGTCTGAGTCACGGCTAACTGAGGTGCAGCCAGCAGGCGAGAATATAGAGGAGTCTTGGGCTGCTGTGCTACCACGGTAGATAGTGCGGTATGAACTTGGCTGGCGACTGCTACTGTCTTGACATCAAAAGTTTGAGTGGCAATTTTAGGATACAAGCCAATGCCGACGATGGGAACTAGCAGACACATGGCGATCGCAACTTCTCTCGGTCTAGCATCGCCTAAATATGACTCGAATGCCAATTCCTGATTTTCTTTTCCATAGAAGACTTGCCGCAACATGGACAGCAAGTAAATCGGAGTCAGAATTAAACCAACAGCCGCGAGGAACACGACAACAGTTTTGAACGCAGAACTGTAAGCGTCACTGGTGGTGATGCCGAGGAATATTGTCAACTCACCCACAAATCCGCTCATTCCGGGTAAAGCTAAAGAAGCCATTGAAGCGGCAGTGAATAAAGCAAAGACTTTGGGCATTGCTTTCGCCATCCCCCCCATCTTTTCCATGATTAAAGTATGGGTGCGATCGTAAGCTACTCCTGATAGGAAGAATAAGCAAGCGGCAATTAAACCGTGAGAAACCATTTGCAATACTGCGCCGCCAATGCCTAAATCAGTGTAGGAAGCAATCCCAATCAGGACAAAACCCATGTGGGCTATGGAAGAATAAGCGAGTCGCCGCTTGAGATTACCTTGACCGAAGGCAGCAAAAGCACCGTAAATAATGTTAACTACCCCCAATATTGCCAAGACTGGTGCAAAGTAAACGTGGGCATCGGGTAGCAGTTCGATATTAAAGCGGATGAGGGCATAACCACCCATCTTTAGCAATACCCCAGCCAAAATCATTGAAATTGGGGCAGATGCTTCACTGTGAGCATCTGGTAGCCAAGTGTGTAAAGGGAATACTGGCAATTTAACAGCGAAGGCGACGAAGAATCCAGCATAGGCTAGCATCGCTAGGACTTTAGGATAGTGTTTCAGCCCCAGAGCAGTCAAATCGAACGTGACTGTATCCCCGTAGAAAGCTATTGCTAAACCAGAAATCAGAATAAATATAGAAGCAGTAGCAGTATAAAGAATAAACTTAGTAGCAGCGTAGCGCCGCTTTTGTCCTCCCCAAATGGAGATCAGCAAGTATACAGGGACTAGTTCGATTTCCCACATTAAGAAGAACATCAATATATCTTGGGCAACAAACACGCCAATTTGGGCGCTGTACATGACCAAGATCAGGAAGTAGAACAAGCGTGGCTTATTTGTCACGTTCCACGCTGCCAAAGTTGCCATTGTGGTGATAAAACCTGCTAGCAATACCAGAGGCATGGATAGCCCGTCAACGGCAAGCGACCAGTTTAAAGCAATTTGGGGAATCCAAGCATAGCTTTCAACGAGTTGATATGTTGAGTTTTGTAAATCAAAATGCTGCCAAAAGGCATAGAGCATGATGCAGAAATCTGCGATTCCGACTCCGAGAGCATACCAGCGAACAATGCCTTTAGAGTCTGGAATCAACGGAATGGCTAGGCTAGCTACTAGCGGTAGTAGGGTGATGATGCTTAGCCAAGGGACTTGTTCGGGAAACATGGCTGAGAATAAATGCTTACTATCTATGCCTTCTATTTTATTAAGATAAGTAAAGATTTGCAAAGGGGATTTTACCTACTTTACGGAAATCTTTAACTTTTACGGTAAAAATACTTACGCCTGTTTTCAGTATAAAGAAATACTTAAAGATATACGCCAGTACTGAGAAATACTATCATTGAGCAACTCGCACACCAGAAGAAGCGACAAAGACAAATTACCAAGTTACTCGTCGCTACATTTACACTGAGTAGTCTTCAGTATTAAACGTAAATCAAAGTCTATAAATAGGTTATTCAACAGAAATAAAATGATATTTTTTATACTTCATTTTTCCTTGATAAATGAAATTTTAGACAGTTACACAAAATATTTAAAGTAATTTTGAACACAGTTTATCTACTGAGCAAATAAGTCATCGACTTGCTAAAATAAAGCGATTTTAGTCAGTGAATGAGATCGCTTGTTTCTACTCGTCAAATTTAGAGCCTTCCAATTTTTTTAAAAACTTTTTATACTACTTTTTAAATCAGACAAAATTTGATAGCTAGGTTGAGTCATGAAGGTATATCTCAGCTTAACTCAATCGCACATTTGCTACTTTTGGCATAGATGAGATGGTCAAGTAGGCTACAAACTTTTCTGGCAAAAAATTATTTTAATTAAGGCTATTGTATTTATGAGTATTCTCAGGCAGGCTAAGGAATTTGCTAAGCTAGCTCTTTCCAAACCCTTAGTGAATCAAATTCAAAGCTGGTTAGCTCTAATATCTGTCACTAGAAGGAAGGGTTTCAGCTTTTATCTAAACTCTCCCGATCGCTTCGTATTAGAAGATACAATTATTCCTTACATCGTCAAGTGTAATGAATTTCACAAAATCCTATTTGTTGGTAGCGACTGGTACACGAAACCGTACAATGGCTATTTCAAAAACAAAGAGTACTGGACGATTGAAATTAATCAGAACAGAAAAAAATTCGGTTCTAAACGACACGTTGTTGACTCGCTATTAAACTTAAGCCAATATTTTGCCGCTGGTTACTTTGACTTGATAGTTTATAACGGTGTCTTCGGACACGGTATTGATAGTAGAGAGGCAACTGAAATCTCATTTCAACAATGTTTTCAATGCTTGCGTCCAGGTGGAATGTTAGTGTTTGGCTGGAATGATGTCACCAGACACAAACCTTTCCCTGTCATTGAAGAATGTCAAAACTTGCGACAGTTTGAACCTGTTGTTTTCAGTCCCCTCGCTACCAGCCAGTATCTTGTCGCCGAGAGTAGCGATCGCCATGTATTCAACTTTTATCAGAAGCCTTTACCTGTGGTTGTAGAGATGCATTACGATACACCCCTACAATCTGTATCTAAACCACGCGATTCACAATCGTCCACACGTCTCCATCAGAACGGACGTGAGGGACTGAAATCGTTTGAAAGCCAGTGATGAAGGGTTTGTAGTAGACTTGCCAATAACTCGGACTGATTCGATCGGCGATCGCTTTAAGCGCACGGATTTCTTCGGCTAATTCTCCTGCAAGTTCGTTGATTCGATCGGCGTGAACTTTAGCTTGCGTTCTCCCTTCCTCGACGTGTTGCTCGATCGATTGATATTGCGATCGCACCTGCAAGGCGGTGAATTCGGCGCGTTTTTGCCGCAGTTGCGCTGTCAAAGCCGCTAAGCTTTCTAGTAGCTGTGCTAAGTCATCATTTGTTTTCTGCGTCTGGGTAGAGCTACTTTCTGGTGACTCAGCACTGAGGGAGGTGCATTCTTGCTGTAAAGCCGCAATTTGAGCGCGAATTGCCTCAATCTCTGCTTGGTTTGGTTGCATTGTATCGGTATACCAAATTCTTTGGATCTCTTATCTAGCTTGCCAGTCTTCTAGAGGCGATCGCAAATACAATAAGTATTACGTCCTTGCTGTTTGGCACAATAGAGAGCGCGATCGGCAGCAGCGATCGATTTTTCAGTTGACATTTCCCGATGCGGAATTTGACTGCTAATTCCTAAAGATACAGTGACGTATGCACTCACTTCAGACTGAGCATGAAGAATCTGAAGCTGTTTTATCTCTGCTTGAATGCGTTCGGCGACTTGAATTGCACCTTTGGTATCGGTATTTGGCAAAATAACCCCGAATTCTTCACCACCATATCTTGCGACTAAATCTGCTGGACGTGTTACAGCACGCATCAACGCCTTGGCAATGTTCTGTAAACAACTATCTCCAGCGATATGACCGTAGCAATCGTTGTATTTTTTAAAGTAATCAACATCACATAAAATTAACGCCAGCGGTGCTTGCTCCCGTGCTAGTCGCCGCCACTCTCTCTCGATACAAGTATCAAATTGACGACGATTAGCAATTTGGGTCAAGCTATCTATATAGATGAGATTTTGTAATTCCTGATTTGCTTTTTGCAGCGCGATCGCTTGTTCCGTTACTGTGCGTGTTAAAAAGCTCAATTGTAAATGTACTGACACTCTAGCGATAACTTCCGCTTCGTAAAATGGTTTTGTAATATAGTCTACTGCTCCGACAGCAAAGCCTTTAATTTTAGCTTGCAGATCGGATAAGGCAGTGATAAAAATAATTGGGATTTTTTGCGTGACTGGATTTGCTTTGAGTCTGCTACAGGTTTCAAATCCATCCAGTGCTTCCATCTGGACATCTAATAATATCAGATCTGGTGGCTCGCAATTTACCAGCTCGATCGCGCTTTCGCCATCCATTGCAACTCTAATGTTAAATCCCGCGCTTTTTAGCGTATGCGATAGGACTGACAGGTTTGTCGGATTGTCATCCACAATTAATATCAGTCCAGTATTTAGAGCTTTCATTAAAGTATTATATATATAGTTAATTTAAATGAATTCGTTTCTGAATAAATAAAATTAATCGTAGATTTAAGCAGGAGTGTTGCAAACGAACATTAATTAATTATTTATTTATGATTTATTTATTAAGCGGTTTGATTAATATTTAATATAGCATTCATAAATATTTTGCAAACAATAGAAAATTATCTATTATTATTATTAATGTTTGTTATAGGACTCATATTTGATTTTTGAAATCTACGTAGGGTGCGTTAGGCGTAACGCACCACTTATTCGTAAGGAGTGCGTTACGCGCCGCGATAACACACCCTACTGTACTATTATTAATATTTGCTATGACATAATAGAAGATTATTCTACTTTCCTAAATCAAAGCGGATTGCTATAATAGAGAATCTAGCGAGTATTATATATTCAACCTTCTAGATATTTTTGCAATAATTGTCGTAGTTTCTTAACTTGAAAGCTTTCGGTCAACTGAACGATCTGCTGAGCAAAATATAGATATTTATCGTTTAACTTTTCTAATTGATAGGCTACAGTTAAAATTTTATCGAGATCGCCTTTTTTGACGAGTTCGTATAGTTGAGTCAAGATATCATCTGGAGGCAGCTCGGTTTGATGAAGCTGGCTAGCGTAGTCGTGAATTGCCAATAATTTTTGATTTTCTTGTTGTTCGTAAATCCAGGTTAAATTTAAATGCGATCGCAACATTTCCAATAAAACTTCTGCTTGTATTGGTTTGGGTAAAAATTCATTGGCTCCAGCAGTTAAACTACGGTATTGATTGGTTTCAAATACACTAGCAGAAGAGGCGATCGCGACAATTCCAGAAAGTTGCTCTGAGACGCGAATTCTCTGTAACATTTCAAAGCCATCCATCAGTGGCATTACTAAGTCAGTAATAATGAGATCGGGATGAAATTTATCCGCTTTTTCTAAACCTTCTCGACCGTTTTCAGCTTCTGCTATTTCAAATCCAATTGGCTCTAAAAGACTGATTAAAACAGAACGATTTTCCCAGCGATCGTCAACCACCAAAATTTTCTGTTTGTTACCATGAAAACCAACAATTTTACTTTGAGACCTTAGCCTAGCTATGTCCAACCATCTTGTAGTTTCAGTCAATTCTAGATCGAAGCAAAAAATACTACCTTTTCCTATTTGACTAGATACCTGAATGGTACTCTTCATCAAAGAAACAATCTTTTGGGTAATTGCCAGTCCTAAACCACTTCCTTGCGCTTGGTATTTATTATCTCCCGCTTGCTCGAAGGGTAAAAAAATCTTTATTAATTGTTCGGCTGTCATGCCTACACCAGTATCCTCGATTTGAAACCTTACCTGATAATTTAAATTTTCGAGTTTTCGGCTTTTAACTATAAATTTAACTTCCCCGCGCTCTGTAAATTTAATTGCATTACCGAGCAAGTTAATTAATACCTGTCGCAAACGCTTCTCATCTGTATAAATTCCAGAAGGTAATTCGCCTTCGGAACTATAAACAAAATTAATTTTCTTTTGCTCGGCACGAACGCTAAAAATTTCTACTACCCCTTGTAGAAAAGAAGGAAAATGAAATTCAATGGGATAAAGCTCCATCTTGCGCGCTTCAATTTTTGAAAGATCGAGAATCTCATTAATTAGGGTAAGGAGATGATTGCCACACTGAGAAATAATACTAATTCCTTTATGTTCTTGCTCTGTAATTCTTGAACGTTGGAGAATTTGAGCGTAACCTAAAATCCCATTTAACGGAGTCCGTAGTTCATGGCTCATATTAGCCAGAAATTCACTTTTGGCTTGATTCGCAGCATCAGCAGCCTCTTTTGCTAATTGTAGTTGGAGAGTACGTTCGCTCACGCGCTGTTCTAATGCTTGATTTGTCTTTTCTAAAGCTGCAAAAGATTCTTGCAATTGTCCTGCCATTTTGTGAAAGGACTTAGCTAAAATATCGAGTTCTTGAATACCTTTAACTGTGACTGTTTGCGCTAAATTTCCAGCAGCAATTTCCTGACTGGCTCGACTCAGCTTTAAAATTGGTTGAGTAATCCAACGAGAAGTATAAACACCAATTGCTGTAGCGATCGCTAATGCTCCCAAACAGAGCAATATTGTCGTACGAGTGTTAACGTTAATTTGTGCCATGAAATCAGATTCAGGCACAACGACAACCACTAACCAGTCCAAACCGTATTTATCTTGCCACGGTGTCACTCGGACGAACTGGCGATTTCCTTTTAGCACATACTCTAGCTGTTGGCTATGTCGAATCTGTTTTAGGCTGTCAAACTTAGTTTGTAAATATCGTGCTGTAGATTGAATTAAGCGATCGCGACTGTTGAGGAAATTAAGACGCTGTGCTTTGCCATTAACAATAGTATATGGCGGTTCAGAACTCGAACTTCCTACGACTAATCCATTCCGTTCGACAATGAAAATTTTTTCTGACTGGCTCACATGTATACGGCGCAAGAAATCCCCAATCTGAGTTAGGCGCAGATCGGCGCTAATAACTCCTAGCAATGCTTTATTTTTGTTGTAAATTGGATAGCCAGCCGCAACCGATAAAATATCTGGATCGCTATCCCAAGCATAAACCTGACTCCAAGTCGGTTTACCTACTCGCGCTGTATCTTGAAAAATAGCCTCCGATCGCGGATCGTAACCTGATATAATCTCAATTAACTTAGTACGATTGCCACGACTATCTGTAGCATATACGTAACCTTTTCCTTTGGTAGCTGGAGAGACTTCATCAATTACAGCCTTCTTGGGATTTTTGTAATAGCCAGCTGCTGCATATTCACCTTTTATTGTTGCATAAGAAATGTAGCCAACATTAAATACCTGCAACTGTTTCCAGAAATAATGTTCTAGGCTGGGATAGTTTTGCAAGTTCAAATGTCCTAGTTCTACCGCATCGGCGTTAATTTTATTAATTTGATGTGGGGTAGCTAGATAAGTGTTAAGGTGTTCGTTAACAAGTCGGCTAGCTTTTGTCATTAGCTGATTAGCTAGGTCGTTTATTGTCTGTTGGCTATTTCGGAAGGAGAAATATCCTACTAGTCCCACAGCAGCAAAGATTTGGAACACAAACGGCACGACTAGAATCAGGCGCACTGGTAGCTTTTTAGAATCGGTAGTAATGGAATCCCGCATAGTCTACAACTTTCATAGATGAAAGATTCTTCTATCGACAATAAAATTATTCTACGGAAATAAATAGCTCCTAACGAGCGTTCTATATAAAGCCTTATTCATAAACCTATTTGGCTGCATAAGTGAGAAATTTTCACTTGCTTTTAATATTTGCAGCTAGAAATTAAAGTCATTTAGTACTTTAGTTACGATCTTCTCTAAAATAAGGTTAAATAATTAACACTAAAAAAAGTAAATATTCAACCTCAAAAAAAGCGATCGACGATCGCGTTTGTAAATCTAGACATAAGCGCGGCAATCGATTCCTTTTCTGTGATAAATAAATTTTAGATAATTACAAAAAAGATGTTTACAAAATAGCTTAAATCAGTTATGATCTGCGCCAACCAGATAATTCTTTATGGCGTGACTTATGAAGTTATCTAAATTAGCCTTATTTGCCTGTCCCACGCTCATGGCATTGATACTTATAGCTCCCGATCCAGCTCAGGCTAGAGAAATTGTTACTCAACCTAACGATACCTCAAAATCGGTATCTCCTCCCTTAGTTGACATAGTATTCGATCGCCCAACTCCTAAACCTTTTACCAATGTTACAGAAACTCCATCAAAAGATGAAGTTCCGACTTTAGATTTCACTGATGAAGAGTCGCAGGCTGCAATTCAAAGATATGGCTGTGACTGTTCTAGTTGTATCGTTGCAGTTCAGCAATTACAAGGTAAGCTACCGCTTTGATAGTGTAGAGACGTTACATGTAACGTCTCTACAATTTTTAAATTCATTTTTTCGATTGTTTGAATTGACGTAAGATTGAAAAAGAACGATTTGCTACTGCTGGCTGGGTCAAAATACCTTGAGATGGGCTGAATAATAGCGCTAATACAAATAATCCTGAAACTACTAAGACAATTGCTGCACCAGAGGGAACATTAAAGTAGTAGCTAAAATACATTCCAGTGGTACTACTAAGAATCCCAATAACTGCTCCAAAAATCATCATTTGATGTAATTCTTTCACGAGTAAGTAAGCTGTAGCTCCAGGTCCAATTAAAAGCGAAACAACTAATACTATACCCACTGCTTGCATACTCGCAATAATTGTTAAGGTAATAGCAGCCGTTAAGCCTAAGTGAATTAAATTGACTGGAAGACCGACAGATTGAGCGCCTAAGGGATCGAAAGTATAAAATAATAATTCTTTGTAGAATAGCTTAACTAAAAGCAATATAATGATGGCGATCGCTAAGGTTCTCCATACATCAGTTGTCGTGACTCCTAAAATATCGCCAAAGAGAAACTGATGTAGGTCTAGTTTACTTTTGAGTGCGGTAATGAGTGTAATTCCTAATGCCAAAAAGCCCGAAAAAACTAACGCCATTGCGACATCAACTTTGATTCGAGACTGAGACTGAATCCAAGAGATGACAAACGTGCTGAGCGTACCGGAGATAAACGCACCGACAAATATATCAATTCCTAGAAAAAATGCGATCGCTAGCCCTGGTAACACTGCATGAGCGATAACATCTCCTAATAAACCCATCCGTTGTACGATTAAGTAAGTGCCGATAACTGAGCAAAGTATACCTAGTAAAATTGCTGTTACTAGCGCTAAACGCATAAATTCAAAACTTAGCGGTTCGATTAATAAGTTAGTCATTTGTCATTTGTCATTTGTTCGTGATGGCTACCAATTCCAAATTCCGAATTGACAAAATGCTGTCACCGTAGGCGCGTTGAATGTTGGCTGTTGTCGCAACTTCTTTGAGAGAACCATTGGCGATTAACTGACAGTTTAATAATAGAAGTCGATCGCATTTTATTAATGTCGTAGCAAGATCGTGGGTAATAACTAAGAGTGTTTTACCTTGCAATTTCAATTCGGAAAATACATCAAACATAATTGTTTCGGTTTTCTTGTCGATACCAACAAATGGCTCGTCAAAAAAGAATAATTCTGCTTCCTGTGCTAGCGATCGCGCCAAGAATACTCGCTGCTGTTGTCCGCCGGATAACTCCCCAATTTGTCTGTGACGCAGTTCCCACATCCCAACTCGATCTATAGCGGTAGCGACAATTTGCTTAGATTGACGATTGGGTTCGCGCCACCATCCCGTCTGTCTTGTCCGCGCCATCATGACAACGTTCCACACGGTCACGGGATAATCCCAGTCAATTTGCGTGCGTTGGGGAACATATGCTACTGCATTCAGCTGTTGTTGTAAGGCGCGATCGCGGTACTTTACCACTCCACTTACAGTCGGTACTAAACCCAACATTGCCTTGACCATCGTGCTTTTACCCGCACCATTAGGACCGATCGCGCCAACGATTTGTCCTGGTTGCAGGCGAAAACTGACATCTTCAACAGCAGATACACCTCGATAGCTGACGGTTAAATGTTGGACTTCTAACATACGCCTTCTTATAGCACAATGATAATCATTATCACTCAAGCTCGAAAAGAAGATGTTAAAGTTGTCTGTCAAATCTATAGCGACCTTTGCGATGGCACTCGGTCTAGCTGGATTGAATCTCAAAGGGGATGAGGCGATCGCGCAGAAAAATAACTTACCACTTGTAGTTGCAACTAACAGCGTTACCTGCGGATTAACTCAAGAAATCGCGGCAAACACCATAGACTTAAAATGTTTAATCGAGCCTGGTGCTGACCCTCACTTGTATCAACCGAAACCAGAAGATAGCAAAGCGATCGAGCAAGCGGAATTAATTTTGTCTGGTGGTTACAACTTTGAGTCTGGTCTAATTAAACTAATCAAAGCCACCTCTAACCCCGCACCTAAAGTAGCAGTACATGAGATTGGCGTTCCCAAACCCCAACAGCTTGAGGAAGACGGACAAACCGTTACCGATCCGCACGTCTGGCATAACGCCCAAAACGGTATTCGCATCGCCAATGCGATCGCTGACTCCTTGTCAAAAGCATTTCCGAATCACGCCACAAAATATACCAGCAATACTAAACAACTGACGGGCGAACTCAAACAAATCGATACTTGGATTAAATCCCAGATTCAGACAATTCCACTCGGGCAGCGTAAATTAGTTACTACCCACGATGCAATGGGTTACTATGCAAATGCTTATGGAATTCCAATTGAAGGAGCCTTGCAAGGAATTAGCACGGAAGAAAGACCTACAGCTGCCAGGGTAGCAGAACTCGTCAAAGATATCAGAAAATCTGGCGTTCCGACAATATTTGCCGAAAAGACAGTTAACCCGCAACTGATTGAAGCTGTAGCAAGGGAAGCAAACGTCAAAGTTGCAGAGCGAGAACTCTACGCTGATGGTTTAGGAGAACCAGGAACAGACGGCGATACTTACTCAAAAATGCTAGTTGCCAATACTCGCACGATTGTCGAGGGATTAGGGGGTAGTTATGCGGCATTTGAGGCTAAGCCTGTGCCGTATCGCTTCATAAAATAAACTTTCTTGACATTTCCCAAAAAATATGGTTATCTCTAGTAGACTTTTGGCGAAGAAAGCTCAGAAGGAGGTTGGGGCGTGTTTTATCGTTGTGCTGTGTTGGGAATTTTAGGGTTATTGGCTAGTGGCGTACCTGCTTACGGTCAAAGCTGTGAGTCGTTAAATGCGATCGGGGGTGATGGGACGCAGGTGAGAAAAATTGTTTCCGCACCAGGAATGCTGATCTCTCGGAATAACTACAATACCGATTTTGGCGTACCGGGTGGTGCTGCGTTCGATCGCTTCGTCGTCGATTTGATGCCAGAACAGACTGCTAAGTACAACATATCAGTTTACCTGAAATATAGCGATGGTACGAAGGATCAGTTCTATCGCAATTCTTCTGTGAGGCTGCTAGAAGGTCAGCCGCTAAAAATTGCAGCCATTCCCCGTCGCGACAATCAACCATATCAGGTGAATGTGAGAGTTGGAGATATCAGCACTACAGGTCGTAAATATTCGGTTTCTGTAGCTGGTTGTGTGGTAGAAGAGGAATTTGGAGATGCAGGCACTTCCGAAAGAGCGAACGATCTCGACAGAACGGAAAATACAGAACTTCCCCCTAGTTTTGAAGATCCTAACCGAGTCGAAAATACCGAACTCCCAATAACTCTAGAAGATCCTAACCAACTGCATTAGGGTGTAGTATCCCACACTCCACACCCTACACCCTCTCATAACGTTGCTGCTAGTTCCTTGAGGCGATCGCTACCATTGCGGAAAATCGACCAACCATCACCTACGAGTACGGTTTCAATACTATCGATCGCAGCAATGCGGCGGACTGAGGCTACAGCATCCGCTGTGTGCGTGAGCTTATTATCGGGCAAAATTGTCAGGCTACCAGCTTTGGGGGCGCGGATTAAGTCACCTGTAATTAAGGTATTACCTTCAATTAACAGTGCCAATTCCCCAAGAGTTTTGGAACCAGATAAAGCAAAAACTTGTAACCCTGAGACTAACTCATCCCCATCCATCAGCCAGCAGTCGCACGCAATGGGGAAGGTTTCTTTTTCACCTAATGGGGCAGCAATTTTCGCTCCGGTGACATGGGCGATCCCTTTAGCTGCCCTGATGTGGTCGGAATTCGTGATAATAATCCAAGCTGCACCACCAAAAGAATTGAGCCGAGCGAAATCGTAGTTTGATAATGCCAAAGGATCGATGAGAATATTACCTTTGGGGCGAATCCAAACAAAGCTATTGAAATCCATGTTTCGATCGCGGTCGAAAATCGACCATGCATACATATCTGGGCGATGCAACGATTTCATAAGCCATTCTCGATTGCTAACACTGATATTATTGGCAACTGAATTTAAGCTTAGGTTATCCTACCAGGGGAAAAGCAGCCGCGATCGCCCAACTGAAAAATAGAGAACATCCAATTGCATAAGCCCAAACATCTTTGACAGAGGCAGATGCGATCGCGAATATTGCCAAAAATAAGGGGAAGATAGGCAACAAGAGGAAGATAAAACCAATTTGGGGCAGCATTTGGATTGTTGCCAACAGTCCTATGACTAAGACTAAACTTTGTCCCAACCACCAAATAAATCGGGTTTTGATACTACTTTGTCTTTGGGCAATACCGGAAGCAAGCAGCCAGGGAAAACACAGCAACGATAACCACAGCCAGAGTTGCAAGCGAACGGGAACCAACCACCACTGTAACCAGACTATCTGTGCCATCGCCCCAAAAGCAACCCACAGCAGGAGAAACAGCCCTAAACCCAATCCCAATCCTGCTAGAGTCAAACGCGGTAAACGCAAGTTAGCCAACAGCCAGACGATACCAGCCGCATAAAACCAAATTCCCAACGCACCACCTACCAACACGCCACCTAAGCTGGCAATGTCCGTACTGCGGTTGATTAATGCGAGTATGCCAATTGCCCCTAAAGGACTCAAGATTAGACCGATCCAACTTTTGAGGCGATCGCTTTTACTAACTATGTCAGAATTGTGAGCCTGAATTGCTGCTTGAAACAGCAGATCTGATACTCCTCTTGCAGGAAAGCGCCGCCAAATTCTCGGTGGCTGACGTAATATCCCATGTGAGATAACTGGAGCAACAGCACCTAAGATCAGAATCCATGCAAATAAATGCACGCCATACCAACTCATGCGATTATCTATATAGTTGCTAGAGTTTTGAATGCCAAAACTGCGATCGAGCCAGGTTTTAGCAGCTTGGTGGCTAACTTGGCGAAAGAGAATGGTAATATGTTCGGCATTGGGGATGATAATGAGCGATCGCCCTTGACCTTCTCCCCCTGCTTGCTGTAATAACTGTTGGGCATTGACAACAAAACGCGGTTCCCAATCTCCCGCCTGTAGTTGCAAGTTAGCGGGAACCTGGGGTGTGACTGCGGCTTTAGTAGGAGAAATTGCTACTGTAGCAGTAAAGCGATCGCTTTGTTGAATTGCTGCTGTCATCGCCGCACCACTACCCATCGAATGCCCCAATACAGCGACTCGTTGCGGATCGACTCTAGGCTGAGCGAGTAAGGCTCTGTATGCAGTATCGAGATCGGCTTGGAGTGGCGATCGTGCCAAGGATTTATGATTAGCTCCATGCCCGCTAAAATCCCACAACATCACCGCATAGCCTGCATGAGCCAGCGTGTAGGCATAACCCAACATTAACTGCTTAGAACCTGCAAAACCATGAGCTATCAGTACTCCTGGCATTTTTGGCGATCGCACTGGTGCGACATACAGCATCGGTATGCCATCCCTAGAAAGAGATTGTACGATTAGCCCAGTTCTTGCAGCCGCAATTTGCCACCAGGAAAGTACGATGAGGAGTATTGCAATAATAAATAGAAATAAGCGTTGGCGAGTCACGATGAGCGGGAATCGTAGGAGCAGGTTCACTCAGAATATTAGTTGAGAACCGAGTTTTTTGGTGAACCCGCCCTTACGAAAGTAGAGATACGATCTTTGCCATAACTAGTTTTGAGCAAATGCGAATATCCGTTCTGCTGTTAGCTCAAATGTTGGAATTACGATTGATTCAATTCGATTTCCATCCGCAAACACTTTATCCTCGTACTGCCCGTCTACCCACTGACACACGGTAATCCGCCGTTCTTGAGGATCGACAATCCAATACTCGGCAACACCTCGTGCTGCATACTCCGTGCGCTTATATCGATAATCGCGAGTTCGGTTCTCATCACCAGGCGAAACGACTTCAACAATGAGAATTGGCGGTGGCATATCGTGAGTAATAATGTTGCGGGTTTTGCCTTGCAGTGCTGCGTATCCTTCTTCACTCAGCACAAGCAAATCAGGGAGCCGGACTTTGGCTCCTCGTCCGCTCACTTCAATTTCAACGTCTTTGAGGTTGAGAAGTGCGATCGGAACATATTTTGCCAATTCAAACATTAACAGTTTTGCAATCTGGCAGTTCTCATGCGATTCCGTCGGCATTTCTACTAATTCTCCATCCACCAATTCATAGCGCGTATCCGTACCATCGTCGTAGGCAAGAAATTCCTCAAACGTCAACCGTTTTGAAGTCGTAGAAATGCTCTGACTCATGGCTGCAACCCAAACTTGCTTTTCTCCATCATCCTCTCAAATTAGCGGTTCTGCCCATAAAGTTTGGCTGGGATGATGTCATTTCACTGGAAGGGAAGGCAAAGTGTCTGAGATGTTACCTTCACCGACTTTACCTTTCACGCTTTATATTGGCTTATAGCGGTGTTGCTAGTTACAGTTTCCTTTCCATATGAAAATGTTATTCAAGCAAATATTAAAGCGAATACTTGGTTTAGTACTGGTGATGCTCGTAGAAATGGCGATCGCCTGTTCTACCCCAGCCTTAGCCGCAGACGCGCCAAATGGAGCTAAAATCTTTGAAACTCAATGTGCGGGA
Source organism: Chroococcidiopsis sp. [FACHB-1243] (assembly GCF_014696895.1). Lineage (NCBI taxonomy): Bacteria > Bacillati > Cyanobacteriota > Cyanophyceae > Chroococcidiopsidales > Chroococcidiopsidaceae > Chroococcidiopsis > Chroococcidiopsis sp. [FACHB-1243]. The sequence goes on along the minus strand of NZ_JACJQX010000014.1, from coordinate 123,677 downwards.
TGTCACATTAACGGTGGTAATATCATCAGGCGCGGCAAGAATCTGAAACAAAAAGCCTTGAAAAAATATGGCATGGATTCAGTAGAGGCGATCGCTAATATTGTCACCAACGGTCAAGGCAATATGTCAGCTTATAAAGATCGCTTGACAGCAGAGGAAATTCAAGCAGTCTCCGCCTACGTCTTGAAACAAGCAGAAACAGGCTGGCGCTGAAGAGGGGTTAGAGGTTAGGGGCTGGGGGCTAGGGAATAAAGAACGTAGCTTGTATCCCCAACAGGGTAGGATAAATCTAGAATTCGCGATTATTCCTGACTTCTGTACGGGCGGGTTTAGCACGAGATTCACGGGCTTTGGCAATCAATCCTCGCTCAAAACCCGCCCCTACGATAACTGATAATTGATTCAACATGGCGATCGCAATCGATTTTGGTACGAGTAACACTTGTATAGCCCGTTGGAATCCCGTGACGCAGCAAGCGGAAACTTTGAGTTTACCAGGCTTATCTCAGCAGTTGGGTCAAAATCCACCTCTGATTCCCAGTTTGGTTTATGTAGAAGATGCGGCAAGCGATCGCGTGTTAATCGGACAGACAGTACGCGATCGCGGTTTAGATTTAACTACCGATCCGCGATTTTTTCGCAGCTTTAAGCGCGGCATCGGTACGGATATTCAGGGTTTTTTGCCTCAACTGGATGGCGAGACGGTATCGTTTGAACGAGTCGGAAAGTGGTTTTTGAGCCAAATTATTGACAAATTAGCCACTCAAGCCCCTGAAGACGAGCAATCCTTAGTCTTAACAGTCCCGGTTGATAGTTTTGAAGCTTATCGCTTGTGGCTGGGTGAAATCTGTCGTGCTTTACCCGTGGAACAAGTCCGAATTTTGGACGAACCTACTGCTGCTGCTTTGGGATATGGCATGGCAGAGCGAGATAATTTATTGGTCGTTGATTTTGGCGGTGGTACTTTAGATTTATCTCTAGTTCGCTTAGATGGTGGAAATGCTGTCAAAAAACAGACGGGGTTTTTGTTGCAATGGGGCAAGAAATCTTTTGCTAAAACATCTGGACAGAAAGTAAAAACTGCCCGTGTCTTAGCAAAAGCAGGACAAAATTTAGGCGGAACTGATATCGATAACTGGATTGTCGATTATTTCGCTCAGGAGAGAGGATTAGCTGTATCTCCTTTAACAACTCGTTTGGCAGAAAGGGTGAAGATTCAACTTTCTAGTCAGGTGCAAGCCAGCGAAGTTTATTTTAATGATGAGACGTTTGAGAGTTACGAATTAGAATTAGACCGCGATCGCCTCACGCAAATTTTGATAGAACATCAATTTTTCGAGCAATTAGACGAGTCGATGCAGCAGTTATTACAACAGGCACTGCGACAGGAGATAGAAGTAACAGAGATTGATGCGGTATTGTTGGTGGGTGGAACAGCACAAATGCCCGCCGTGCAGACTTGGGTGCAACAGTATTTCCCTGCCGAAAAAATTCATTGCGATCGCCCGTTTGAAGCGATCGCCCAAGGTGCGTTGCAGATTTGTCAAGGCGTGGAAGTCAAAGATTTTCTCTATCACAGTTACGGTATCCGTTATTGGGACAGAAGAAATCAATGTCACAGCTGGCATCCAATTATTAATCCAGGGCAACCTTACCCGATGACAAATCCGGTAGAATTAGTTTTGGGCGCATCATTAGATAATCAGCCCAGTATCGAACTCATTGTAGGGGAGCTGGGGGCGGAGACTGGCGGAACGGAAGTATATTTTGATGGCGATCGCCTGATTACCCGCCGTTTAGATGGTGGAAAAAAACAGGTACAACCTCTTAACGACCGAGATGGGGCAAGGCAAATTGCCCAATTAACCCCACCTGGGTATCCTGGGAGCGATCGGATTAAAGTTCTGTTTCAAGTAGACGCACAGCGCTGCTTGCGAATGACTGTCGAGGATTTACTCACCAATCAAACTTTACTCGAAGATCGAATCGTAGCAGAATTGAGCTAGAGTTGTAGAGGCGCGAAGCGCCTCTACAAACAATTAATCGATTGAGACATCATCCCACTTGACATAGTCTCCCGAATTGCCAGTTCCCGAAGTCCCTAGTTCAACAACCGTCCAGTATCTCGAAATCGGGACTTCAATCTCTAAGTATTCCCAGCCATTTTTCTTGGTTGAGGTAGCTGAAATTTCGGCATCGCCATTTTGATAGTCGTAGCCTAATGCTTTCAGAGTTGCTGATGCCTTACCGTTGACATACACCCAAGCACCAATTTTGACTTTTTGTCCCTTTGGTAGCTGACCGACAATGCGCCGAACTCTCACTGGCGCATCTGGAGAAGCATTACCGTTATTGAGTTTGACATATCCGTTTCCTCCGTGCGCTCCGCCATTATCGTTACGGACAAAACTCACGTAGGGCGAAGCACCTTCAAGAATCCAGACATCGTTGCTATCAAACGGTATCCAGCCTGTTTCAACATTGTTGTCAGACTCAAAGTCGGCATTATTCAGAGCTTCATTTAAGCTCAAATCTTTGATTTGCTGATATGTCTTACTTGGGTTAAAACCTGGGGCAACAGCCCAGCTATCGTGACCGTCCAGATCGAATAGTAGTGCGTGGTCGTAACCAAACCGCTTCAATTGTTGTCCGAAATAAGCAAACCATCGACGGCGACAGTCTTCTGTTTCATACTGCGAACCGTTGCAATACTCGTTAATCGATCCCGATTCGCTGATTGCTAAAGGCTTGCGAATGCCACGCGATTCTAAGACTCGCCAAGGATGTCCGAGGCGATTCTCGGAAATTTGTCCGCCGTAGGCGTGCAAGCCGATATAGTCGCTCACCTCAGCAATCCCAGCATCTAACATTTCGTCTAACAGACCGGATTCAATTCCCATTACGGGCGGCGATTCAATTTTGATGTTCGAGTCAATTTCTTTCGCTGTTTCGTAGGCAATCCGCGTCATATCAACGCATTCTTGAGCTGACATCTTACCGTTACCGTAGTCAAGGTCGGGTTCGTTATCGATGATGTAGTAAGAAATCTTGCCTTTGTAACGCATCATGACGTTGCGAGCAAAATAACGGAAATTTGCCTTCCACTGCTCGTAGTTACCGTCTCGATTGACGTGCATCCGCGCCGATAGTACCAGATGAATTTTGAGTCCGGCGTTGAGATACCGATCGATGGCTGCATCTCTAGCTGACCAATTGAAACCAGCGCCCTCTGTGAAACCGCCAACACCATCCATCCCCATACGGGCGACTTCTAAATTTAAGTCCTTCGTGTGCTGGATAGAGCGACCGACATATTCTGGATCGGTGTTGTAGCCAGTGCCGTTATTAATTCCTAAGTAACTTGTTAGCGCCCGTGCTGGCAGAGTGTAGAGGAGAGCCGAGGCAACAAAAATAGAGGCAATTGTTTTAGGCTTTAGCGATCGCAATAACGATTTATTTTGAGCTAGGTGTTGAATCTTTTGGTGTAAATTCATCTTGTACCCTGATAAGTTGACAAGCGACTGCCAGCCCCATGCATCACTCAACGCAACTAGAATTTCGTGCGAGTGTGGGACAAGTCACGCAGATTTGCACTTGCTTTCGCCCTCAGCAGTTTTGATTAGAGAAATTGTTACTAGGGGCAGAGCGTTTAATTCAAATAGCTTTTCAAGTAGGTTAAAAACGCTTTATTTCAGTGCGGTTAAGCAATTGACAAGTGTAACGAATTGAATAAATTGTGAATCATTACACCTCATGCAAATCTAAGTTTTGACAGACGCAGATTGGTTACTTTACAGCAGCTTTAAAAAGCTAAACTAAACCTAAAGTATTCTTGCTCTAGTATCCATTCAAGCGAAAATTTACTGATTTATTGGGTAGGTAATTTTTCAGGGTAGATTGCAGCTATAGACTTGAAAGAACATAAAGCATAAAATCAGCCGAAATTCAAGCTAGTCAAGTAGAAAACATCAATAAAATACCTGTATTAGCTCGCCTAAAACAAATCGCAGATATGCTTAAAAGCCGATGGAGCAGAGGGTTTCATTCAGCGTGACACTTATCCAGTTGCGATCGCAAACTTACTAATAGTAGAATTACGGTAATTTTGACGAGTTGTTATAATTTTTTAACTATATGAAAATACAGTAGCGATCTGCAAGTCCTATTTAGACTGCTTTTCAACAATTTTTAATCAAATGATAGGTCACAAGTTGACATCCAATAATTTAGCTAAATATATCACTACTTGAATAAAAATTTTCCTTGTCTGAATTTCGGTAATTGCACTGAGTAATTTATCTTTGATTCAAAATACAACCAAAAACTCTATTTGACATGTGTTTGTTAACTGACTTTTTATAATCAAACATAAGTAGGATAAACTTTGCCTACTCTACACTTAAATTAGACTTTGCGCCTTTGCGCCTTTGCGTGACCCACAAAATCCATCACCGCCTATAAGCCAGAGCAAAACGCTCAATCCCTGCTAAATCCGCATAAATTTGAATATCAATATAACTCCCCTGCTGCTGTAACAACTCGCTTACAGTTTCAGCCTGTCCCGCCATCATTTCAATTAACCAAACACCACCCGATCGCAAAAAATTTGGCGCAGTTGCAATCAAATGATGAATGCAATCCAAACCATCTACACCACCATCCAAAGCTGAATGCGGTTCATGATTTGCGACTTCTGGTTGCAGTTGAGGAACCAATTTGCTAGGAATATAAGGCGGATTTGACACCATCCCGCAAACTTGACCTTGAAGAAATGCTAACGGCTCCCACCAATTCCCTAAATAAAACTTTAGCCGATCGCCATACCCTAAATTTCGAGCGTTACTTTGAGCAACTGCTAAAGCCGCAGAACTGAGATCGACAGCATGAACTTCAGCCGCCGGAAAAACAGCAGCTAACCCAATCGCGATCGCGCCGCTACCCGTACCCAAATCGACCCAATGTCCCCGTTCTAATCCAGTCACGAAACTTTTGTTAACCGCTTCAACTACCAGATCGATTAAAATTTCCGTTTCCGGTCGCGGAATTAAAACAGCGGGAGAAACTACTAGCTTAAAATCCCGCCAGGGCGTAGTCTGGGCAATGTATTGTACTGGTAAGCGTTCTTGCAACCGCCTTTGCCACAATCGATCCAACTCAGCTAAAGGTAACTTCAACTGAATTTGCGGTTGGTACTTATATAACTCCAGTCGCAGGGAAAGAGTATCTAACCCTGCGACTTCTTGCAGCAACCAATCTAGTTCTTTAGACGAGACATCAGCCGCGATCGCATCTATTGCAGCCTGCTGTCGCCATCGCCACAGTTCTAGACCAGATGTATTCATTTGGGTTGTTCGGCATTAAGGCTTTTTAGCTGGTTGGTTGGGTGCTGCTGGTTGAAGCGATCGCACGAAGTCAATTGATTCTTTGGGAGGAACCAAAACAATTTGACTTAAACCCTGGTCGTTGCGAGTTTGCATTGCTTGCAATACTCCCTCCAAATTGACAACTTGAATTTCAATTGTCGAAGCGAGATCGGGTTTCTGTTTCTTAAAGCGTTCTAGCATTGCCTGCAATTCAGTCTTATTAAAAAAGAAAGGAATGACTTGCTGATCTGCTTGTTTAATTGTGAGGTAGCCTTTTTCCTTGCCAGCTTTAGCGACAAATAACGGCGTTCCTTTAAATTGCTCCGGCTTTTGACCGCTTTGCTGTAGTAATGTTTTAGCAGCGTCAACCTGCTGCTGTCCTGGGACAAAGGCAAAGTTGGGAGAATTAGGCTTTTTCTTATTTGTTTGCTCTAGCTTGTAAACTTCTGCTAGAGAGACAGGCACAACTCTGACATTTTTCGCTAACTCTGGATTTTTCTGCTTCAGGCGATCGATAAAAGCCTGTGCGTCTTGGCGATTGATAAAGACTCCAGCGACTCCCGATTTATCTTTTTGATCTGGTACGGAAGCTACCAGTGGTGCGCCCTTATTATCCGTGATTGTAAACATTGGCACGGGTCCAAGCTTTTGCAAGATTTGTTGTTCTGGCAAAGCCAAGACTTCTAGAGCGCCCATTGTCGTCGTACCAATAATGGTACTTCCCACCACTCCTAACGTTGCACTCCAGCGAATCATCAATTTTATAACTGATTTCATGAGTATTCCTGACATCAATGACCAGATTGTGTTTCTTCCAGTGGTGGTAAAAATACCCACCCAACTAGTTGTAGTTATAGTAGCAGTGTCTTGGCAAGAGGGTTGACTCAACCAATGCGATCGCCACTGACTATTGCTGACGGCATAACTCCGCTCGTTGTTCGCGTTCCGCAAATATTTTAAGAATTAAACAGATTTGTAAATAGAAGGGAGCAGGGAGTAGGGAGTAGGGATTCGTAGGGGCGGGTTTTGAGCCAGGATTCATTGCCAAAACTCGTGAATCTGTTGCTAAACCCGCCCGTACAGGGAGTAGGGATTCGTAGGGGCGGGTTTTGAGCCAGGATTCATTGCCAAAACTCGTGAATCTGTTGCTAAACCCGCCCGTACAGGGAGCAGTGGCAAGAAAAGAGTCGGGTTCCACTAGCTATTCACAAATGACCAATGACAACCTTATGAAAGATCTCATCGCCTCAACCGTAAATCTAAATCGGGATGACAGGATTTGAACCTGCGACATCCTGCTCCCAAAGCAGGCGCGCTACCAAGCTGCGCTACATCCCGTAGCTGACACTCTTTCTAGATTAACACAAGTACCCCACAAATTAACTCAGAAGTTTAGATAAGATATTGAAAACTATGCATGGGTCTAGCTTAAGTAGAAGTGATATCCAGATTGACCCAAGTTTGAACTTCACCAGCAGGTTCGATATAAATCAGATCGGTTCCCGTATTTAAAGCATTGCGTGGAGCTGTCCAAGGCTCCAAACAATAGTAGTCCTTACCCTTAATTGTCCAGAAAACTAGCGTACCGTAATAATTACTGCTCCATGTCAGTTGTAAATGCTGAGAATTGTCGCTAACAGTCGCTTTTTGGTTTGAGATCGGTCGGAAAGCTAGATCGAGTTCTTCTTGCTCGAAATCAAAATTCCCGCTGAAGGCGTGCATTTCCTTAGTAATTTGATTTTGAAACTGAGTTGCTGGGATCTCAAATTTCAAAGCCGTTTTGTCAGCATCGGCAACTTGAAAATAAGGGTGTAGTCCTGTCGAAAATGGCATGGGAGCGGACGAGTGATTGACAAATCGCTGCCAGATTCCCAGCCAGTTACCTTTAAACTCATAGGTAAACTCTACTTGGAAGTCGAACGGGTAAACCGTGCGAGTTTGCTCGTTGCTATTGAGAACGAGCGTGAGGCTAGCACTATCGTCCTTAGCTTCAGAGTTTGTCACTTCCCAAGCTAAATCGCGGGCAAAACCATGTTGCTTCAGCGTGTATTGCTGTCCTTGATACGTATAGGTGTTATCCGGTAAGTTACCGCAGATCGGAAACAAAATCGGAATTCCGCCTCGTATGCTCATTTCAGGACGAGCAAACCGTTCTGCGTCCAAGTAGAGAATTTCTCGTCCCTGGACGCGCCAGTGGGTAATAATTCCACCTCGCTCTGGCACGACTTCCAACCGCGAATCAGTGGATGAGTCTGTTAGAACGTAGGTTTGGTATTGTTGTTTTTGCTGTGAAACTTCAAACACCTATTTTGTCCTCGCTTTTTGCTGTCACTTGTCAATAGTCATTTGTCATTTGTAACAACCAATGACGAATGACCAATGACCAATGACTAATTACTCGTCTTCGGCAAAAATGAAGCGATAAAGTTCGCTGGGATCGGGTTCGGGACTGCTTTCAGCAAATTGTACGGCTTCGTCAATGGTCTGCTGAATTTTGCGATCGATCGCTTTGAGTTCTTCCTGCTGGGCGAGGTTTTGCTCGACTAAGTAAGCTGCTAATCTCGTAATTGGATCGCGAGCAAACCAAAACTCTTTTTCTGTCTTGGTACGCAGCTCATCAGGATCGGCGAGGGAGTGACCTCGAAAACGGTAGGTAAGGGCTTCAATCAGAGTGGGTCCTTCCCCAGCACGGGCGCGGGCTACAGCTTCTCTGGCTACGGCGTGGACTGCTAGCACGTCCATTCCGTCTACTTCCACTCCCTCCATGCCAAACACGCTGGCTTTTTTATAAATTTCTGGCTGGGAAGTTGCCCGTTCGTGCGCCATCCCGATCGCCCACTTATTATTTTCGACGACAAATAAAATCGGTAATTTCCACAAAGCCGCCATATTTAGCGTTTCGTAGAACTGACCGTTGTTGCAGGCTCCATCGCCAAAAAAGCAAGCCGTCACTTGGTCAGCGGTTGCATCTCCTAGTGCTTCGCGACGATACTTAGACTGAAATGCTGCACCTGCGGCGACAGGGATGCCTTCAGCGACAAAAGCATAGCCGCCCAGCACGCGATGCTCGGCAGAAAACATATGCATCGAACCGCCACGCCCTTTACTACAGCCTGTAGCCTTACCAAATAGCTCTGCCAACACCTCTTTAGCGGGAACTCCCGCACTGAGAGCATGGACGTGATCGCGATAAGTGCTGCAAACGTAGTCTTCTCCCGGTCGCATTGCCCTGACTACGCCAGAAGAGACGGCTTCTTGACCGTTATATAGGTGAACGAAGCCAAACATCTTACCGCGATAATACATTTCGGCGCATTTATCTTCAAACATGCGCCCCAAAACCATATCCTCGTAAAGCTCCAACCCTTTTTCTCTAGTGATTTGGGCTGTAGCAGCGTGAAAAACAGGTAAAGTCCGCTCCTGAACCATTACTATGTAATACCTTTGCGATCGCTTAAATGAAATTATTTTTTAAGATAACCTGTTATCAGTTATCAGTTATCAGTTGTCAGTGAAGAAAGGGTGTGGGGTGTGGGGAAGTGGTAGTTGGTAGTTGGTAATTGGTAATTGGTTGTTTTCTCCCTCAGCCCCCTCATCTGGGCGACTCTCTCTTCTCCTCCCTACTCCTTACTCCCTGCTCCCTGCTCCCTCTATTAAGTAAAATTTCAGTTCGCAACGACTCAACGATCCATGCTTCAAGCTGGTAGATAAAATAACTTTGAGATTAAAATCCACAAGTTATCATATAGGCACGTTTTACTAAAATGGAAAAACGTTGCTGCTCGACATCTCGATATAAATAAACTACTAATTTTCTCACGGTGCAGGGGAGCTTAACTGTGCGCGTTCCATTAGATTACTATCGCATTTTGGGACTACCACCCAATTTTTTTCAGCCGATGAGTGCGGAACAGTTGCAACAAGCTTACCGCGATCGCACCGCGCAGCTGCCGCAACGCGAGTATTCGCTGACAGCGATCGACATTCGCAATCAACTCATCTCTCTTGCCTATCGAGTCCTGTCCGATCCCCAACAGCGACAGCGCTACGATGCTGAATATCGTGCCTCTGCCGATGAATTAGCAAATAGTGGGGTGATGAATGGTGCTGCGGATGGCGAACTTGATGAAGATGCGAACGCGCCATCTAAGCGTTTCGAGCGTAATTTTGAACTTGAACCTGAAACCGATCGCCTCAGTATTGAAATTGCTGACGAGCTGCTGATCGGAGCGCTGATAATTCTGCAAGATGCAGGAGAATGCGAACTAGTATTGAACTTAGGTCAGTCTTTCCTTAGCAATAGCGATCTTGAAGCAGATAGCGACGCTCAAAGCGATCGCCCTGATATTGTCCTAGCCGTGGCTCTTGCTTATCTACAACAAGGACGAGAACAATGGCAGAACGATCGGTATGAAAATGCAGCTGTTTCTCTCCAAGCAGGGTATAGCTTGTTAGAACGAGAAGGGCTATTTCCCAATACTGCGGCAGAAATTGCTGCCGACCTAGAGAAACTGCGCCCCTATCGCATTCTAGAATTAGTATCGCAACCCGAATCTCACATTGCTGAAAGGCAGCGAGGGTTACAACTGTTACAGGACATTTTGCGCGATCGCCATGGGATTGAAGGTACTGGCAATGATGGTTCGGGTCTGAGTATTGAGGATTTTCTCGGCTTTATTCAACAACTACGAGACTACCTCACAGCGGCAGAACAACAAAGTCTATTTGAAGCAGAAAGCCAGCGTCCTTCAGCAGTAGCAACGTATTTAGCTGTCTACGCCTCCATTGCCAGGGGGTTTGCGGCACGAATGCCCGCATTGATTCACCAAGCAAAAATCCTGCTGCTGCGGTTGGGAAAACGCCAAGATTTATATTTAGAACAAGCAATCTGCTCTCTGCTACTAGGTCAAACAGTAGAAGCAACTGAAGCCCTTCAACACAGTCAAGAAGAAGAACCTCTAGCCGTTATCCGCAAAAATTCTCAAGGTGCGCCCGATCTTCTGCCTGGTTTGTGTTTGTACAGCGAAACGTGGTTACAAACAGAAGTCTTTCCTCACTTTCGCGATTTGGCGACTCGAACGGCTTCGCTCAAAGACTATTTTGCCGATCCTGGCGTGCAGGAATACTTAGAAGCTTTACCAAGCCAGCCCGACTATGCGATCGCAGAATACCAGTTTGTCGCTCCAGCAGACCGCGCTACGGACGGAAACGAGCAGGTAGCAGCCAGAAACGGACAACGACAGGCGATCGCAGCTAGTGCCGCAACCAGCAGAGGAGCAGGGGAGCTAGGGGGCAGAGGAGATGAAAACTCCTCTCAAGGAACTGTGGCTGTGTTGTCCAATCCAGAGCCAGTGACGGCAAGCTCAAGTGCTACGAAGGCAACTTCTGGGGTGGAAAAAGCTGCACCACCTCGCCAGCGCCGCAATTCACAAAATCGTCCGCCACGGCGAGGGAGTCACGATCGTGGCAAGGATCGCCCCACTGGAGCGCTCGGCTTTGGGTCTCTCAAGCTCGGTCGTTTGGCAATACTGTTAGGTGGTGGAACTCTCGGTCTAGCTGTCTTGTGGTTTCTCACCAGTCAAATCTTCGCCTTATTCCACAGAACCGCAACTCCACCCATAGCCCAACAGCCACCTGTCGTCTCAGAACGACTAGTCGTAGAGTTGAACCAACCGCCTGTAGCAATTCCTCGACCGCAGCCAAAGCCAGCAGTACCCAAACCAGCGAATCTGAATCGGGATACGGCTGCTCCAGTCGTTCAAGCTTGGCTAGCGGCAAAAGCGGCGGCTTTTGGCTCGGAACACACAACAGATAAATTAAAGCAAATTTTGGTCGAACCAGCTTTATCTCAGTGGCAAAAGCGCGTTCAAGACGATATGCTCAATCGCCGCGTCCGGCGCTACAAGCACAGCCTTCAGGTCAATGGCGTGAAAAATGATCCAAAAAACAGCGCTCGCGCCCAGGTAGAAGCGACAGTTGTAGAAGTAGCCCAAGTTTACGAAAGAAACCGCCTGAATCGAGCTGCTTCTTATAATGAAAAGCTGCGCGTGCAGTACAACTTAGTGCGCCAAAATGGTAATTGGCGAATTCAGACTATGAAGGTGCTGAAATAGCAGTTTTAGCGATTAGCAATTGGCAATTAGCGATTAGGATTGTAACTTGTGGGGTTAGGGTTTAGCTTCACTTCTCTATTTACACTCGCATGTCGCTCAAATAGCTAACGGCTAACAGCTAATAGCTAATAGCTCAATATGACAGAAACTTTATTTCATGCTTACCTGCCCCTGATTGCGTGGACTGGTTTGGGGCTAATAATGCTTCGCCTAGTACCGGAGACTTTACCCCATTGGTTGGGTCGCGGTCTCTACTGGGTGGGAATTCCTTTGGAAATCCTGGCTTTGGCGCGTCAAACCAATTTTTCAGAGCCAGCGGGATTGGCTCCAGGGATTACTTTAGCAGCGATTGGCAGTGGGGTGGCGATCGCTTATTTGTGCTTAGTTGGCTTACAGCAGTTTGCCGCGCGATCGATAAATGCCAACATCTCAGGCTTTTTATCTCAGCCGTGGGACAAGCCATCTTACCAAGGCAGCTTTATTCTAGCTGCGGCGCTAGGAAATACGGGTTTTGTCGGATTGAGCATCGTCCCTACCTTTATCGATCCAGAGTACTTGAGCTGGATTGTGTTTTTCAGCATCACCCATAACATAGTTGGTGCTTACGGGTTCGGGGTACTGATTGCTAGTTATTTCGGTCGTTCCGAACAATCCCATCACTGGTGGATTCATCTGAGAGATGTTTTAACCGTACCGATTCTTTGGGTTTTTGCGATTGGTTATTTCACTCAAGATGTGGCGCTTCCACGTATCGTTGAGTCAGGCTTGCAGGGATCGATTGATGTTGTTATCGCCTGCGCTTTTCTATTAATTGGGATGCGCTTGTCTCAACTACCAGGATGGAAAAGCTTTCAACAAGGGATAATTCCAGCTGTATTGCGGGTCATCGTTATCCCTGGATTGGTGGGTGTAGCAACTACTTTTGTCTTGGGGTTATCGGGCGATCGCCGTTTGGCAATGGTGTTGATGTCTGGCGTTCCAACTGCTTTTGCCGGACTGATTTTTGCTGAAGAGTACGAACTCGACCGGACGACGATCGCCAGCAGTATTATTCTTTCTACTATTCTCTATCTTCTCGTCCTGCCTTTGTGGTTGTACGTGTTTGGGAATTAGGGACTCGATTGCGTACATGACGTTTGTAGGGGCGCAAATAAACTTTAGGGGCGCACGGCTGTGCGCCCCTACTCATAAAAATCTTTATGGCTGTCTGCCCAATTACGTGAAGGCGATCGCCACGTAATGTCATGAAAATTTAACATAGCTGAAGGGCTGCGCGATTGTCTTCGACGTTATGTCATGAATTTATGACATAACGATCCCCAAAAAACCGATACCTGCGTGGGATCGATTGAAATCGGTCTTTTAACAACGATCTTGCTAAGAGTTTTTTTGCTACAAATAGTAAACAAAGCGATCCCCGCGATCCCAAAAAAATACTGTCTGCCGCAAGGCAAAGATGGCGATCGGGGAAAAGGGAGAAGGGAGCTTCTCTTGCACTAATTCCGAATTCCAAATTCTGAATTCTTGCCTCGTTCCTGCTCCAAAAGCAAACGATGCACCGTTCAACAAATCGGAGGTCAAATTTATGGCGAAAGAACGCCCACCTCTAGACGACATGACACTGCGGCAGTTGCGTCGAGTTGCTAGCGAATATAGCATCTCCCGCTACAGTCGAATGCGTAAGTCGCAACTATTGGCAGCAATACAACAAGCCGAGCGTACTAAACTCTCTAGCACTCAACCGCGTAATCTGGAGGCACAAGAAACAGTGGAAGCAGCTAAATTTGAACTGGGACAAGAAGACCGGACTGGTGGTTCCTTAGCTGACGTGGATGAGGGTTTGGCGGATTTACCTGAAGGCTACGGCGAAAGCCGAATTGTGCTGATGCCTCGCGATCCGCAATGGTCGTATACATACTGGGATATTCCCAACGACCACAAAGAAGAACTGCGTCGCCAAGGCGGACAACAGTTGGCGTTGCGCCTCTACGACGTGACAAATATTAACATCGAATTTCAAAGCCCCCACAGCATTCAAGAATACCCTTGCGACGAACTAGCGCGGGAATGGTATTTACCGATCCCAGTGAGCGATCGCGATTACGTGGTAGATATTGGTTATCGCTGCGTTGATGGTCGTTTTCTAGTTCTAGCTCGTTCTGCTACCGTCCACGTTCCCCCCGTCTATCCTAGCGATTGGATTGAAGACCACTTCGTTACCGTCAGCATAGAAGAAGATCTGCGCGGTAAAACTGTATTTGAACTAGTTCCCCCTGCTAAGCGCATGGCAATGACAGCCAACGGTGCAACCGCTAGCAATCCAATTTATGACGAAATTTTCGGCATGGCTCAAGGTGCAGAAGCGCAGCGAGTTGCGGGTTCTCTGTTCGGTTCGATGCAGCAGGTTCCAGAACAAGCAATCAGTTCTTACGTCTTCCCCTCTGGCGTGGGAATGTGGGCAGTACCTACCGTATCTGGTTTAACCATGTCTGGCGTAGGTATGTCCGGCGTAGGCTTCTCCGCTTCTGCCGTTCCCATGCGTCCGCGTCAGTTTTGGTTAGTTGCCGATGCTGAGTTAATTGTCTACGGGGCAACCGAACCAGATGCAACAGTAACTATCGGTGGTCGTCCGATTAAACTCAATCCAGATGGGACATTTCGCTTCCAGATGTCATTCCAAGATGGGTTAATCGACTACCCAATTATGGCTGTGGCTGCTGATGGCGAACAAACTCGTTCGATTCATATGAAGTTCAACCGCGAAACACCTTCGCGCAATACCAATACTAAGGAAGAAGCCGTTCTCGAATGGTTGCCTTAGTTTAGATCCCCCCAACCCCCCTTAAAAAGGGGGGCATACAGATCCGCAAAAAACCCCGATCGCGATCGGGGTTTTTGTATGTCAAAATCATGCGTGAATGTAGAGGTGGGTTCACCAAACATCTCTACTTGTCCATTACAATCTCAATAAACCCGCCCTCTTATATGCGCGATCGCAATTAAATTTTATCGGTATCAGGTAAATTGAGCCGCAATCTCGTCGGTCTTAGCTGCCATAATAAAGTCGTTTTTGTGCAACCCACAAATAGCATGAGTCCACCAACTGACTTTAACTTTACCCCACTCAGTTAATAATGCGGGGTGATGTCCTTCCGCCTCAGCGATTTCGCCCACGCGATTTGTAAATTTCAAAGCGGTTTGAAAATCAGGAAATTTGTAAGTACGGGTTAAATGTGGTATTCCTTCTACTTCCACAATCTGCCAATCGGGAATTTGCGGTTTGAGTTGTGCCTCTTCCTCTGGCGTGACTCGCGGTGCATCCTTTCTGCAAGCAGTACATTTTTGTTGTGTGAGAGTTTCCATAGCACTATCTACGTTGGTATCTCTAGTTTAATTTTATCGAGTGGGAGTAGATATATAGACTGAAACCCATTACCAATTACCCATTACCTGTTACCAATTACCCATTAGCCTGCTTCCGCTCTTTCAATTTCAACAAAATCTCAGCATGAATCTCGCGGGTGATGGGATAGAAATATGCTAAAACTAAACCACCAATCAGAAAAATTACAGGTAAAACGCTAGCTGCAAGGCGAATGGCAAATAATGCTGATTCTGGTTGTGTTGGTAGTTCTTGTCCCGCCGCAGCTTCTCTAAAACCAGATGCTTGCAAGGCATTTCCAACTAAAAATAAACCGAAAGCTAAACCGAATTTTTGCAACAACACCATAAAACCATAAAAAATTCCTTCGCGGCGCTGTCCGGTATTGAGTTCGTCTAATTCAATTACATCCGGCATCATCGACCAGGGAATTAGATAAGCTGTAGATACTCCCATGCCTGTTATGACTGCTAAAGCAAACATTAAACCTAATTGACCAGGTTGTAAGAAATATAGTCCGATCGCAGCTAAAATCCATAAAATTATTCCCATAAAATATACGGCTTTTTTACCAATTTTTTTACTTAGATGGCTCCACACTATTAACATGAAAATGGCAGTTCCTTGTACGGCAATGAGAACTGTAGGAACTTGCGCTTCTCTTAGTTGCAAGCAGTTGACAACAAAGTAGGGAATAATGCTGGCTGTAACTTGTACTGCTAGCCAAGAAAAAAGGTAAATTCCAATAACGAATAAAAAAGGTTTGTTGGTAAAAACAATTTTGAATTGTTCTCTAATTGGTAAAGCTGGAGGTTCTTCAACAGCCGTGCGTTTAGCTTCAAATACCAAAATGCGATCGCGCGTGCCGTAAACGCACCAGTAAAGTGATAAAGTTGCAACTACCGCGCAAATAGCTGCTAAAATGAAGAATTGTTGCTGGCGATCGCTAATTGTCGAAAAGACAATTTGTGCCAAAATTAGCGAGAAAATACTACCACCAATCGAAAAAATAAAGCGAAAACTATTCAGACTTGTCCGCTCGTCGTAATCTTGAGTTAGTTCTGGAGTCATTGCCGTATAAGGCAAATTGACCACAGTATAAAAAACTTGAGACACTACCCCAATGAAGACGTAATACCAAAACAAGCTCCACATTTGGCTGGTAGGCTCGGTACTAAAGCGCGGTACAATCCACTGTAAAAAGAAGAAAATCCCAAAGGGAATGGCTCCATAAAATAACCAAGGTAAACGCCGACCCCAACGGCGAGATTTAGTTTTATCGGTCAGCACTCCTACAATTGGGTCATTAACTGCATCCCAGATTTTGCCAATCAGCAAAATGCTGCCAGCTAACCCGGCGGGAATGCCAGCCACATTTGTAAAAAAAACCAGTAGAAAAAATCCGCCAATCCCAGCAGCAATTGCTGGTCCCAGATCCCCTGCACCATAGGCAAGTTTGGTTTTTAAGTCTAACTTGTCACTTAAAGACGCTGCTTCAGAATCACCATTAGGGGAGGAATTATGCATAAACAAGATGGTAAAAGTTTAGAATAAATGACTCTGCCATCTAGTATTAGCGCTAAATTGTACCCCTTATGTCAGATCTTTATGTTTCTTGGTCGGACTACCACCGCACGATTGAGAAGTTGGCAGTCCAAGTTTATCAGTCGCAGTGGCAATTCAATCAAATTGTCTGTCTCGCGCGGGGAGGCTTGCGGGTAGGCGACATTCTTTCCCGCATTTACGAACAACCGCTAGCAATTTTAGCAACTTCATCTTATGTGGGTGCAGGTAAGCAAGAAAGAGGAAGTCTGGTTGTCTCTCGTTACTTAACCATGACAACAGATAACTTAGGTTCTCGCATCCTCTTGGTTGACGATTTGGTTGATTCTGGTGTGACCTTACAACAGACTATCCCCTGGTTGCAAGAGCAATTTAGCACGGAAGTTGAAGAAATTCGCACTGCTGTTTTGTGGTACAAGGGTTGTTCTGCGTTCGTCCCAGATTATTATGTCGATTATTTACCCGATAGTCCCTGGATTCACCAACCGTTTGAGCCTTATGAAAAGATGAATATTGCGGAACTGGCTGCATTGCATCAAGAGGCGGGAGTCGGGTAGGGGTGGATATTGTCCACGAGTTAAGAATTTGGGGGACAGGAACACAGAGAATATTGTAATTGCTTGCGAGAAGATAATTTGCGAAACCGCCAGATAAATGCAATAGATGCGATCGCTAGTCCAATTGACTGTCCAATCCACAACCCTACACCACCCAAACCAAATTGGAATCCTAGCAAATAACCACTGGTCAAACCAGCTCCCCAATAAGCTAAAAAGCCTAGTAACATTGGAACGCGAGTATCTTGCAGTCCTTGCAGTGCGCCATTGGCAGTTCTTTGCACTCCATCGACAATTTCTCCTAAAGCTGCGACAAACAACATAGGTGCAGCAATTGATAAAACGTTTGCATTTGCTGGGTCGCGAAGATCGATAAATAATCCTACTATCTGTTGGGGAAAGATTAACACCGCGATCGCCATAAGTGTCATTGAGCTAGCACCTAAAACCATACTGACGTATCCGGCTCGTTTAGCTGCTTTTAAGTTTTGCTGTCCAAGCCATTGACCGACTCGTACTGTTGTCGCGTATGACATTCCCAAGGGAACCATGTAAAAAATAACCGTAGTTTGTAAAACGATTTGGTGTGCTGCCAAAATCTCAGTTCCTAAAGTTCCCATGAGGAACGTGACGATATTAAACAAACCGTATTCTATAGCTGTTGCTATCCCAATCGGCGCGCCCAGCCAGAGCAATTCCCAAATAATGCGCGGTCTAAGATGTAATGCCTGAAAAATACCGTAATTTCTAAGTTGCTTGTGCCAGAGTATGTAAACGACTAAAGACAAAAATCTCCCCCAAAAACTGAGGGCGCTAGTTAATGCCAAACCCACCAGTCCCAGGCGCGGAAAACCAAACATACCCAGACCGAAAATATAATTTCCTGCGATATCAAACAGCGTCCATGCGATCGCAATAACCATGACCGGACGTGCCTGAGATACGCCAGCTACGACACTTCTGAGTACGGTAAACCCTAAAGCTGGAAATATTCCCCAAAGTGCTACATCTAAATATTCATTGGCTAAAGCAGCAGTTCTAGAAGTTTGTCCGAGCTGAAGCATCAGTGCGTCCAAATGTGCGACAATCGGCATCAGAGCAATTGCCAGAACCACCGATATCCATAACCCCTGGCGCGTTATCTGCGTGACTCGCGATTTATCTCCTGCGCCATGAGCTGCTGCTACAAGCGGGCTAACTCCTACCACTATACTAGTTGCGGTATTTAACAACGTCATAAACGTGATGGAAGCTAATCCGCCTGCTGCGAGAGTTTCTTGTCCTAACCTACCCATGACTACCGTATCGGCAAAACCCGTGACAGATTGGGCAAGTTGGGCGCTGACTAAAGGAATAGCAAGTTTGAGAAACTCCTTAATTTCAGTCTGAATGTTGAAGCGAAGGGTATGAGAAGACATGACAAAATATCTAGGACTGTATAGTAGGGAGCAGGGAGCAGACGAAAAAGTTGTAGAATCAAAGGCTGTCAAATTAATTTTGAGTAGGATCGGGCATAAAAAGAATTGAGCCAATCGTGAATATAATGCTGGCTGAAAAATGCAAAACAGCAGACAAAGTAACCCCTTTAGAAATTTCTAATATGGCATCAAATACAAACATTAACGAGCCAATTAGAAATAACCAACTAGCAACAGAGCCGCGATCGCGCTGGTTGAGAATATTGGCGATCGCAATACTTTTGATCGACTTTACTAAATCGATTGCTTGGCAATTATCTCTGTTTGCATACTTTTTTAGTAGCATCTCAATCTCCTATCATTTAAATAAAATTCGGGTAGTTAATTTTGGCGTTACAGTATGTAAATTTACCGTTACAATTACAGAATAAGGAAACTCAAAGCTTCGATCTATTTGAATCTTGCGCGACTATCAAAATCTTGCGGTCAGTTTTGTAGAAGGCTAAAGCACAGATGGCGAAAGCATTACACACTCCAACACGCGATCCCAAATTACCGATCGCATCGAGTCAAAATTTAGGTTGGGAATCAATTATTGTTGAAGAATTTCAGCAACCCCCTGGAGGAATAGAGCATTTCGCCTTGCCAGAACACGCGATCGCCGTATGTCTGGCGACGAAACCCAATCGCCTGCATCAAATTATGGGCGATCGCCGTTATGTAGGACTCTATACTAAAGGCGATATTTCCATCACCCCCGCTCATCTCCCTTCTTCATATCGCTCGGAAGGCGAGGATTGCTACTTACACATCCAAATCCCGCCCCAGTTCTTACAACAGGTAGCAAAAGAAGCGATCGATATCGATCCAGATCGCCTTGAGATCGTACCAGAATTTCGGGTGCGCAATCCCCAAATCGAGCAGATAGCGATGATGTTGCGATCGGCATTGCATCAAAACGATGCTTGGGTGAATCGCCTCTATATCGAATCTCTAGCAAACCTGCTAACAGTGCATTTACTTCGCGACTATGCCACAACTCAACCACGTGTAGCACTTTATGAGGGAGGATTAGGCGATCGCAGGCTATTACAAGTTTCAGAATATATCAACGCTCATCTAGATCGAGAGATTAAACTGGCAGATCTCGCTCAACTTCTAGGAATGAGTCAGTTTCACTTTAGCCGCCTGTTCAAGCAATCCCTTGGCGTTTCGCCGCACCAGTACTTACTCCAGCAAAGAGTAGAACGAGCAAAACAGTTATTAAAACAAACAAACCTATCGGTAGTCGAAATCGCTCTACAATCCGGCTTTAACAGCCACAGCCATCTGAGCCAACAATTTCGTCAACTCACAGGCATGACACCCAAAGCCTACCGAGCCGGATGAGCAAAGTCAAAAGAGTCAAATAGCGCCTTTCTTTGCGCCTTTGCGTCTTTGCGCGACATACAAAATAAAACTTTTGCAATAGCCCTGTTCTAACGAACACCAAACAACCACAACCACAGCGGCAAAGTCAACAACAGACTTGCAGAACCGAGTGCTAAAGCCGTCACAGCCAAATCGCGATCGAGATCGTAAGCTTCCGCAATTACCAGAGTAGCAAAAGCGGGAGGCATAGCCATTTGTAAAACGATCGCCAGTTGAGGCGCGCCTGTAAAACCACATAGAGTCAAGACGCTACCTACAACTAACGGAACGATCAACATTTTAATTGTTAAACTAACTGCGGCTTTAGGTAAATTGCGCCAAGACTTGAGATGTTGCAAGCGCATCCCGATAAGAACTAACGATAGAGCAACCACACTCCAACCCAAACTGGATAAAATTGATTCTGCTACAGCAGGTAAAGGGACTTGACGAAATAACAAGCCAAACCCCATACTCCACAAAGCAGGATTGATTAATATTGCTTGAATGAGCGAAGTGCGATCGCTTTTTCCCTTACCAAATCGCGCCGCCAGCAATACTCCTAAACCATAAGATCCCAAAGTCGATCCCAACAGATCGTAAAACAACGTCCAGCCAAAATACTGCGTTCCCACCACCGCCAAAGCCACGGGAAACCCGATATAACCCGTGTTGCCTACCATGGCTGCTAAGAGGAAGCTACCTTGGGTGGGTGATGGGTAGTTGGTAATGGGTAATTGGTAATGGGTAATTGGTAGTTGTTGGTTGTTAGTTGAATGCTTCTCCCTTGTCCCCCTTGTCCCCCTTGTCCCCCTTGTCCCCCTTGTCCCCCTTGTCTCCCTTGTCTCCCTTGTCTCCCTTGTCTCCAAGTCGTCCCTCCGACTCCCGACTCCCGACTCCCGACTCCCGCATAACCGAATCCACCCCCAAGCTAAACCTGCTCCGAGTAAAATAGCGATCCAAGCGCATATAGGCGCGATCCAAATGGCTCCTGACAAGTCGGCTTGGCGCAAGAAGGCAATAATACTAATCGGGACTCCAATCCAAAACAGAAATTGTCCTAGAGTATGGGGAGAGAGTTGAGGTATTTTGCTGCTAGCAAAAAATCCTAACAAAACCAAGCCGATCAGTTGAGCGTATAGTATCAAAAGCTGCATTACGAAAAGAAAATTATTCTTCTGAAAGAATTAGTGGGGAATAGGGAATAATGGACTAGTGCAGTTTACAAGATCGATACTTAGCCGTTAATCGGTCTTAAGTTTACAATTGCCAGTTGTAAATTTAAAGCTGGCGGGGCGAACAGTAAGGAGTGAGTTGTGGATAACGCTGACTTATCGAGACGACAAAAACATTCAAATTCTGCAAATCGTCGATCGCCCGATGATATTCCAGAGGCTTTGCGGGATGCAACCCCTCCTAATTCTGTCACTTCATCAAATCGTGCTTCCAGTGGGAAGCCAATTTATTTAATTGGTGGTTTGCTAGCTGTAGGTGCGATCGCGGTGGGCGTTAGTTTATGGTACTTTAATCCTCCGTCACCAAATACAGTTACTCAACCTACACCTACTATTTCTCCTAGCCCAACTGTTTCTACTAGCCCTGCAACACCACAATCACCAGTAGCTGTCAATCCTTCTCCTGCTCGCTCGGACAACCTTTTAGGACATTTACCTTATCAAGAAGCCCCCGAAACAGAACTTGTGCCAATTCTACCAGGAAGTGCCATGAGGTTGCGTCAAGCTGCTGCCCAAGAGTTTCAGGCGATGGTACGAGCGGCTAGAGCTTCGGGAGTAAATTTAGTCCCGATTTCCGGTTTTCGTTCGGTGCAGGATCAGCAGCCTATTTATTTTGATATTCAAGCAGAACGGAGACAATCTGTAACCAAACGTGCCAAAGTCAGCGCCCCTCCAGGCTACAGCGAGCATCATACAGGTTACGCCGTAGATATTGGCGATGGCAATACACCAGCAACGAATTTAAATACCAATTTTGAGAAGACGAAAGCCTTTAAATGGTTAGAGGCAAATGCAGCGCGATTTCATTTTGAAATGTCTTTTCCTAAGAATAACTTGCAAGGGGTAAATTACGAACCTTGGCACTGGAGATTTGTGGGCGATCGCGATAGTTTAGAAACATTTTATAAAGCCAAAAATCTCAGTCGCAATACGCCCTAATTGTTTTTGCAATACTCTAACTCTCGTGCTTTTTAGAATGAATAGAGAAGGCGATCGGAATAGTTTAAATAGAATCTTATGACATATTATACGAAGAAGTTATTATTTAATAATCTCATACAAGCCAGTTGTATATAGTACTTTCAGTGCAATCAATAGTTATACAACTTAACCTGAGTGGGGCGTAACCGAAAAACTATCTTATTAGACTCAAAATCGAGGTAATTTTGAGCTGCCTGCTAAGGCATTTATTTGAATTAATTGATGGGATAACTAAGCAATGTTTGCAAAAGAAGTTTTCCTAGATAACGGTGGAGCTGACGTAATTGTTTCAGATGGTAAAAATGAATGTTGTACCTTCTTTTATCCATGCCAAATTCAGAAAGGTGAAGAAATTATCTCCCCCCTTGTGATTTTTGAAACAGGTACTATTGTTAAGTCAACTGCTTCGGAGGTTAGCATTCGACATCAAAACTTTTTGTCAAAATATAATTATTGGATAATTGCTAGAGTTGTAGATGTAGACAATGGTGAAATAAGTGTAGGTAATCTGCGTATGATACTGAACGCTGATATGTTGCCAGGTGATATTAGAACAGACGATATTATAGAATTTGCGGCGGAGCGTATCGATTTGTAATAGTTGTTGCATAACAATTGCGTGCAGTAGATTGCAGATTTACCACAATCAGCAAAATTCAATGGGCAGAAGGATGGCTGGACTATTTTTTAGTACCGAAAACGAAACTCAAAAGATTATTGTTGAAGTTAAAAATTTTGTAGCATAGTAACTATGCTACTTTAAGATGCAAGAGTAGCTATTAAGCAGATAGGCTGCGATCGCTTTTAAGTGCTTGCATCAGAAGCTATATTCAAAGTATCGAGTTTTGCCAAAAAACATCATGCACCAGATTAACTTAAAAAAAGCTGAGACTCGACTAGCAGAGCTAATTGAAGAAGTAGCAGGCGGGGAAGAAGTTGTAATTACCCGTAGTGATGGAAGCCCTTTCAAAATTGTGCCACTTAATACAGTAGAAGCAATCCCTAAATTTGGTAGTGCAAAGGGGATGGTAAAAATGTCAGATGATTTTGACGCGCCATTGGAGGATTTTGAGGCATATGCTCCATGAGGCTATTGCTCGACACCTATTCGTTTTTGTAGTGACGCAACAAGCTAGTAGGGCGTTAGTGAGGAGTATTGGGGGCGCTACTCAACCCAGAAACTATAAAATTGAACTAAATCGATCGCAAAATTTCCAGAAGTTCTGCTATGAAAACGCTAGCTAAATGGTCTGTAGAAGACTATCATCGCATGATTGAAGCAGGCATTCTGCGCGATCGCCATGTGGAATTGCTAGCAGGTGATATTGTTGAGATGAGTCCAGAAACACCAATCCATTACTCTACAGCAAAACGAGGCGCGAAGTACTTGGAAGAATTGCTGTTAGGTAAGGCTGATGTACGCTTCAATGGACCTATTACTCTAGCCGATTCCGAACCCGAGCCAGATATCGCGATTGTGAGATTGCCTGAATCATCTTACAACGATCGCCATCCTGCCCCTGAGGATATCTTTTGGATTATAGAAGTTGCCAAGACAAGCTTAAAAAAAGATTTGGATATTAAGGCTGCAATTTATGCAACGGCTGAAATTCAAGAATATTGGGTTTTAAGCTTAGCTACTCGACAAATAATTGTATTTAGAAATCCTCAAAATGGCAAGTATCTGGAAGCAAACACAATTGACAAAGGAATAATTACACCATTAGCATTTTCAGATGTTTCAGTGTCTGTTGACAGGCTTTTGTCATGATGCAATCGCCCCTTTTTATCGATTGGCGATCGCTAAACTGCTCTCCTAGCTGTCACCCCAATAGTTGAATAATAAATTGCCCATGACTGCGGATCTTCGGCAATTTGACAATACCGCTCGATGTCTTGTTGCGTTGCTTTACCGGTAGCAATATATTTATCTGCTAATCGCTCAGCAGACATTTTCATAACTGTAGCAATTCCCGAAGCACCAGGGGCTAAAGGAGTATCATTTTCAACAGATAATTCTTGCAAATTCAACTGTTGAAATATGGTAGGCAATTTAACACCAAAAGCATAATTCATCCCCCTACTAGCAAACATTTGGGCGATCGCTTCATTCACCCGATTCATCGACTGACAAGCTGCTTCATTTCCCGCGATCGCTCTAGCAGCAGAAAAATCTGGTTCTTCAATCACAATCCACCCCCCAGGTTTGAGTAAATCTAACATTTTTGCGAGAGCAACTTGAAATTCTGGAACATGAATCAGCACGTAGCGAGTATGAATGAGATCGAAAGATTGACTCTTTAGCGCTAGATGACGAATATCGGATTCTATAACTTCTAAATTCGCTCGTTCGAGCTTGGCAACAAAACGAGTATTTAAATCGACAGCAACAACCTTACCATCGTCTCCAACAATTTCTGCCATCCATCGGGCGATCGATCCTGCTCCTGCGCCAACTTCCAGACAGCGCCAATTTGCAGCAATACCTGTTACTTGAATTCGCCTGCGACTGGCTGGATCGAAGACTCGTTCGATTGCTTGGAGTCTTGCCAATTCTTTCAGCTCAGTTTCTGTCAGTTTAAATTCTTGGGGTTCAACTTTCTTCAAAGGCTGAGAATTAGCAAAGATGTATGTAGAATCTGACATTTTCACCCCTGTAACTCTGACTAATTTTTGCTTACATGACCGATAGAAAAACCTCGGCGAGTAGGTTTATTTTGTGCTAACTGTACTTGAAAACTGACGCGATCGCTCGTCTCATCACTTTTGGCTTCCACAGTCCAGTTCCCAGGACGCAGCTCCCAAAAGAAAGCATCAGATGTCTGCGTTGCTAGTTTCTCACCGTTAAGCCACCATTCTACAGGTTTATCTGACTTTGCAGCGAGTTTAAATTCAAGCCGTTGCTGAGTGTCACTCGCACCATTACTAGGGTAGAGGAGAAACAAAGCGCCGTTGGTAGGAGACACGATTTTTAGTCCGCTCGTAACCCCAGGCGATCGCCCTTGGGTTGCCAACCATTTATCATACTCTCTAGGTAAGTTAAGCCGATATTGCGGCTCTTTTGCTGTATGAGCAGTTACCAGTTGATAAAAAGTATCGGGATGGCGATCGTATTCGTCCAAATCTTCTGGATAAAAATATTCCTGTACCACCGTCGGACAAGCAGGTGTAGGTTTCAATCCCGACAAAGCACAGACGGGACGTAAAACCAAACCAGATGGAGCAGAAAAAGCCGCAGGTTCTCGATCTTCGTGCAAGTGCAACATAATCCGATTCCATAAAGGAGCCGCACCCATCACCCCAGATACCTGACGCATCGGTTCGCCGTTAAAATTGCCCACCCAAGTGGCAACTGTATAATCAGTCGTAAATCCTACCGTCCAGGTATCGCGAAAATTAGAAGAAGTTCCCGTTTTCACCGCAGCAGGAAAAGGCAAATTTAACACCGAGTCCACACCAAAAGACTTAGCACGGGCATGGCGATCGCTTAATATGTCAGTTATCAGTGACCAGTGACCAGTGACCAGAGGTAGTTGGTAATTGGTAATTGGTAATTGGTAATTGATGGTTGCTCCCTTGTTCCGTTGTCCCCCTTGTCCCCCTTGTCCCCCTTGTCCCCCTCTCCCTTGTCCCCGACTCCCGCTTAATTCCATAGAATTTCTTGCCATAGTTACATAAGCACGGGCTAATTCCCACAGACTGACTTCGCCGCTACCGAGGGTTAAGCCGAGTCCGTAATATTCTGGGGACTGGTTTAAATGCTCGAAACCAAGTTGATGCAGGCGTTGTAAGAAATTTTCTACACCAACTCGCTCCAAAACTCGCACGGCGGGAACGTTAAGAGAATTCGCTAAGGCAACGCGGACGCGCACGGGTCCTTGAAAGGATTCGCTATAATCTGTAGGGCTGTAAAGCCGCGCCCCAGGAATAGCATAGTGGGTAGGTACGTCTGCTAATACGGTATTTGGACGAATTAACCGCTGTTCCAAGGCTAGTTGGTACAAAAAGGGTTTTAGAGTCGATCCAGGCTGTCGAAGCGCTTGCACGCCGTCGTTACGCCCCAATTCGGCATCGGCAAAGTAATCGGGGGAACCGACATAAGCTAAAACTGCACCAGAATGATTGTCGATAACTAAAGCAGCAGCGTGGTGAACGTTCTGTGGTGCAAGGTGGCGCACGATCTGCTGGACTTGGGCTTCTACAAATTGCTGTAAGGGACGATCTATAGTCGTCCGAAATTGGGATGGGTGTTGGTTGGGAAGTTGACTGGCTGCCCAAAACAGAAAATGCGGTGCAGCGATAATTCCCTGTCGTCGCGACTGGAGCGTAATTGCTTCTGTATTGGCTTTTTCTGCCTCAGCACGGGTAATATGTTTATCTTGAACCATGCGATCGAGGACATATTTCTGTCGCCGTTTCAACCTTTCCCAACTATCGTAAGGATTCAGATATACCGGATTGTTGGGTATGGCTGCTAGCAGACTAGCTTGTGCTAAATTTAGTTCGGATGCAGGCATTCCCAGATATATACGGGCAGCAGCTTCTATACCGTAAATATTGCCACCCATCGGCAGACGGTTGACGTAAGCTTGCAGGATCTCGTCTTTGCTCATGCCTGCGGCTAGCCGCCAAGATAACCAAATTTCCCGAACTTTCCCCCAGAAGTTGCGCGGTAAGGGTTCTAGCATCCGTGCTAGTTGCATTGTAATTGTCGATGCGCCGCTGACAATTCTTCTAGCTTGAATAGAAGTGACGATCGCCCGTCCGACTGCCTTTAAATCCAACGCTCCATGATGATAGAATTGCCCGTCTTCTGCTGCTAAAATTGCTTGGATAAACTGGGGCGAAACTGCATTCAACGGTACGGCTACAGTGTGGTTGCGATCGCGAGTTAGTAAAGTTCCCAAAGGCAACCCGTGGCGATCGCTAAACTCAATTGCCTGTTGTTCCTGGACGATATCTTTGGCATGAATAGGAGCGAGATACGGTAAGCCACGGACAATTAGACACAGTAGTATTAAAACAAAAATTCCCTTTCTCCAGAGGAGCCGGGAGTCGGGAGTCGGGAGTGGGGAGTCGGGAGACAAGGAGGACAAGGGGGACAAGGGGGACAAGGGGGCGAAGAGAGAGTCGCCCAGCTGTAGGGCATAGACGCGAAGCGGCTTCTCGTAGGGCGAAGCCCTTCTCGTAGAGTAGAATAGCCCTTCTCGGAGAATGGGAGCTGAGGGAGAGAGGGCAATGACCAACTACCAACCACCAACTACCAACCACCAACTACCACTGCTAACTAGTCACTAGTCACTAGTCACTGAATTATTCCCGCCGTATTTAATTAATAACGCGATCGCAATACTAACAGCTAGTACCAACACCATACTTAACGCCGAACCAAATCCCCAGTTCTGGGTTGCGCCTAAAAACTGGTTGTAAATTAACCTGGCGATCGTCATACTGGATGCACCACCTAGTAACTCTGGAGCAATGAAATCGCCAATTGCTGTAATGAAAACTAACAGCGAACCTGCGGCAATTCCTGGTAAAGTTTGGGGGACAGTTACCTTCCAAAAGGTTTCAGCGGGATTTGCTCCTAAATCTGCGGCTGCTTCTAGCAACCTCCGGTCTAATCTTTCTAGGGAAGCGTAGAGAATCAATACCATGTAGGGTAGTAAATTGTAACTCAAGCCAATCAAAACTGCCGTACTGCTATTGTGAATTTGGAGGCTGGGTAAACCAACACTGTTGAGCAAAGAGTTCAGCACGCCTGTAGGACGCAAAATCGTAATCCAGGCATAAGAACGCAGTAAAGAGGATGTCCACAGAGGTAAGACAAAACCCAATAAAAGTAGAGTCCGCCAGCGTTGAGGAGTCAACAAAGCAATCCAGTAGGCGACGGGAAATCCTAATAATAAGCAAATAATAGTACTAGAGCTAGCTAAAAATAGCGATCGCCCCATCACTCCCATATATAGGGGTTGAAATACCTGAATATAATTATCTACACCGCTAGGATTAACAATATTTCCCGGGCGAAACCCTGGCACTAAACTCAACTCAAAGATAATCAGTGTTGGTAGTACCAACAACAATATCAACCAAATTCCAGCCGGAGTTAGAAAAATCGTCGGTTCTAGCCAATTCCACCAACGAGGATGTTGCGGTGGTAGCGGTGGTTCGGCATCCTGACTTGGGGATACATCGAATTGAAGCGGTGACTTTTTTGCAGACACAGTTTGTAGAAGGGAGTAGGAGGCAAAATTCAAAATTCAAAATTGGGACAAGGGAGACAAGGGAGACAAGGGGGACAAGGGAGACAAGGAGGACAAGGGAGCAACTACCAACTACCAATTACCAACAAATCATTCATACTTCATCTTTCTTCCTTCTTCCTTTTTCCTTCATACTTTCCTAACTTCCGATCCCCTAGCTGCTAGTTAGTTGTGTCCAGTAGCGATCGTAAACTGCATCAAAATCTCCTAAAGGGGAAATGCGTTCGCATTTATTTAAGATCGATTCTGGAGGAAACAAATTGGTATCTTGACGCAGCTGAGTTGGTAATTGTTCTAATGCAACTTGATTGGGAATGGCAACGGTTTGTCGCTGGCAAATTTCTGCTGCTACCGTAGGTTCCAAGTTGTAATTGAGCCAAGCATAGGCAGCATCGAGATTGGGTGCGGTTTTGGGAATGGCGATCGTATCCGTCCACAAAGACGTGCCACTGGCGGGAATGATATATCTGAGATTGGGGTTTTCTTGGGAGATCTTAATTCCATCAGTGGAATATGCCATCGCTAACACTAAATCCCCGGCGAGGATTTGACTGCGCCAAGCATCGGTATCAAATGCAGCAATACTGGGTTTGAGTTCTCGTAACTTCTCGTAAGCCTGTTTAATTTGCGACTCATCTTTAGAGTTGTAGGAATAACCCAACATTCGTAGAGTTGCGCCCATGACTTCCCGCACGTCATCAATTAAAGTCATGCGTCCTGACAATTGCCGACTATTTTTCCACAAATATTCCCAATCTGTAGGTGGTTCTTTTAACTGCTGGGTATTGTAAACAAATCCAGTTGTCCCCCAACTCATGGGAATACTGTGACGATTTTGCGGATCGTAAGTCGGATTTTGAAATTGGGGGGCAAGTCGGTCTAAACCTTGGAGGCGCGAACGGTCGAGTTCGTGGAGCATTCCCATTTCTATCATGCGCCTTACCATATAATCGCTAGGATAGATGACGCTGTAATTTCCTCCTCCTCCTGCTTGTAACTTTGCCAGCATTGCCTCGTTTGATTCGTATATGTCTGCAACGACTGGTATTTTGAACTGAGCAGTAAAGTTTTTAATTAGTTTGTCATCTGTATACTGCGACCAGGTATAGACAAATAGCTTGTCTGTTGGATTTGCTGGTGCTGCTGCCCGTTGGACTCCTCCCTGTCTCCAACCACACCGGGTGAGGGCAAGTCCCGAAAATGCGGCTACTGAGGTGCGAATAAATCTGCGTCTCGATCGCGAAAATCTTTGTACTGGCTGATGGTTTGTGTTCATTCGCTTCCACTGGCTTTTAAAGCTATACAGTCACGAGTCGCCCAACGAACGTAGATCGGTATATTAGTGTCTGATAAAGTGTTGCCTGTATTTGGTTGTAAGACTTTAATGCGATCGCCCGAGTCTAATTCTACTAAGTAGTGAACGTGAGTTCCCAGGTACATGACGTGTAGTAGTCTACCAGCAAAACAATTTGTGCGAATAGTAGGACGTTCCAAGCTCAACTCGATTTTTTCTGGACGCACGCTTACCATCACTGGAGCAGAAGTTGCAGTCGGTTCTGTATAGTCATGTCTTTGCACGACAATTTTTAATCCCTTCTGACTATCAACCTGGAGAGTCGAGCGATCGCTATGCGCGATTTTTCCGGCTAATAAGTTAGTATCGCCAATAAAATCAGCTACAAATGCCGTACTCGGATGCTCGTAAATTTCTTTAGGAGAACCAATTTGTTCGATCTTGCCACGATGCATTACAGCAATACGGTCTGATAAAGACAGGGCTTCTTTTTGGTCGTGAGTGACAAAGATAAAAGTCACGCCCAAATTTTGATGCAGATTGGATAATTCTACCTGCATTTCCTGACGTAGTTTCAAATCGAGTGCTGCTAAAGGCTCATCTAACAATACGACTGCTGGACGATTGACTAATGCTCTTGCCAAAGCAACTCGCTGCTGCTGTCCGCCTGAGAGTTGGGCGGGAAAGCGCGATCGCATCGTCTCCATCTTGACTAATTTGAGTGCGGCTTCCACGCGGCTATTCAGTTCCACCCGCGAGAGTTTTTGCAACCGCAACCCAAAAGCAATGTTATCCCACACATTTAAGTGGTTAAACAAAGCATAACTTTGAAATACAGTATTGACAGGGCGACGATAGGGCGGAACGCGATTCATCTGTTCACCCTGAATCAATATCTTTCCCGCGTCCGCGCGTTCAAATCCAGCAATTAAACGTAACGTTGTCGTTTTGCCACAACCAGAGGGACCGAGAATACTAAAAAATTCTCCTCGACGAATATTTACGTCGATCCCGTTTACGGCTAATTCTTGATGAAAAAACTTATAGACGTTTTGCAGCTCAACGTCAAGCAGCGATGCACCGACTTTTCCCCCTGTATACCGTGTTGCAGTTCGAGCCGTCATCCGTATTGTCCCAGGTAATATATTTTATCTTCCAGTCTGCACGGTATTTTGTCGAACTGCCAATAAATTTACTTGTCACCGCTATTAGCTGAGCGAACGCTCATTCCAATTGATTAAAATTGATGGGTAAACGCTGCTTTGCCTGAGCGCGATCGCCTCAGTTGTGGGTAACTTAGATCTTAAATGCTACCGTGCCAATATCGTAAATCCCACCCCATGAAAATCATTTATCCCGCCTATGGCAGCAAGACGAAAACGACCCGCACTGTCGGGCGTAGTTTCCAAGCCTTAGTGTTAATGCTAGGGATTACTGTTGCCATGTTTGGTGGGATTGGCAGTCGGCTGGCATATTTACAGCTTGTTGAAGGGACTCGCAATCGTCAATTGGCGGACAATAACCGAATTCGGTTGATTCCCAAACAGCCAGAACGGGGCAGTATCTTCGATCGCAAAGGCAGAATTTTAGCAACTAGTCGTCTGTCTCATTCCGTTTACATTTGGCCTATGGCTCCCAAAAAACCGGAATGGGACAGTACTAAACAACGGCTTGCCCAAATTTTACAAATGCCAGCCGCCGAAATTCAACAACGCATGGATAAAGCCGGGGTAAATTCTCCTAGCTTAATTCGCATGGCACGAGATATCAACCCGGCTCAAATTACGGCTTTGGCAGAATATAAAAATCAATTAAAAGATGTAGAAGTTTACATCGAACCGATTCGCAGTTATCCCAACGGTCAAATCGCCGCCCACATTCTCGGTTATACAGGCGAGATGAATGACAATACATTAGCTGAGAAACGTCAAGAAGGCTATCGCCTCGGAGATGTCATCGGACAAATGGGGGTAGAAGCAGCCTTTGAAAAGCAACTGCGGGGTGAATGGGGCGGGCAACAGGTAGAAGTTGATGGTAGAGGCACGGTTTTACGATATTTAGGCGAGAAAAAGGCAAGGTCGGGTCAGAACATTCATTTAACGATCGATCTAGAGTTACAAAAAGCCGCCGAAAAAACTTTGGGCGATCGCCAAGGGGCAATTGTCGCCCTCGACCCCCGTACTGGCGGAGTATTAGCAATGGTGAGTCGTCCTACCTTCGACCCCAACGTATTTTCTAAACGCATCACCCCCGCCGTGTGGCGCAGCTTGCAAAAGAAAGATCACCCCTTTGTCAACCGCGCCCTCAGAGGTTTCCCCCCTGCCAGTACGTTTAAAATCATTACCGCTACGGCTGGCTTGGAATCAGGGAAGTTTTCGCCTAAAACGCGATTGCAAACCTATGGTTGCATGAACATCGGTGGTACGAGGTTCTGCGATTGGAATCTTGCCGGATTTGGCGTACTCGATTTTCCTGGGGCGTTGGCTTGGAGTAGCGATACATTTTTCTATCAAATCGGTCGGGGAATTGGCGGACCAACTCTGATTGAATGGACGCGAAAATTCGGGTTTGGGCGCAAAACGGGCATTGAACTCGCACCAGAAGAAGCAAAAGGCTTAGTTGCAGACGATAAATGGAAACGAGCCAACTATGACTTACCTTGGAAGGTAGGGGACACGGTAAATATGTCCATTGGTCAAGGGTTTTTGCAAGTTTCTCCCTTGCAAGTCGCCGTGATGTTTGCCGTTCCCGCTAGTGGTGGCTACCGGATCAAACCGCACTTACTGCGAGATAACGAGGAAGCGAAAAAGTGGCGCGAGTCTTTAAATATCAAACCCAGTACCGTGCAAACCGTCCGTCAAGGACTGCGACAAGTCGTAGCTAGCGGAACGGGTAGGGCGTTGAGTTCTCCTACCATTCCCCCTGCTGCTGGTAAAAGCGGTACGGCGGAGACTTATAAGCAGAAATCTCACACTTGGTTTGGCGGTTATGCCCCGTATAATAAGCCAGAAATTGTGGTCGTAGCGTTTGCCGAACATTCCGGTGGTGGCGGTGGCAAGATTTGCGCCCCAATGGTGTTAAAGGTGATGGAAGCTTATTTTAACGGGCAGAAGGCGAAGGGAGAAGTTGTAAGTCGGTAGAGGCGGGTTTGGAAACTCACCCGTACGGGAGTCGGCGGTCGAAATTAACTACTCAGCTTTTGTACGTTTGCGGACAGACAGTTTTTGCTGTTTGGTCGGTTACTTTGAATATTTCAGTCGTGAGAGATTCGAGAGTTAGTTTATAGACATTTAGATAAAGCTTTTTTAAGTATCGAAACGATTTGTGCTAAAAATCTCAATACACAAGTTAAAATTCTTTTTGGCATGAACGCGGTGTTACTGTAAATGTTGAGTATATGAGTTCCACTCGGGCATTGGATAAGTCATAGTTGCGATCGCTCTTTAACAAAAGTTCATAGTGGTTTCAGTATTTTCTCTAAACTTGACAGAGAGAAAATGAAATATGTTGATTTTATGTAGCGAAAATCACTTTTTTGATGTTTGAACCGAACCTTGAGACGCAAATATAAGTACTCACTGTTTTGTTAAAAACTCCAAACCCGCATTTAATAAACAACTTTTGTGACCGCAACGACTAATAACAAATTGACCTCGATTGATGAATTTCCATCTGCTGTTGAAGTTGCTAAGGTTTGGCAGCAAAAGGGGACTCAGTTAGCCAATTTAGGTAAATACACGGCAGCATTGAATTACCTAAATCGAGCCATAACAATTTATGAGGACAATCCTACTGCTTTAGTGATGCGAGCAGTTGTATTGATTCATTTAGGACAAAATGAAGCAGCGCTAACAGATTGCGATCGCGCTTTGGCAATTAACCCTAAAGACAAACAGGCTTGGTTATTTAAAGGCGTAGCTTTAAATTATTTAGGGCGTTACGAGCAGTGTTATGCTAGCTACGATCGCGCCTTGGGAATCGAACGGCGATCGTTTGTTTACAGATTAGTACAAGTGTGGAAGGGCATTTTTGGTGTTGGTCGTTCTGACAGCGCAGCTATGACTTCTTCTACGTGAAAGCTAGTAGGGTGCGTTGTTTAACGCATCCTAAAAATTGTCATAACCTTAAACCCACTGCACGGGATCGAGTTGATAATAACTTTGCAATAATTTGTAAAGTGCTAAATGCTGTTTCTGTAATTGGTGCGGTTTTTCAAAAAAAGTTTCTGTAGCGACGGCAAAAAACTCAGCTGGATTTGTCGTTCCATAGCTATCCATAACAGTTTTTCTACCTCGTTGTACGTCATGACAAAGTTGCTGATACGCTGCTGTCATCACCTGCATCCAAATCGGATAATCTAATTTTCGTGACAAAATGGGTACGCCTTCAGCTTCACCATCTTCCTGGTCTAACTGATGGGCAAACTCATGCAGTACGATATTGCGACCGTCTTGCCAGTTACGAGTATCGTATTGTACCTGTTCCCAAGATAAGACTAATTGGTCATTCGTCCAAGACTCTCCCAATCTTGCCACGCGCTTTTCTTCTACAATATAACTTCCAACTTTTGCGATTTCATTGACAAAATACGTCCTGGGATAGATGAAAATAGAGCGCAACTTTGAAAAGTATTCGCCTCTTTCATTGAGTAAAAGTAAACAAGCAACAGCAGCGATCGTTATTTTCATTTCTTCTGTCACTAGCAAACCATTACAACCAATAAATTGTTTTTCTGCTAAGAATACTTGAATGTGTCCTTGCAAGCGCTGGCGATCGCCCTTGGAAAGACAATAATAAATTGGTAAATTATTTTTAATTACTGCATTCCACAGTATAGGAAAAGAAAGCTGCTTATAGTAATGGCGACGTTTTTTTATTAGAATAGGATGAATGAAAATTCCAGCAATAATGAAGGCGATCGCGATTATAATAGTTAGTGTTTCTATCATAAAGTTACAATAGCAGCCTCAATACTTAGAGGTTTCAATGCTTTCAAATAGTCCGAACAAAAATTAATTTTTTTTCAAAAGAAGAAAAGTATTTAACTACACAGGTAAAAGAAAAGTATTTAAGTATACAGACAGATATGTGTCGTATCTTACTCCGACTAATGTTATTTTAAGAAATTTTTTGATTAATTTAAAGCTAGAAAGCCAATTTTTGTGCTTTTCACGCTCGTACTCTTAGTAGATAACTATGAAATTGTTTAGCCCAATCGCATCACCACAAGCGCAAGATATTTCAAGAGCTAAAAGCTTTAGAGGACTACCCCTACGATTAGTCTTAGTATTACCTTTTGTGCTGCAAACTATCGGTGCAGTGGGGTTAGTGGGCTATCTTTCATTTAAAAACGGTCAGCAAGCGGTGAACGATCTTGTCGATCGCTTGATGGATAAAAGTAGCAATCTCGTATCCGAACGTCTCGATAGTTATTTAGACACCCCTCAAAAACTGAATCAGATTAATCATGATGCGGTCGCACTAGGAGTGGTGAATGTAGAAGACTTTAAAACAACAGGACGTTATTTTTGGAAACAGCTACAAACTTATCCTGAAATAGCTTATGCTACCTATGTATTGACTACGGGAGAATATGTTGGCGCGGGAAGATTTTTAGCAGGACAGGGAGTTACTATTGATGAACTCTCTGCCGCTACTAATTGGAAAACTCATACATACGCTACAGACAATCAAGGTAATCGCACTCAATTAAGAGTAGTTTATGATGACTACAATCCTCAAACAGAAGCTTGGTATAAGGATGCAATTGAGGCAAAAAAACCAACCTGGAGCGCTGTATCTAACTGGGATGGAGAAAGTTTAGCAGGATTTATATCTATTACTGCAACTAGTCCTATTTACAACAATCAAAAACAACTTGTCGGTGTAATTGGTGTCGATCTACTTTTAGGTAGTATTAATGATTTCTTAAACCAACTAAACATTACTCCATTCTCCAAAACTTTTATTATCGAGCGCAATGGCTTACTCATTGCTTCCTCTAGTACGGAAAAACCTTTTACCTTAGTTAATGGCATAGCTAAAAGAATCAGCGCTCTCGATAGTACTGACAGTCAAATTCAAGGAACTGCTAAACATTTACAACAAAAGTTTGGTAATTTCCAAAAAATAAAAGACGAACAACAACTAGCTTTTCAATTACAAGGTGAACGTCAGCTCGTTCGAGTTACTTCGTGGAAAGATGATTTTGGGCTGGATTGGTTAGTTGTAACTACCATTCCTGAATCAGATTTTATGACACAAATTCATACTAACAACCAGATAACATTTTTTCTTTGTTTTTTAGCACTCTTAATAGCAATTTTGTTGGGGTTAATAACTTCTCGGTGGATTTCTCAACCAATTTTACGTATGAGCAAAGCCTCAAAAGCGATCGCCAAAGGAGATTTGAACCAACGAGTAGAAGTTAAAAACATCGTTGAACTAGGAATATTATCGCGATCTTTCAATGAGATGGGGCAACAATTACAAGCATCCTTTGCTAATTTAGCCCAAACAAATCAAGAACTCGATCGCAAAAACAAAGAATTTGTCCGAGTCAACGAGCAATTAGATAGGGCAAATCAAGAATTAGAAACAGCTAATGACGAACTCGAACTACGAGTTGAGAAAAGAACTATCGAACTACAACACGCTAAAACTGCGGCAGAATTAGCCAATCGCGCTAAAAGTGAATTTTTAGCAAATATGAGTCACGAACTACGGACTCCTCTCAACGCCATTCTGGGTTTTTCCCAACTGATGAATCGAGAATCTTCTTTAACAGATCGGCAACAGGAAAGTTTGGGAATTATCAATCGTAGTGGCGAACATTTGCTTTCGCTAATCAATGACGTATTAGATTTAGCCAAAATCGAGTCAGGAAAAATGACTCTTTATCTCACCGACTTCGATCTATACGTCTTGTTGGACTCAATTAAAGAGATGTTGGTACTACGAGCAGAAACTAAAGGTTTACAGTTGGCGATCGAACGTAGTGACGATCTACCTCAATATATCAAAACTGATGACAAAAAATTGAGACAAGTGTTAATTAATCTATTGGGAAATGCAATTAAATTTACTTCGGTTGGTAGCGTTACTTTACGAGCAAGATTAGCGAGCGATCTACAACCACTAACTAATAATCAACGACCGATAACTCTTCATTTTGAAGTTGCTGATACTGGTGTAGGTATTGCACCTACAGAAATTAATAGTGTATTTGAAGCTTTTATGCAAACGGAGACGGGTAAACAATCTCAACAAGGAACTGGTTTAGGCTTGCCTATTGCTAAAAGTTTTATCGAATTGATGGGAGGCAAGATTACTGTTAGTTCCGAATTAGGAAAAGGTACGGTTTTTCAATTTGATATTCAAGCCTTAGCCAGCGAAGCTAGCAATATTAGAGAACAAAAAAGAACTCATATAGTTGTTGGACTACAACCAAATCAACAGAAATATCGAATTTTAGTCGTAGACGATCGCTGGGAGAATCGCCAGCTTTTATTCAGATTATTACAACCGATTGGATTTCAAGTCAAAGAAGCAGTTAACGGACAAGAAGCAATAGAAATGTGGCAAAAATGGCAACCGCATTTAATTTGGATGGATATGCGAATGCCTGTGATGAATGGTTATGATGCAACTCAACAGATTAAATCTCATCTTCAAGGACAAGCTACTGCAATTATTGCCCTGACAGCCAGCACACTTGAAGAAGAGAAAGCAATTATTCTTTCGGCTGGTTGCGATGATTTTGTTCGTAAACCGTTTCATGAAGAAGTCATTTTTGACAAAATGGCTCAATTTTTAGGTGTGCGATATATCTATAGAAGGATTGAATTTAAAAAGACTTCTGTAGATTCAGATGTTGAAAAATTAACACCTGAAGCTTTAGTAGTTATGTCAAATGAATGGCTGATGAACCTCTCGGAAGCAGCAGCTTTGCTTGACGAAGAACAAATCGCTCAATTAGTGTCCCAAATACCAGAACAATATCAAGCATTAGCTCAATCTCTTCAACAAGAAGTTAAAGAATTTAATTTTGATCGGATTATGAATTTTGCTCAAGCCGCAGCTAATTTATGAATAACGCTCAGTTAAATTTTGATTATGCCAATATTTTAGTTGTTGACGATACTCCAGATAATTTGAGAGTTTTGTCTACAGCTTTAATCGAACGAGGTTATAAAGTGCGCTGCGCTAAAAATGGTGCTATGGCATTAATTACAGCTAGAAAAGAGCCGCCTCATTTGATCTTGTTAGATATTAAAATGCCAGAAATGGATGGATATGAAGTCTGTGAAAAGCTAAAGTTGGACTTTTCAACAAGTCATATTCCCGTAATTTTTTTGAGTGCGCTAGATGATGTTTTTGATAAAGTCAAAGGTTTTGCAGTTGGTGGGGTAGACTATATTACAAAGCCATTTCATATTGAAGAAGTTGTAGTTCGCATCCGACATCAATTAGCATTGCAAGCAGCAAAGGCAGAAATCTATCAATTAAATCTTGAATTAGAACAAAAAGTTAGACAAAGAACCATACAACTAGAAGAAGTTATTCAGCAAAGAGATCGAGAAATTGCTCAGCATAAAAAAACCCAAGCAAAGCTATTTTATCAAGCTTTACATGATGCTCTGACAGGTTTACCCAATCGAACTTTATTTATGGAGCATTTACAAAAAGCTCTACATCGTATTACTAGAAATAAAGATTATTTGTGTGCCGTTTTATTTGTCGATCTCGATCGCTTCAAAATTATTAATGATAGTTGGGGACATGCTGTCGGCGATCGCCTATTAATTGCTATCTCTCATATCCTAAAAGAATGCTCGCGTGAGGTTGATACTGTGGCGCGTTTGAGTGGAGATGAGTTTACTATTTTATTAGAAGATCTACAAGATATTCAAGACGCGATCGCAATTGCCGAACGATTGTTAGAGAAACTAACTACTCCAATTCATTTAGGTGAATGTAAAGTCTATATTGGGGCTAGTATTGGTATTGTTTTTGGTTCGACAACTTATCAAACTGTCAATGAGTTGCTGCGGGATGCCGATATTGCGATGTATCGCGCTAAAGCTTTAGGAAAAGGACGTTATGCAATCTTCGATCGCGAAATGTACGACCGAACGTTGCATCTTTCACAACTAGAAATAGATTTGCGTTATGCCTTGGAACGTCAAGAGTTTCTATTACATTATCAACCAATTATCTCTGTTGCAACTGGAAGATTGACGGGTTTTGAAGCCTTATTACGCTGGCAACATCCAAAAAGGGGATTGATCGATCCAGGAGATTTCATTGAGATCGCCGAAGAAACTGGCTTAATTGTACCGATTGGTGAATGGATTTTACAGGAAGCTTGCCAACAGTTATATATTTGGCAGCAAAAATTTGCTACTACATCTTTATATATTAGTGTCAATCTTTCCAGCAAGCAAATTCAGCAATTCGATCTGGTAGATAAGTTAGCTAAAATTCTGGATCGTACTGGATTAAATGGAAAAAATCTCAAGTTAGAACTGACTGAAACTATGCTGATGGATCGAGGAGAAAAGACGATCGAACTTCTCTTCCAAATTAAAGAGCAAAACATTCAACTCAGTATTGATGATTTTGGCACGGGATATTCCTCTTTAAGTTATTTACACCGTTTTCCAATAGACGCACTGAAAATCGATCGCTCTTTTGTCAGTCCGATTGACGCGGAAGGAAAGAATTGTGAAATAGTGAGGACAATTATTACTCTAGCTCACACTTTAGGAATTAAAGCGATCGCCGAAGGAGTAGAAACATCTCATCAACTAACTCTATTAAAAAAGTTGGGGTGTGACGAAGCGCAGGGGTATTTCTTTGGTACACCCGTCAACTTTCAGCTAGCAGAAGTGCTCTTAACTAAAAATTCTCATGTTAATTCTTTGTGACTACTTCGTGTGAAGATCCCCCCAACCCACGGACACTTGCGTGTGCGCTCCTTCCCGACTTGATTTGCTTCTGCGTTGCGGAGGTGGCGCGATCGCGAACTTCGTCGCCCCCCGTTGTAGCACGTCGCGTCAAAGTGTCCTCCCCTTATTAAGGGGGGCTAGGGGGGATCGAAGTCTGTGCAAAAACGGGAACGCAATGTAGCGTAAAATTATCCTTCATAGGTATTTGCTCGCCTCCCCCCATGTATTGCGATTATCTCGTCCAAATTCTGACTGCCCGCGTTTACGATGTTGCCCAGGAATCTCCACTAGAATACGCTGCAAATCTCTCAACTCGAATCAACAACAAACTCCTGCTGAAGCGAGAGGATATGCAGTCAGTCTTTTCCTTCAAATTGCGGGGGGCTTATAACAAGATGGTACAACTGGCACCGGAGTTGTTGGCACAGGGTGTCATTGCTGCATCTGCCGGAAACCACGCTCAAGGAGTTGCGCTTGCAGCCCGCCAGTTGGGAACTCGCGCTATTATCGTCATGCCCGTGACGACTCCCCAAGTCAAGATAAATGCAGTCAGATCTTATGGAGGAGAGGTGGTATTGCATGGGAATACATACGATGATGCCTATACTCATGCCCGTCAATTAGAAGCCGAAAAAGGCATGACGTTCATTCATCCCTTTGACGATCCGTATGTGATTGCCGGACAGGGTACGATTGGGATGGAAATTTTACGACAGTGCCAACAACCAATTCACGCGATTTTTGTGGCAATTGGAGGTGGTGGTTTAATTTCGGGAATTGCGGCGTATGTGAAAAGATTGCGCCCTGAAATTAAAATTATCGGCGTAGAACCCGTAGATGCTGATGCGATGTATCAGTCTCTTAAAGCTGGAAAAAGGGTAAGATTGCCGCAAGTTGGCTTATTTGCCGATGGGGTAGCGGTGCGGGAAGTGGGGGAAGAAACCTTTCGCTTGTGCCAGCAGTATGTCGATGACATCATTCTGGTGGATACAGATGATACCTGCGCCGCAATCAAAGACGTATTTGAAGATACGCGATCGATTTTAGAACCAGCGGGGGCATTAGCGATCGCGGCTGCTAAAACTTATGCAGAACGCGAACAAATTCAGGGACAAACGTTAGTCGCTGTCGCCTGCGGTGCTAATATGAATTTCGATCGCCTGCGATTTGTAGCCGAACGTGCAGAGTTGGGCGAACGTCGCGAAGCTATCTTTGCCGTGACAATTC
This sequence comes from Chroococcidiopsis sp. [FACHB-1243], assembly GCF_014696895.1. Classification (NCBI taxonomy): domain Bacteria; kingdom Bacillati; phylum Cyanobacteriota; class Cyanophyceae; order Chroococcidiopsidales; family Chroococcidiopsidaceae; genus Chroococcidiopsis; species Chroococcidiopsis sp. [FACHB-1243]. The sequence continues at coordinate 82,918 of NZ_JACJQX010000014.1, read as the reverse complement.
CCGAACAAAGGGGCAGTCTGCGGCAGTTTTGCGAATGTATTGGCAAGCGCAATTTAACTGAGTTTAACTATCGGATTGCCGACGAAAAAGAAGCGCATATTTTTGTCGGCGTACAAATTGAAAATCGCGCCGATGCAGCCAAGATGGTAGCTAACTTTGAAGCAGTAGGATTAAAAACCATCGACTTAACCGATGACGAACTGACAAAATTACACTTGCGGCACATGGTAGGGGGAAAATCTTCTCTCGCTAGCAACGAATTACTCTATCGATTTGAGTTTCCCGAACGTCCTGGGGCATTGATGCAGTTTGTTGCTTCTATGAGTCCCAATTGGAATATTAGCTTGTTTCACTACCGCAACAACGGGGCAGACTACGGACGCGCCGTAGTGGGAATGCAAGTTCCGCCCCAGGAAATGGAACAGTGGCAGGCGTTTCTCGATACGCTGGGATTGAATTATTGGGATGAAAGTCAAAATCCGGCGTATAAGTTGTTTTTGGGGTAGATGGAGAGTAAAAATCTCACTGCGAATCTTGAATTATTAACCGCGACGAACTACAACGTCCAAATTCTTCTGGGGCATATTGTAAATGTACCTCTGCACCAGACCAAAGAAACGTGCCTGGAGTGACCGATCGCACGAGATAATGGAGTTGATAGACTCCTGATTCTAGCCTGTCGCTATAGGCTACCACGCGATCGCGGTATATTGTTTGATAGCCAATTTCCCAGCTATCTTGTTGCGGTTGGAAGTAAGGCGTAGCGGTTTGAAAACTCGTATCGACAGCCTCAAATCCGGCAGGGAGAGGATCTGTGATTACCACTCGATCCACGGGGCGATCGCTAATTATTTCTAAGCCTATATCAAACACTTGTCCGACTGGCACTGTCAAGGGTTCGGCAGGGGCATATAAGCCAATTCGCCGCAATGCCTTTGTTTCGTTAGCCGGACGAATTTCTCGCGTCACCCTGAGTCCGTTTAAGCGTCCTGGTTGTTCTCCCTGGAGGCGATAGCGGTAGGCAAGTAGGTAGTGTAACATCCCGCGACCGGATTTTTTCAAAGTTAGATTTAAATTTTTTTGCCCACGGGGTAGCTGAGTCATGGGTACGGAGAGATCTACACTAGGCTTGCGGTAGCCTTCAAATTGAGTTGTACTTAAGTTTTTACCTCCTAGTTGCACGTTGGCAGTAAAGTTAGGCGGTGTAGGTTGTAGAGACGTTATATGTAACGTCTCTACCCGCATATATTGCACCAAAGCAGCCAGTGCTTCAGCATTATCATAGGTTGTCTGCCAAGTTCCTTCTCGGCGCAACGCCAGGAGTCCTTGTAACAATCGGTTTAAAACTTTTGGCTTTGCCTTAGTATCGATAAACAACCTTAAGGCTTGGGCTTGACTTGTAGTCTGAGAATTCAACCACTGCCAACCAGAAGGCAAGTTTACCACGGCACTACGTCCGGTTTCATAGACAATTTCTTGCAATTGATTCGTCAGAATTTTCGCCTCTTGCTGCCACTCTGGAAATAGATGCAGATATCGTGCTAATTTAATTTTGGTCACGAGATCGAAGCGATCGCGTCCGTTATAAATATCGGCAAGAAAATCATTCTGTTTGTTGCCTAATTCTGATAATGCGATCGCTGCTTCTAAGCGTACTCGTTCTTTACAGGGCGACTCTTTACAAAAATCGTATTGACTGGGATTTGCTAGGAGTTTTTGCAGGTAAGTTTTGAGACGATTTACCATTTTAGCATCAATATCGAATCCTGCGGTTTGAGCTGTAGCAATTGCTGATGCTGCATAAGGAGAAACAAAAGGATCGGATGTCTTCTCTCCTGGTAAGCTAGCAAAGCCGCCGTCTAGTGACTGAAGTTTTTGCAAGCGTTCTAATGCTTGGGTTGCTTGTTTAATGGGATTGAAATCAGTTACAATTTGCCCGTATTGTTGAGAAAGAATTTGTAAATTTGCCGCGATCGCTAATTGACTGGCGGCTGGTTCTAAAAAGGGCAGTAGTTCCTCATCTAGAACTTGTCGAACTGGCGCGGTAATATTCGCAATTGGCGTACTCGCTAAGGAAATTTCTAATCCGCCGACATCGGGAACGACATTGTTATCGATATTTAAAGGAATGGAAGTGCGATCGCTTGTTACTCCTGACTCTACCACTTGTTCTGTCACTTCTAGCGGTTTGACTTCCAACGGTACGGCAAAAGCATCGGTTGTACTATCTAATTGCGTGGTAAATTTGACTGTAGACTTGCCTGCACGAGTAGCAACAAAGGGGAAACGATAAGCACTCGTACCAGATTTTGTCGGGATTGATAAATCACCAGAGTTATTGTCGGCAAATTGTACGGAACCATCTACAGTACCTTGAATTGCTAGCGTCCCCGATTGCCCTGTAGTATTGGTGACAGACAAACCTGCATCAAAGCGATCGCCTATCCGAGCAAATTGCGGCAGAATTGGATTAGATAATAACGGTTTAGTCGCAATAAACGTTTCTTCCCCATTTCCAAAACGCAAATCGCCATCGGTAGCAACCGCCATGACTCGCCAAGTTGTTAAGTCATCGGGTAAGGTAAACGTAACTCTCGCCTTTCCACTTGCATCTGTCTGCACCGCGCCGTTGTAGTAAGCTAGAGGTTGAAAGTTTGTCCGCACGCGGGTACTTGCCAATCCCGCCGAATTTCCGCCACCGTAACCCCAACCTTTATCGAGGGGAGATGATAGGGGTGATAAAATTACATTGGGACGATTATCGGCAAAACGGGTAGAAATCGGTTGTTCGGCGTATACTGTTTGTACCAGATCTGGTGGTCGATAGCCGCTAAGTTGCAACACGGCTTCATTCACCACCATGACAGCAAACTGTCCTTGCAGGGGATTTCCTACTCCATCTTGTAATTGTAATTCAACAGTTTGTGCTTCACCAGGAGCAAGCGATCGCTTTTCAGGTTTCACTTGCACTTTTAAATACTTATCCTCTAAATTAATCTTGAACGGTACAAACCCAATTCGTACCAAATTTGCTAAACTTCCTGGTTCGATTTGAGATATGGGAGTCCCTTGACGCACGAGTACCGCTTCGACTGCGGCGTTTGGTAACATATCTGCGGTGACTTGAAATTGAATTTGCGGCGCACCACCTTTGACAGGAACAATTGTACGATATAGAGTATTGTGGCGTACCACTGCCAAATACAACTCAGCTTCGGGATATGGTGATTGAATTAAGACTGTGGCTGTTTCTCCAGGTTGATAGCTATCTTTATCCAGCTTGAGTTCTAAGCGATTGTTCTTGTAGCGATCGCCCCAGTTTACCCCATTATCGCCTGTCACCCAAATTTGCGTATCAGTAGCAGTGCTTTCATCTTTAGCATTGGTAAAATTAGCGCGGATGCGGTAAGAACCGGATGCTGGCGGAGTCAGATAAACAGTTTGAGGAGTATCGCTAGATGATGTTTGCGTTTGTACTACCGTTTTGTATTCCACTTGATTGTGAGGGGTTTGGCTACCTTCAACCACTTGGGTAACACTGCTGTATTTCATTTCTTGTAACTCGACGCGGACTTGTTGCCCTGTCACAGCTTTGCCTGTAGGATCGGTGACGATAACTTGAATTGGAAAAGATCTACCAGCATCGGCGACAAAATCGCTTTGCAAACCAATGAGGCGATCGCTCGGTAGTGCCGTAAACGTGCGAGAATCAGCTACAGATAGATTGGAAACATCTGATATCTGCACGTCTACGCGATATGTCATCGGATAAGGTAAATCCTTAGCTACAGGGACAACTTGACTGCTTTTCCCTGCTGCATCTAATATTTGACGCGATCGCAATACATCACTAGTAATATTAGGGCTTTCTTCGGGCCAAAACCACTGTCGTCCAAATGAAAATTGTTCCCAGCCTTGAGGATTAAAATTAGTTTGGCTGCGAGTGACGTAATATTGTGCTTGTCCTCCTTCTACAGGCGCACCAAATAAATAATTACTTTGGGCTGTAGCTGCAATTTTATCGTCAGATAGTACGAATTCTTTATCTAAATTCAGTTCTACTTTAAAATTAGGTGGTTTAAATTCAGCTACGCGAAATTCACCTGAAATTTCTGCTCCACTTTCACCTTTAGCACGAATTGAATAGTATCCTAAAGGTTGATTGGAACTTAAAGGCAATTCTAGAGAAAACGTCCCGAATTCATTTGTGGTTTGAGTGCCTAAATCTGTCTTTTCACCGCTTGGATTTTCTAGCGTGACTTGATAAGATACATTTTTATCTTGTTTTATAACGCCATTTTGTAAGTAATAAGCTGCACCAGTCAACTCAGCCTTTTCCCCTGGCTGGTATAATTGACGATCTGAGAAAATCGTACCCCGCGATTCAATTTCGTTGCTGTTCCATCCCGCATCAATCCCGTAGCCATAGGAACCGCTATACTCTTCACTCCGCGCAAAAGCCCAGTCTTCACCTTCACGGGCAATTACGAGTAATTTAGGTGGTGTATTAAACTCCTTACCCCTCATGCAAGACTGCAAATCTTGACGATTTAGTAGTAAAGTTCCAGTTAAATCGGTTTTCCCAACCGCACAAGCTACGGGTACAATTCTAGATTTTGCCTCTAATTTAGATTCGTAAATTTCTATATTTGCATTTGCTACAGATGCACCGTCTGAAAGATGATGAACTCGAATCAAACCTGAATCGGGAAACCACTGACTAAATACACCCAAATTAGTTAACTGTACTAATCCGTAAAATGTTGGTTCGCGCCATTGTTGCTTACCATTTTCCGTGTAACTATTAGTCCGTGCTTGCACGCCATAAGCTAGCATTCCTGTAGAGTTACCCAGTTTTTCTCGTAGAGGAACAGTCGTATCAACCGATTGATTCTTGCGTCCTTTAACAGGGAATTTTTGCCAAGAACTCGGAGAAGGAAGTAAATCGTTACCATCACCTCTAGGATAAGCGGAATCAATGTAAACTAAATCTTCTGGTTGTACGACTTTATAAGCTGCTTTATACCTCGACTCAGGTAAATTAACCGTGCTAATATTCAGTTGTAAATCTTTGCCATCAGGAAAGATATTCAAATCTGCGGGAACCCAAATATCAGGGGAAACATCCCCAGTAGTAAATTTTTGAGTAATTGGTTTACCGAGAGTTTGCCCAAACTTATCTTTAATATTAGCTCTCAAAGTCACAGTATAAGTCGTTGCTGGTTCTAAAGCATAGGGATTGAGATTGACTATATTATTACCTTCGTAAGCCTGTACCAAACGAGGCGATTGTTTAGGTGCTGGCTGAATCGTAATATTGGCGATCGCTGATTCTGCTACCAACCCATTATTAAATATTAGTTGAGGACTACCTTGAACAAATCTACCGTAAGCTCCACCAGCATCCGCCTGTCCGATATACTGAATTTTATCAAATGCTAAAGGCGCGTAAGTTTTTACCTGGGTTGCAAAAGTAGAGGTACTCGGTAAATTACCCTGTAAAGGTAGCAAACCACGGGCAAACTCTAAACGATAACGAGTTGCTTCGTCTAGATTTTGTTGCGGTATTATGGTATAATTCCAATCGCGATTAGCAGGAGCGAATTTTTCTGGAGATGAGTTATCTTCCTCAGTCGCTTCCTGTTTCTCCAACTGAATTTTTAGCGATACGCTTTGTTTTTTCTCCTCTGCTACAAGTTGGGCATGTTTTGCTAAAGAATCTAAATTCAGTTCGACATTAGAAGTAAATTTTAGCGTTGGTTGCAAACCTAAAGGTTCAGATGAAGATTCTGAATTAGGCTCAATTCCTGGTAAGTTGAATAACTTAATTGCTTCAGTGCTGAAAGTCCAAGCAAGATCTTTATCTAAACGATGATTTTTTAAGTCTGATAATCCAGCTTTCAGGGTAATTCTAACTCGCGTAGCTTTCGGTAAAGCGCGATCGCCTTGCCATCCTACCATGCGCGGCGTGAGAAAGCGAAATTGCCCTGGCAAGGGTGGATAAAGCTCAAATTTCTTTAAAATATCTTGGCTGCTATCAATACTTTCAACTGGAATCAGCGCCTCTTTAAACCGAATCCGAATTTGGGCTTTTGTTTCAGCTTCTCCAATCGGACTAATTTGTTCAATCCAATTTGGTAATGGTGGCGGTGGAATCGCTGCAACTATTGGTAGTGGTTCGTTTTCCGATAACCGCGCTGTACCGCATCCTGCTATACCTAGTATAAGTGTTAGCACCAACAGGAAATGCCACCAAATTCTCACGCCCCTAACCACGGTTCGCCTCGCTTTACTCGCACAGTATTCCTGTGATAGCTCATGCGGCTACTTGGTTCCGAAATCCCTACAATTCTTTACTAGTTTTGTTTTCTGGTATTACACGTTTGTAAAATAGATGGATGAGAAAGTGCGATCGCGAGTCAATATTAATGTCTCAGGTAATCCTCAAACAAATACTCCACTAACTTCAATCTCTCGAATTATCTGAATTCCATCAAGCATTAGTTGCCTCTGGTTTAGTACGTTAGATTAAGCGCCCCACTTATGAACAATGTTTAAGCCAACTACTAATTCAAATTCAAGACGAAATTACTTCTCCGATAATTATTGAGCAACGTTACTAGATAGTAGTTTACTTTCTTGATAGTAGTGCCTTGGTTAGGAGATATGTTAGTAAAGCTAATTCAACATGGATTTTATAGTGATTCAATCTCAGGTTAATTTGTGAATATACAGAGAAAGTCCATATATCTTACCAAATAGGGTATATATTTAAGAAATTATAGTCAGATTTGGAGTGCTATATGGACAAGCTCCATCTCATTAATCTATACAAGGTAGTTAGATAAAAAGTTGCAGCAGAATAAGTAGTTACACTGTACCATATTAGGTATACACTAAACTCAAAACTTAATTATGAAGGATAAAATACTTACCAATAAAGAAAATTCTCGCCTTAACCTGTATGGTGGTTGTTTTGATCTTGTCAATGGAACATTCTTGTCAAATAAAATAAGCAGTTATCTCAAGTTTGCTGCTCTATTTTATGACAAAATTATTGTTCCAGACGGTTTTTTTCATTGCTATGGATCTTTGTCATGTTATTTTACAGAATATATCAAAGATCCAAATAATACAAGGAACTTAGACATAGTTAATCTATTAGAGGCAGGCATAATTGTTCCTGCTTTAAGACAAGGAGAGTCTCTCTATGACAATTGGATAAACGGAGAAGATATTGGGATTATTCCAGGAGAGCATCTAATCTTAAATAAAGATGATGGAGCGGATGTACTCGGTTATATTGATGAAAAGACAAGCTGCTATATGCACTGGCCTAATGATATGGCTAAAGCAAACAGAATAGAATTCTCTACATTACTCTATGATTTTCTAGTAAATGAAGAAAGTAGTTATTCACTTCTAAATCAACGAACTCTACCAGATTCATCGCCTGAATGTCATGTAGAGTGGATGCAATGTGAGTATATGTTAGATGAACTATGTAGCTCAATATCTGATAATAGATACAACCCTAAATTTAGACGTGGTAATATTGAAGATATTATTAGAAGACATCTTGAAATTGAAATGAAATCTTATGATGAGATTAAATCTAGAGTTTCAGAAACTAGAGTCGATAGAAACTTAAAATTTGCAATTGGATATTATTTCTTAAATTTAACCACAACAATTTACGAGGCTTACCATGCCAACCAGTTTCATACCGTAGGTGGACTTTTTCCTCAGCATGAAGATATGTTGATAGATCGAGGACTCTACGATAATTTGGTAGAATTAACTCAAATTAATACTGAATATCAAGAAAAGCGTGTTTTGTTTGGTTCTCTAGATGTTTCTCGTCTTACAATGAAGCAAATTATAGCTTTTCGTAGTGAAAAGGAAGAGTTATTTCAAGAATATTGTAAGCAGGTAAGAAAAATAGAATTTTTGGGAGTAGATAAATTTCAAGAAACAAATTCAGAATTTATTGAGTTTTTAATAAATCAATACGTTCCCGAAATTATCAAGAAATATCCAAATTGCGGCTACATTGAAAATACCTTAGCATCTGCTGAGGCTATTGTTAAGCTTACCTCCGACAACCATCTGGTTAATTTAGAGATTGCAGGATTATCGCTAGCAACCTATATTGGAGCCATCAATCTCGCAGTAAAATTTATTCCACCGATTAAGCTAACGGTAGCAAAGCTAGATAGCTATATCCAAAGTCAATTGCTAATGCATGGTTTCAAAAAAAATAACTACCAAAGGTGGAATAGCTAAAATAATGAAGGCACGCTATTCTCAGCTAAATTACTCATATAAAAACACCTATATTTAGGTTAATTTTGTGTTAATTGTACTTGAAAACTAACGCGATCGCACCCCAGTTAAATTGCGATCGCAAACTAACAATTTCCTTACAGCCAACGCGCGATCGCCCATAACAAGCGATATGTTAAAGTAATTGAGTAAGCATGAAAAGGATTTGTACACTATGACCTTCAGCGATGTGGTCGAGGCAATCAAAAGTCTATCCACTGACGAAAAACAAGAAATCCAACTGCTACTGAAACAGTATATCCGTGAAGAACGCCGACAACAGATATATAAAAACTTTCAATTGGCGCAGGTTGAACAGCAAAAAGGCGAACTAAAATTTTCCGCCAACATTAATGAACTGAAGCAACTGATAGAGGAACAATAGTGGAAGTCAGTTTCAGTTCCTCATTCAAACGTGCTTTTAAAAAACGTATTAAGAGCGATGTAGATTTAGAGGCGAGATTTTGGCAGAAATTAGAGCAGTTTATTATAGATCCATTTGCTCCCAGCTTAAAAACTCACAAATTATCAGGCAACCTCAAAGAATTTTGGAGTTTTAGCATAGATTATGACCAGAGAGTATTGTTCTACTTTACAGAAGATGGAAAAGCTGTGTTTGTAGATATTGGTAGCCATAACGAAGTGTATTAAGCAGCAGTGGCAACATAGCTCATTTATTACTAAATCTCTACTAGAACAAACTCAGTAGCTGGGTTTATTTTGTGTTAATTGCACTTAAAAACTCACGCGATCGCACCTTAGTAATTAAATTGCGATCGCCACTTCTCTAGCATACGATTGTTTCAATTAGAGTGTTTAAATTTAGCCCACTTGTGCAATAACTTCTCCAATTTCTTGAGGAGTTGCGCCTGTTGCTAGCATTGCCCGAATGAGTAATTCAATAGAAACTGAAGCATCACCATTTTCAGCCTTGGCGATTCGAGGTTGGCTAGAGTGTAATTTCTCTGCGAGTACAGTTTGGGTCATTGATTTTTGTCGCCGTTCTTTGAGGTGACGGCTGAGAGCAAGCTTAATCTCAATAAGTGTAGTTTCTTCTGGGGTAAGATCTAAAAATTCTGCAACAGTTCCGACTTTCCAACCTTTTTCTTCCAGCTTTTTTCTTTTGGCTTCTTTCATACAATTAATCCTGTATATCTTTGTCGTATTTGCTGAGTCGTTTTTGACAGATATCGATAACACTGGTAGGTGTTGTTCTGGTTGTCTTATTGAACACTTCAAGAATTAGAATTGCGTCGTCATCAATTCGGTAGATGATTCTCCAATTCTTATCTGCATCTCGAATCCGTAGTTCGTGGCAGCGTGTCCCAATACTTGGCATTGGTCTTGAATGGGGCAGTCCTAAGTTGTCACCTTGCTGTAACCGTCGCAGCAAAACTCCTGCTTCTATGCGTGCTGCTTGGCTAAAAGGAGGTGTTTTGATCTCGCCATGCAACCAAACCAAAGGTTTATCCGTTTCATTCATGTGTTATTTATATCATATCTGATATATTCATATAGTTGCCACAATCCAACAATTCAGGTGAAGCCATGCAAGCCAATCTTCAAGAGCAACTCTCTCCTGCTGATGCCGAAGTCATTTTAGGACGCTTGCCCGAACGAATTCGCACCGCCTTAATTGCTCGTGCTGCTGAAATCGAATACCCAATTGAAGCAGTAGTTGAGATGGCGATCGCTAGTTTTTTGGATACAGAAGCGTTAGGTTTTGCAGATTGCAAACCAGGACGCGGACAATAAAAAACCTTGGTAATTGGCTGTGTTTTGCGCTAATTGTGATTAGAAACTCACGCGATCGCACCCCAGTTAAATTGCGATTGCAAACTAACAATTTCCTTACAGCCAACGCGCGATCGCCAAAACAGGTGTCGCAAAGTCGATGATTTACTACTACTTCAACGATAAGGAAGGCTTGTATCGAGCCGTTTTGCAGCGATCTCACGCCGATCTTACTCCAAACGCTCCAGAAATTAGAGTTAGAGCATTTGTCCCCCGATACTGCGTTGGAAAAATTTTTGAGGGCATTACTCGACTGTGTATCGCGTAACCCGAAGCTTCCAACTATCATGTTTCACGAAGCTGTGCAAAATCAGGGCAAATACTACAAAGACAGTGATTCGGTAAGCATTGATGCTACATTGGTCGCGATTCTCGAAAAAGGTGTAACTGCAGGGGTGTTTCGTCAACTCGATCCCTTTCAGTCTGCCATCAATATCATGGGAACTTGCCTGTTCTATTTCATTGGTGCAGGCAACATTCAACAGTTTCCACAAGGTAAGAGACTTTTGAGCAAAGCAATGCTAGAACAACACACCCAGGAAGCGATCGCGCTAATCTTAGCAGGCGTACGACAAGACTGACAGCGGCAGAACAACTCCATTGCAGCAGACGTACAGGATCTTCGCGTTTCGTTTTGGTCTTATCTGTCGCCGCTGAATCGGAACGTTAGCCTGCTCAATCCGTGTCGAGGATGTAGGCACAAGATTGTGATTAGCGTTCAGTGCTTAGTAGCTTTGGGGTTGTTTGTGGGGCAACAAAAAACTCTCAAATTAGCGGTGATAGAATGTTGTCATGCAGTTTGAGTGGGATGACAATAAAGCGGCAAGCAATCTATTAAAGCATGAAGCTTCTATTTGAGGAAGCGAAAAGTGTTTTTGACGATCCTCTTTATGTTGACTTCTACGATCCCGATCGTTCTGAGGATGAGGAGCGATATCTTATCGTTGGGGAGTCGAACCGAGGACGATTGTTGATTGTGTCGTATACCGAGAGAAAAAATTCGATTCGGCTCATCAGTGCAAGAGAAGTGACACGAAAGCTGGTGAGTTAATTTTGTACCAATTGTACTTGAAAACAAATGCGATCGCACCTTAGTTAAATTGCGATCGAATACAAATTTATATTACCTAAAATTCCAAATTCAAATTCTAAATTTGTACTCTATCAGAAATGATACGGAGGTAGATAGTGCTACCTTGTGCCTATAATGCCCCTTATCCTTCAAGATTGAATGTCTGCAATCCTATGAACTCATCCTCTCTCAAATGACTCTACGAGTCGTCGAACAATACCTTGGGTAACATCGCGCGATCGCCGCATCGTTTCGTTTATACTACAAAAAACTACAAAAACTCTCTACCCTCGATTATGCTGTATAACTTCAGTACATCTGCATCTTTTCAGTTGCCAACCTTGTAAAGTAAAGCTATTTCCGAGAAAATCGCCCCTGCGACTACCAAGAGCGATCGGTATGAATTATAAAATTTTTATGTGAATTTTGGCACTACCTGCCTGGACTTCCAGCTATTGTCTAGAACTATAACTTGCATTCAATGGTAGCCACTAATGCTAGATATAAGTTAAAGATGGAAATAGTTTGGTAGGAAAAGCTAGAGCTATGCCCACCGCAGCGATCGCTTTCTGCAATAGGCACTTGATGCTGACCCCATCCAATCGTACTAGGAGTGAACTATTGACATCCGACCGATAAATCCTTAAATTCTGATTTTTCAGCCGCAGCCGCTATTTTTCCTTTAGGTTCTCATGTCAACTCTCGTTATCGTCGAATCCCCCACCAAAGCACGCACCATCCGTAACTACCTACCAAGGGACTTTCGGGTAGAAGCGTCTATGGGTCACGTACGCGACCTACCCCAATCAGCCACCGATATTCCCGCCAACGTTAAAGGGGAAAAATGGGCGCAGTTGGGCGTGAATGTGGAAAGTGACTTTGAACCGCTGTACGTGATTCCCAAGGATAAAAAGAAAATTGTCACACAGCTCAAGGAAGCACTGAAATCTGCTGACGAACTCGTACTGGCGACAGACGAAGACCGAGAGGGCGAAAGCATTAGCTGGCACTTGTTGCAGCTACTTCAGCCAAAAGTTCCGGTCAAGCGGATGGTATTCCACGAAATTACCCAAGACGCAATCCGCAAAGCGCTGAAAAATTGCCGCACCGTTGACGAACAGCTCGTTCGCGCCCAAGAAACGCGCCGCATTCTCGATCGCCTGGTAGGATACACTCTATCTCCCCTACTGTGGAAAAAAATAGCCAAAGGGCTATCCGCCGGACGAGTCCAGTCAGTTGCAGTCAGACTTTTAGTGAACCGCGAACGACAACGCCGCGCTTTCCGCCAAGGGAGTTACTGGGATCTCAAAGCTACCTTGGAGGCGAAAGGCAAAGAGGCGAAAGGTGAATTTGAAGCCAAACTCACCACCCTAGCTGGTACAAAAGTCGCCAATGGCAGCGATTTTGACCCAGATACAGGGCAGATCGTTGCCGGACGCAATGTTGTTTTATTGAATGAAACCCAAGCCAGGGAACTACTAGAGCGTTTAACGGGCAAACCTTGGACGGTGACGGATTTAGAAGAACGTCCTACGACGCGCAAACCCGCACCACCCTTTACCACCTCTACCCTGCAACAGGAATCTAACCGCAAACTGCGCTTGTCGGCGCGGGACACGATGCGGGTCGCCCAAAACCTCTACGAACAGGGATATATTACCTACATGCGTACTGACTCGGTGCATTTATCCGAGCAGGCGATCGCAGCTGCCCGTAGTTGCGTCGAGCAGATGTATGGTAAAAATTATCTCAGTCCCCAACCGCGCCAGTACTCCACCAAAAGTAAAGGCGCACAGGAAGCACACGAAGCCATCCGCCCGGCTGGGAGCAGCTTCCGCACGCCCAAAGAAACAGGTTTGAGCGGCAGAGAATTCGACCTCTACGATTTGATCTGGAAGCGCACCGTAGCAACCCAAATGGCAGACTCGCGCCAAACTCAAGTTATCGTGCAATTGCAGGTGGAAGACGCAGGGTTTAGGTCTAGTGGTAAGCGAATTGACTTTCCTGGCTTCTTACGCGCTTATGTGGAGGGTTACGACGACCCAGAAGCAGCATTAGAAGATCGGGAGGTCATCTTACCACCGCTGAAAAAAGGCGATCGCCCCGACTGCAAAAACCTAGAGGCGATCGGACACGAAACCCAACCCCCTGCGAGATATACGGAAGCTTCCCTCGTTAAAACCCTAGAAAGCGAGGGTATCGGTCGCCCCAGTACCTACGCCAGCATCATCGGCACGATTGTAGACCGAGGCTATGCCCAAATCGTCAGCAACGCCCTCGTTCCTACTTTCACCGCCTTTGCTGTCACTGCCTTGTTAGAACAGCATTTTCCTGACTTGGTAGACCCTAGCTTTACCTCCAAAATGGAGCAAACCTTGGATGATATTGCCACGGGTGAAGCAGCTTGGTTGCCATATCTCCGCAAGTTTTATTCAGGCGATGCGGGATTGGAAACTCTAGTTAAGGCACGGGAAAGTCAAATTGAAGCCAACGTAGCGAGAACAGTCGCTTTTGATGACTTAGAAGCAAAAGTCCGCATCGGTAGTTACGGTCCCTATATCGAAGCCCAGAACGGTAGCGATACTGTGACTGCTTCCATTCCTAAAGACTGGACTCCGGCAGATTTAGATGCCGAATTAGTGGAAAAGTTGCTCAAACAGAAAACCGAAGGACCCGACAAGGTAGGAATTCACCCCGAAACTGGGGAGCCGATCTATGTCAAGATTGGTCCTCACGGTCCTTACGTGCAACTAGGGGAAAAAACAGAGGATAAGCCAAAACCCAAGCAAGCCTCATTACCTAAAGGTGTCACCCCCGAAAATGTCACCCTAGAGACAGCTGTTGGTTTGCTATCTCTACCTCGGCTACTCGGTACTCACCCAGCAACAGGAGGCAAGATTCAAGCTAGCATTGGACCCTTTGGACCCTATGTCGTCCACGACCAAGGTAAGGAGGGCAAAGACTATCGCTCGCTCAAAGTCAGTGACAACGTATTGACAGTGACTCTAGAACGGGCGCTAGAAATTCTTGCCGAACCCAAAAAAGGAAGGCGTACCAGCAGCAAATCCAAATCAGCATTACGCGAGTTGGGCGCTCATCCGGGAGACGGAGAACCAGTCAACATCTTCGAGGGTCCCTACGGGCTTTACGTCAAGCACGGTAAGACTAATGTGGGATTACCAGAGGGGCAAAAAGTGGAAGATATGACTTTAGATAAGGCGTTAGAACTATTAGCCTCAAAGGAATCGAGTGCTAAAAAATCGACGACGCGCAAATCTACTAAGGCAAGTGCTAACGGGAATGGGACTGCAACTACAGCTAAGAAAAAAACCGCTAGCCGTAGCACTCGCAAGACCACGACTGCTTCTAAGTCAAAAACTAAGTCTTCATAGATTCTTAACTAGTTATAAGTTTGGTTGTAGAGACGTAAGAACTTGCGCCTCTATTTTTTTTGAGAGATATGGGATACACCCGTATTTTTACGGTCGTCGATCGCAATTCATAGAAGTTGAAATGAAAATGCATAGCTATCAGTGCGATCGCGACTCCCATAAATTGGTTTCTGACATGAAGATTCGTCAAAAGTTAACCATAGGTTTTGTCGGGACTTCTTTATTAGTAGGCTCGATCGGTTGTCTGGCATTGGTTGTCGCTCAAAATACTCACGCTCATATAGATCGAATTAACAAAAAATATATTTATGAATTCGAGTTTTCCGGTCAGGCGATCGCTGACATCCAAGCGGTGAATGTAGCAACGCATAAACTTTCAATTGGAGAAATACATATATATAGTAGAGGGGAAGTCATTGCACTAATTGAATCTAAATTAAACAAGATAGAAAATAATATAGATGATAGAATTCAGAAAACCGATCCGGCATTAATATCAAGTTTTGAAACCGACCTTACGAGGGAAGAGTCTGAAAAAAGTTATCAAAATCTTAAAGTATTAAAAGCGAATTTTTTCAGATATAAAACTTTCGTTACACAATACTTACAACTTCTATCAACTAATGAGTGGGATGCAAAACAGCTTTTAGCCGATAAATTAGAATGGTATGTAGAAAAAAGCTTATTGCCCGCGATCGAGGAATACAAGCAGCGTGCCGAAAATAGCTTATCAACTGAAGTAAGAGAAACCGAAAAAATGTTTCTCATGGGTGAGCGTGCGATCGTCTCCTCAACTTTAGCCGCTGTCATAACTGCCATTGTTGTAGGCTATTTCATTTCTCGTTCTATTCTCAAACCAATCGACAAGCTAAAAGCAGCAGCTATTCAGGTTGGAGAAGGTCATTTAGAAACTAGGGTTGCGATCGCTTCTCACGATGAACTTGGAGTTTTAGCTGATGCTTTTAATCAAATGATATTAGGTTTATCTAGAACAACAGTATCTCAAGTCTATTTAAATAAAATTCTCAGTTCAATGTCAGATTTACTAATTGTAACTAATCCAGAGCAAATTGTTACTAAGGTAAATCAAGCAACACTCGATTTACTTGGGTTTTCCGAAAGCGAATTACTTGGTAAGTCGATCGATATTTTTCTAAGCCAAAACACAAACTTGAGTGTTTATACATTAGCCGAGCGCGGGTTAAATCTCAATCTTGAAACAAACCTATTAACATCTGAAGGTAGAGCAATTCCTGTATCTTTTAGTTCTTCTGCTATTGTTGACGAACAGGGTAACAAGCAGGGGTTCGTTTGTGTAGCGCGAGATATAACTGAAAAGAAAAGAATAGAAGCGGCGATGTTACAGGTAAGAGTAGCTGAAGCTGCCAAAGCAGAAACCGATAGAGCTTTACAACAAGAAAAGCATTTGAACGAGATGAAAAGCAAATTTATCTCTATAGCTTCCCATGAATTTCGTACGCCGTTAACCACAATTTTATCTTCGACAGAGTTAGTACGGGATTACGGCTATAAATGGACAGAGGAGCGCAAAAATAAGCATTTTCAGCGAATCGCTCATTCTGTAAAACACATGACCGGACTTTTAAATGATGTACTTTTGATTGGTAAAGCAGAAGCTGGAAAAATTGAATTTAATCCCCACTCGATTGATATAGTCAGTTTTTGCCAGGAACTAATAGAAGAAATAGAAATAACTGCCAAAAATCATAAAGTTCTATTTCATTGCAAGCGCCAGTATCTCCATGCTTGTATGGATGAAAAGCTCCTGCGACACATTTTTAGTAATTTACTCTCAAATGCAATTAAATATTCCCCTAAAGGTGGTACTATCAATTTCGAGCTAATCTTTCAATTAGAACATTTAGTTTTCCAAGTTCAAGACCAAGGGATCGGTATTCCGCAAACAGAACTATCCCAATTATTTGAGACGTTTCATCGGGCTAGTAATGTCGGTACAATTCCAGGCACGGGATTAGGACTTGCCATTGTCAAAAAGTCTGTAGAAGCCCATCAGGGAACAATTACAGTAGAAAGTGAAATTGGCGTAGGTACGACATTTCAAGTTACCCTACCACTGTATGAGGTTTGCCCAACTAAGGACAGTTATCAGTGAAGAGAGGGAGCAGGGAGCAGGGAGTAGGGAGCAGGGAGGACAAGGGGAGGACACTTGCGTGCGGGGGTGTCCCCCGTTGAGGAGCGACTGCGGTGCGGGGGTTCCCCCCGTTAAAGCACGTCGCGTCAAAGTGTCCGTGGACAAGGGAGCAGGGGGACAGAGAAGAATTCGCCAATTACCCATTACCACTATAAAGAATTGTGTTTATTAAAGACTGTGAACTCCGTAGCTTCATATACTGAACTTAAATTCCTACCTTTTGCATCTCGAACGAGGAGGTTCTCAAACGATGCACACTTATGAAGTATTGGTAGATATCAAAGAATGCTTAGAAATAACAAGTGCTAGTTGCAGAAGCGAAACAGCACGCTACGAAATCGATGCAGAATCAAAAGATAAAGTCGATCGCCTCGCTAGAGCGCAGGCTAGAAGCGACCATCCACAAGGTATTGAATACGATATTAGGGTAACGAGACTATTGAGATAGAGCGCCCTCAAATGTTGTCATTGGTCATTGGTCATTGGTCAATAACTAATGATAACTGTAGTACAAGCTCTTCATAAACGATTGAGGGTTGCTGTAAAAATACAAAAACTAGGGAAAGAAGCAATCGCTTCTTTCCCTAAATCGTAGAGTGAATGGCGATCGCAATTTGTCAAACTGCGATTGCGACTTACGACTTACTTACCATCTCTGCTACACTCTGAGCCTGATAAGCTTTTTCTAACCGCATAATCCGCTTCGCTTGCGTAGAGAAAGCACTAGCATCAAGCCAGTTAGCAATCAACGCATCCGTGGAGAATAGTCCACCACCATTGACGGTGAAGAAAAGAAAACAAACTGCATAAACAGCAGAAAGTTCTAGATAAGACAGATTTAAACCAGCAACCAAGATGTGATGGTACATCGCTACACACATGGTTCCGAACAAACCAAAAGCAGCTGGACGGGTCAAAAAGCCAATTGCTACCAGTGGCGCACCGATTGTTTCGGTTAATGCAGCTAAGTAGCTGAAAAAGATCGGGAAGGGTAAACCAATGTACTCGACGTAAGCTTGGGAAAAGCTTTCGATATTACCCAGTTTGTCTAAGCCATTATGAATCATAACAATCCCTACGACAGCACGCAGGACAGCCCAAGCAGTCTGCGACCAGAAGTTAGGGCTAGTGTTGGGTTTGAGTATGGTAGCTAAAAAGGTGGTTGTAGACATGATGCAGATATTGCGCTGAGTTTGCCAAAGATTTCAAAAAGTTAACAGTAGTATTAAGTAATGTAAATACTTACTTATTAATGTATCGCTTTTTTGTAGGCTCGGGAACCCCATTGATACCAATTTGAAAAAAGAATACAACACATAGCTCCTCGATCTGGCAACAACTATAGACTAAAAATTATCTACACTCCCACACTCGGACAAATATCCTATGAAACCCGCCTGGACTCGACTGGCGATCGCTTTAAACGCAGCTTTGCTTGTCTCTGGAACACCAGTTATGGCGATACCCCCTGCGCCAACAGAAAATACCCCCACGCAACAGCAACCAGGGGAACCACCCACATTTGAACTCGAAACCAGTGCCTCCCGCCTCGCCACAATTGTCGAGCAGAGAAAAAAACTAATTGAAGCGGATCGTTTGCATCAAGCCGGACAGCACGCAGAAGCAGAAAAACTCTATCGAGAAGTCAAAGAGCCTTTTACTACCCCTATAGAAGTTAAACAGCGTCCAGAACCGATTGTTGAGGCAACTCAGCTATCACCAGCAGGTAAGGTTTATTGGCGGGAAGCAGAAGCAGGTATCGCTCAAAATCTCCAAACGAGAACTTTGGTTCCCTTACGATTATTAGTAGAACAGTATCCCCAATTTATCCCCGGACATCTGCAATTAGCAGCAGCACTCAACAAACAAGGTCATCCCAATGAAGCGATCGATGTTTTGGAACGAGCAACATCTCTTTATCCCGATCAACCGGAGTTAGTCAAAGCCAAAATCGCAGCCTTTGTTGCTGACAAAAAATGGATGGAAGCCTCGATCGCCGCGCGAAGATTTGCGATTCTCAATCCCAACCAACCCAGCACCGCAGAATTTACTCAACTAGCTGACCTGCATTTAGACAACTATACACGACATCTGCGTCGCAAGTTGCGAGGAAATGCGATCGCCAATGTGATTACTGGGATTGCAGGATATGCCCTTACAGGTAGTCTATTAGGTCCGCTGTCAGCTTTGCAAACAGGCTCAATGCTGTTGCGAGGCGAATCATCTATCGGTAAATCGATCGCCAAAGATGCGCGAGAACAATTACCAATGGTAGAAGACAAAATAGTCATTGATTACGTCAATGAAATTGGACAAAAACTAGCTAAAGTTACAGGTCGCGACGATTTTCAATATGAGTTTTACGTCGTTTTAGACGATAATTTAAATGCTTTTGCCTTGCCGGGTGGAAAGGTGTTTGTGAATGCAGGCGCAATCGCCAAAACTGAATCTGAAGCAGAGTTGGCTGGATTACTGGCACACGAATTATCTCATGCCGTCCTTTCCCACGGGTTTCAGTTGGCAGCTGAAGGCAATTTACTGGCGAATGTAACTCAATATATTCCCTATGGTGGAACTGTAACGAACATTTTTGCCATGAGATACAGTCGCGATATGGAACGCCAAGCAGATGCTTTAGGGACGAGACTCATTGCAGCTAGCGGCTATGCATCTGATGGTTTACGCGATCTGTTAGTGACGCTGAAAGAACAAGACAAAAGAGGAGAACCGCCAGCATGGTTATCTTCTCACCCCCCAACAGGCGATCGCATTCGCTATGTCGAAGAACTGATTCAACGCAATGGCTACAACCGTTATACCTATGAAGGAGTAGCGCGTCACGCCGAGATGAAAGCAAGAGTGGAAAAAATTTTAATTCAGAAGGAACTGATAACTCAGAAAAAACATCATCGATAAATGTAAACAATCTTTCCTGCACTAGATACATCACTGACTTGAGGTGGATAGCTTAGAGGCAGCAGGGTTAAGCTTGAGGATTATTTTTCATGTCTGCAAAAACTTTTAAATTGCAATTGTTAAGAGGTTTGAGTTTATCAATGGGGTTAGCCTTGCTATTAGTACATGAAACTGCAATGGCTTTTCCCCGTCAAGGAATGATAATTGCTCAAGAGAATTCTCGTTCTAGCGATCGCAATAGTCGCTCGACCAACCGCGATCGCGATGTTGTCGTAGATACAGAAGGCGATACTACACCTACTTCCCGCCGCAATCCTGGCAGTTCAGATCCCGTTACGAGAGCGACGCGATTTAGCTGTCAGACTGTAAATGGCGAGTACACTGTAGTTTACCAGCCAGAAAGCCAGCCAGGAGAGTTCTTTGAGTGGGCAAAACCATCAAATCTGGGTGGTGGTTGGAATTCTCAAAGACGTTGTAACGAAATTGCTCGTCGCTTGGAATCATACCGTCCCGATGGTTTGTTAGAAATGACCACAGGGGTAGAAAATAGCTACAACACTGTTTGCGTCACGACAGAAAGAGACTCGTCCTGTCGGATTGTTTTTACCGTACCACCAGGACAAGACCCCATATCAACCCGCGATCGCGTCTTTGAAAACCTCACCGTAGCTGATAGCGGACAGCAAACTGATGCAGTCAGTACCTACCAGGGAAGACAGAGCGAAATTAGCGATCTCATTAACATAGGTCGTGAAGCTTTGGGTGGAAAAAAACGTACTAATACCAAGAATATTAACCTCAAACCCTTCTTAGATGCAAAGGATGGTGGGACT
Organism: Chroococcidiopsis sp. [FACHB-1243]; assembly: GCF_014696895.1. Taxonomy (NCBI): domain Bacteria; kingdom Bacillati; phylum Cyanobacteriota; class Cyanophyceae; order Chroococcidiopsidales; family Chroococcidiopsidaceae; genus Chroococcidiopsis; species Chroococcidiopsis sp. [FACHB-1243]. The sequence goes on along the minus strand of NZ_JACJQX010000014.1, from coordinate 62,413 downwards.
GGAGCAGAACTTGACGATGCCGTACAAGTCAAGCAAAATAGCTCTCATTCGCGGTTAAATCCTGGGAAGTTTCGTTAGACTGTAATTAGCAATTGGTAATTGGTAATTGGTCATCGGTCATCAGTCAATAGACAAATGACTGATGACACTTTTTTTGCTCGATTTATATAAACCATGTTGAACAATAATCGGATTTTTAGACAAATATTATTACCGCTCTTAGTTGGTTTGATTAGTATATTTTTGGCGATTGGTTTTATACCTAGAATTGCATTATCTCAACAATCAGACTCACGCTTCAACTCTTTAGAATTCGATTTGAGAAATTTAGAAGCAAGGTTAGATCGCCTAGAAAGTCAAATAGATCGCACGTCTCGTCCCAATCTCCCCAGAACGCCAAGTACAGATAATCGCAGACGCGATCGCCATAACCTAAGTCAGTTACAATCTTTTGATAACCTAGCAACATTAGCGATCGAAACAAAACAGCAAGTCAATCAATTGGAGGCAAGAGTCAAAAGATTAGAGGCACGGAAACAGTGAACAGTTATTAGGGAGCAGGGAGTAGGGAGTAGGGAGCAGAGGGGCTTCAGGAGAAGAGGGGCTTCAGGAGAATAATGACCAATAACGAATGACCAATTACCACTCATAACAATGTACTTGAAAACACGTATTTCATTATTGCTACGCATCACCTACGGACTGTGCTTAATTGTCTTTTGCCTAGGATTTAATGTTAGTAGCGCCGCCGCAGATGTAGCAACACAATCTAATCCAATAAATCCAAAAGTTTATGAATATCGTTCTCCGAGTGCGGATGGTATAGGTAAATTTTACTTGGGTAGGGAAATTGCTAAAGTGATGGGACATACAGGAAGTCTATGGCTAGAACGTCCAAGTCGAGAACGGGAAGAACAACCAACAAAAGCGATCGCCGCTCTCGATTTAAAACCTACTGATGTGGTAGCAGATATTGGTGCTGGTACGGGATATTTTAGTTTTCGGCTAGCAAAAGTCGTACCTCAAGGTAAAGTATTTGCTGTTGACGTTCAACCAGAAATGTTAGACATAGTTGAGTTTCTCAAACAAGAAAATAAAATCACAAATGTAGAACCTGTTTTAGGTGCGATCGCCAATCCTAACTTACCTACAAATAGTATCGATCTAGCTTTGATGGTAGATGCCTATCATGAATTTTCTCATCCTAACGAAATGATGAAAGAATTAGTAAAAGCGCTCAAGCCAGCCGGAAGAGTGGTACTAGTTGAATATCGCCGAGAAAATCCGTTTATTCCGATCAAAACCTTACACAAAATGACCCAAAAACAAGCCCGCAAAGAGATGCAAGCGATCGGTTTGCAATGGCAGACAACAAAAGATGTTCTACCATCACAACATATTATGATATTTACAAAAGGTAATGGGTAATTGGTAATTGGTAGTTGGTAATGGGTAATGGGTAATCGGTAGTCGCTCCCTCAGCTCCGCGACTCTCTCTTCTTCCCTGCTCCCTGCTCCCTTTCTTCACTGTAAACTTCTCTTAAAACGAAAAGAACTAATTGTCAGCCCTTTTCTAAAGTAAAATCTGTGGGCAGCAGCACGTTGTATGCCACTGTCGAGTTGGAGCGAAACGCATCCTTGCGACTTAGCATAGTCTATTAACCAATCAATTAACGCGCTGCCATAACCTTGAGAACGCTCGGATGTATCGGTGATGAGATCGTCAATATAAAGTAGCTGCCCATCAATTAATGTTTCCATCAATCTACACCCAGCCACGGCTTTAATTGAATCGTTTTTCTCAACGTAGACAAGGAAGTAACCAGAATGCTGTTGGCGTTGCACCCGGTTAACAAACTCTAATTCCGTCAAATGCGATCGCAACTGCACCATCACCGGAAAGCATCGTGATATATCGAGATTTGAGGTAGCAAACTTAATCTGCATCAATATTCTTTTGACTTCTAACTTGTGTACGGACGGGTTTAATCGCAGAATTTTTTGTTTTGCTGTAAGTCATGTCAAAAAAACTGCCCCTCAAACTTTTGTCTTCTTGACTGACTCTGCTACAGATGGTGAGAAATTTGGGAAAGATAAATGAGAAGCAATTCCTATGTAAACAATAGTATGACTGAAAAGCAGCCTAGTTCCGTACAGCCCTCTGCTGTAACGCTGCAATCCATTGCCCAAGATATCTTAACTTTATTAGATCGTAAAGCACTACTGGAGCTACGGGCAAAGATTGACAGTTTATTGGGGCTGTCAGTTGAACTATCCACGATCGAGCCAACGCTGCACCCCTCAGAAGGTGCGATCGCAGAGTCTTCACCAGAGCATTTAGCATGGCTGCAAAAAGGAGTTGTAACCTGGAACGATTGGCGCGAACAAAATCGAGAACTCGTTCCAGATTTACAAGGCGCAAATTTAAGTGGATTCAATCTCGCTTTTGTCAACTTTGCTGGCGTAAACTTGGAATATGCCAACCTTAGTGGCGCTGATATGAGAGGAGCATTTCTTAAAGAAGCAAACATGAAGGGGGCTAATCTCTACATGGCAGACCTCATAGGGGTAAACTGTCAGCAAGCCTGTTTAGAAGCAGCTAACCTCCAGGGAGCCGACATTTACAAAGCTAATTTTAGTCATGCAAACCTACAAGAGGCAAACTTGATTCAAGCTAGCATTCGACGCGCTACATTAGTTGGGGCAAACTTGCATAGAGCCAAACTCAAACAGGCAGACTTATTGCAAGCAAACTTAGTTCAAACTAACTTGAGTCAAGCTGACTTACAAAAGGCAAACATGGAAGGGACAAACCTAATTGAAGCCAACTTAGAAGAAGCAAATTTGTTAGGTGCTAACCTCAACCGTGCCAATCTCTGTCGAGCGAGGCTATACAAAGCAAACATACTTCACGCCAAAATCAATGGTGTCACCCTCAAGGGTGCAGTGATGCCAGATGGTACAGTTCATGGTGGCGGTAGCGAGATAGGGAGCAGTGACCAGTGACCAGTGACCAGCGATCAGCGATCGGGGAGCAGAGGGGCAGGGGGAAAGGTGCGCAGGTAGGCAGGTGGGCTTCAGGTGCAACAACCACCCATTACCCATTACCAACTACCAACTACTATCTCATAACAGTCTAATCAGTTCGGCAACAGCGCCAGCTTTGGCGATCGCCCCTCGGGGAGTGTGTGGTAGATCGCCGTCGAAAAGTTCGGAAATAGAGCCGAGGCAAGCTTGGTGTTGTAAGTGAACTAGCATTGGTTGCCAGTCAATCGGTAGCGGTTGCGTGGGATAAAAACGCTGCCAAGCACGCACGTAAGCACCAATTAACCAGCTCCAAATTGTGCCTTGATGAGCCGCGCGATCGCGTTGATGCGGCGATCCGACATAGCTACCAATGTATTCAGGATCGTTAGGAGCAAGACTACGCAAGCCATAGGGAGTTAGTAGGCTGCGGGTTGCTAGTTGCAGTATTCTCTGTCCTTGAGTTTCGCTAAAAGCACAGTGGCGTAAAGATAGAGCTAAAACGGCATTAGGACGGATTTGATTATTGAGGCGATCGTCTAGAGCGATCGCATCGTACAAATAACCAAGGGTAGGATTCCAAAACTTTTGTAGCGAGGTTTTGACCTTGTGTGCTTGCTGAGTATATCGTCGTGCCTGGTTGCTCAAACGCTCCACATTCTCCCCAGGAGTAAGACTGAGCCGTTCTGCCCAAAGACTTGCCCAACACAAAGCAGAGTACCACAGGGCATTGACTTCTATCGGCTTACCCTGACGCGGCGTGACCGGCTGACCGTCAATTTTTACATCCATCCAAGTCAGCGCTGCATCAGCCGCAGCCCAAATTACCAACTCGTCAGCCGCATCAACTTGAATGTTGTATTTCGTGCCAGTTGTAAACGCTTTATAGATTTGCTGCACGATCGGATATTGAGTGGCTAAAAAATCCCAGTCCTGACTAGCCTCCAAATAAAGACCCAAAGTTTCAATCCACCACAGCGAAACATCAACATTCTGATAAAAAGGTTTGCGATCGCCATCTGGCAAACAATTTGGCATTAAACCACAACAGCAATATTTCCCAAACGTCTCCAACAACTCTTTTGCTAAGTCATACCGTCCCGTTGAGAGTGTCAGTCCTGGCAAAGCAATTAATACATCTCTACTAAAGTCCTCCAGCCAAGGATAACCAGCAATTATCGTTGCTCCGGCTACTGACTGACGATAGACAATAAATTGTTCTCCGGCTTTGAGGAGTAATTGCGAGAGTCGGGAGTCGCTGAAGAGAGCTGGGGGAGCTGGGGAAGAAAAATTACTTCTGGCTCCTGACTCCTGACTCCTGACTCCTGTTTTTTGACTTTTGAATTTTGAATTTTGAAATTCTATCGCTTTTGCAAAATCATCATCAGTTAAAGGAAATTCTGGCAGTCCGACTTTTGCTTCTAGGGTGACGGTTGTACCTGGTTTGAGGTTAACTGTCAAATAGCCAGGACTGTACAGATCTTCGCGATCGCTCAGTCCCCGTTTTGTCTCTTCTGGTAGTAAATAATTCCAGTACCATACGCCATTTGGTTGATACTCCCCCTGCGTCCAGTGTAAATGCCATAACGTGCCTACACGTCCCGATCTTACGGCTTGCAGGCAAACAGAACTCTCGGCAACTAATTGAGAAAATTGTAGATCTTCATCCTCCCGTTGTGAGTCGTGAAACTTGCGATTGGCAATTACCGGACGCAATCGCAAAATAGCTGTCTCTTGTCCCTGATATTGGTACTGAATTAAGATTCGGTGGTTAAACGATTGGTAGTTGGTAATTGGTAATTGGTGGTTGGTAGTTGGTGGTTGGTAGTTGGTATTTGAGTGGTGAGTGGCGCGTGGTTTTTCTCCCCCAGCTTCCTCAGCTCCCTCTGCTCCCTGCTCCCTCACTTGGCATTACCAATTGTCTTGACAGTTGCCAATTATCCGCACCCCATACCCAGGTTGGTACTGGTTCGATCTCAAAACTTTGTAGTAGCTCGTAGCCAGTTGGTTCGACTGTGCCACCACCCCAAAAATTTGTCGATAGAGCAAAGACTTGAGCAGAAACTTCTAAACTGGCATCTAGATGGGACAGTAAAAGGGTACGCTGACTAGGAGAAGTGAGGGCAGCAATCAACCAGCCGTGATAAATTCGAGTCCGAGCATCCGCTACCGTACCGCAGGCAAAACTACCCAACCCATTCGTCAGCAGCCATTCTCTTGTATCTAGATTGCCCATTGCTACTCAAAATCGTTATGACTATGATATATTTGTTACGTAACGTAAAAATCAACTGTACGGGAAGCCGAGAACTTGCCTATAAGCGTAAGGGTGAATCTCAGCTAGCTTTCCCTAAATTTGCCAAATAGTAGACACATCAAAGGAGAATTGGTTAATGCCACTAAGTTACGCAAGTGAAGGATGCCTCCGTGTTGGACAACCTGCTCCAGACTTCACTGCCACAGCAGTAGTAGATCAGGAATTTAAGACTATCAAACTATCTGACTATCGTGGCAAGTATGTCGTACTATTTTTCTACCCTCTAGACTTTACATTCGTTTGTCCCACTGAGATTACTGCCTTCAGCGATCGCTTCGAGGAATTCAAGGCAGTTAATACCGAAGTCCTCGGCGTTTCTGTAGATAGCGAATTCTCCCACTTAGCGTGGATTCAAACAGATCGCAAGTCAGGTGGCGTTGGCGACCTCAACTATCCTCTTGTTTCTGACATCAAGAAAGAGATTAGTGCTGCTTACAATGTTTTAGATCCGGAAGCAGGTGTTGCTCTTCGCGGTCTGTTTCTAATTGACAAAGAGGGAGTTATCCAACACGCCACAATTAACAACCTTTCCTTCGGTCGTAGTGTTGAAGAAACTCTACGGACGTTGAAAGCAATTCAGTACGTTCAAAGCCATCCAGATGAAGTTTGCCCTGCTGGTTGGCAGCCTGGGGATAAAACCATGACTCCTGACCCCACAAAATCCAAAGTTTACTTCGCTTCCGTGTAGTCATAACGATGTAGAGACGTTCCACGGAACGTCTCTATAAATTGTCATATCCCTTTTGCATGACTACAATAATCGACGGCGGAAGGCTGCTGCTTGCAGAGGATCGTGAATCGCGGTCGCTAATATTTCAATTAATTCCGATCGCGAAATTTGTGGTTGCGATTTAATTGTATTTTGGATTAAGAAAGTCGCAATGGGACCGATCGCGGCAGATAAAACTTGTTCGCATTGATGAATAAAATTTTCTGACAAAGTTTCGTGTTGCCAACTTGTAGCACAAGATGACGATCGCGTTTGCGGTTGCGCTCCTGGGATTTGTTGTAATAAGGAGATCGATTGTTGACGCAATTGATTTTGTTGCTGCGGTGATAATATTGGCAGCAAATTTTCTACCCAGTTATGCGGTTGAGAATTTGGAGTTGCAACCTGAGATAGTAAGGTAGGAGCAATTGGTCCTACCAGTTCCCGCAAAATTTTTTCTAACTGAGCGTATTGCTGTGAAAAATATTCTTTCGCCGATAATGGTGTTGCTGGTGCGGGTGCTGGAGGAGGACTGGTGGCTGCTGCTGGTGGCTGTACTTTGGGCGTAGAGTGGCTGAGAGCAGGCTTTTCAATCTGTAGCGGTTTTGGTGGCGATGGGACGAATTTTGTTGCTGTCAACGTCGTTGGAGGGAAAATTTCTATGTCGCCGACGGTTTCTGACAGCCACAGGTGCAATGGCATTCCCATTCGTTCTAACTTTTGCTGTAATTCATCCATCCATGCTGTTACTGACAAAGGTGAGGATGGTTCCTTTGCTGCCAATGTTTCTAGCAAAGCATGAGTAAATTGCTCTGGTGCGCGATCGCAGGGTGCAGCAGCGATAATACACTGTTTTCCACCACTGAGCTGTAATTCTTCGATCCACTCTTGCAGTATTGCAGGTGAAGCCTCACCCAGAAAATCGAGAAGAATAATTTGTCGTGCTGTCGCACTACGGCGTAACTCTTGCTGCAACCAAGAACGACTTAGCCGCAGGCTGTCACCCATAACTAGCCAAGCTTCCCCATCCGCGATCGCCTCCATTCTACCGCGCAAGTATAACAAAACTGTTTCTGGTTCTTGGGAGGAAACGGGCGATCGCAAACAGCCTTGAATGGCATATCTGGCATCCGTCCATGCTTTACCTGACTGGGGAAAATATTCTAGGGCAAAATTTCCAGCTGTTTGTAAAGCTCGACTGAAAGCATAAACGGCATTACTATCGGCAAAACCATCGCATACTAAGGCACGGCGGCTGTGTTTGACTGGTTGTGGAATGCGTTCGTCTACCTTTAACCCTAAAACGAGTTCTCCTACCCCTTCTACAATTCGCTTCGGGGTTTGTAAAGGGTATTCTGGGTGTAAATCTAGTTCTCCTCGGCTGCGCTTTTGCTGATTCATCAGCCGCAGTTGGTGATTCAACCGATCTATATATTGGATAGTTTGGTGATAAACGTATTTATACAGCCCATCCGCATCAATCACACCTTGAGTGTCGGCGGCTTCCCCCCTTAATCCTTGCATCAGGTAGTAAGTAAATAACCCATGCTTCAGTTCGGGAAATTCCCAAGACCTTTGCTTGCGATCGCAGGACAATAAGGCATAAAAGCCCCGACTTTGAGTTGCTCGTTGCCTCAATACCTCCATCAATTGCTGTGCTGGGTTCAGTTCTGGTTGTTCTATCGTCACTTCACCTTTTGCTCCCCGCAAAGTGAGATCCCCACTATGACAAGCATCGAGCCATAGCATTTGGCGATGAACTTGACTCTTTTGCAATAGCTCTAATACATCTGGCAACTTCAAACCTGTTTGCAGTAGGTTATCTTTCGATGTATCTGCCAAACATAAAACGACTTGCCCCGTTTCCCGATCCATAACTCCATGACCGGAAAAGTAAAGCAAAATTGTATCTTGAGGTTGAGCCGCTGCGACAATTTGTTCTAAACTCTGCCGCACTGCCTCTAGTGTGGGTGGATGAGTAGCAAAATCGTGATGCGCGATCGGTTCCTTGCGCGGAAATCCTTGAGTTGCTTCTGCCAGCGCTTCTGTCAAACCTTGGCAATCAGCAGCAGAATAACTCAGCGACGGTAGCCGAGCGTCTTGATATTGATTCACTCCCACCAGCAAACTCCACAGCTTGGCTTCCCCTGTTTCCAAGGCATGAGTAGAGCGGCTAGTACTGACACTTAATGGACACATTTTCGGAGCTAAGCTAAGGGGTAGGGACTGGAAACTGAGGGAAGAAGTATTCACAAGTCTTCCCACTGACCAAATAATTGATAACTTAATACTTGGTATAGCTACATCTAAAATGATTCCTTTCTCGGAAATTATTAAGTCATATTAAGGAATCGAAAATATATCAAATCAGGTTAAGTTAACGCGATCGCGCATAGCTTGCCTCCTATTTTATCTATCAGCTCTAATGCAAATCTTTATGCTGATGCTCAATGCTCCGATCGCTAATTTTTCTGTAGATGCCATCTTGTAGGAAGCGAGCTAGATTCGGAGCCATCTAATTCTATGATAGGGCGATCGCGCTTTTTTTGCAGTCCTCCACTTACGAATACCCGACTTACAACTTACGACTTAGTTTGACTCTTGGTAAAATTAAGTGCGGAGACGGTAAGTAAAGGGATCGTGGATGCCTACACTAGGAGTAAATATCGATCATATTGCGACGATTCGACAAGCTCGACGCACGGTAGAGCCAGACCCGGTGGCAGCAGCGGTGCTAGCAGAATTAGCCGGAGCTGACGGGATTACAGTCCACCTACGCGAAGATCGGCGACACATTCAAGAAAGAGATGTGAGAATATTGCGGCAGACAGTCCGCACGCACCTGAATTTGGAAATGGCAGCGACAGCAGAAATGGTAGCGATCGCTCTAGATGTAAAGCCAGATTACGTTACCCTAGTCCCCGAACGACGAGAAGAGGTGACAACTGAAGGGGGATTAGATATGGCAGGACAACTGAATCGCATGAGCGAGGTAGTAGACAAGCTACAAACGGCAAATATTCCCGTAAGTTTGTTTATTGATGCCGAGGAAGCACAAATTCAAGCTTCTGTCAAGACTAAAGCCAAATTTATCGAACTGCATACGGGACGCTATGCTGAAGCACAATCGGCAGCCAGCCGCCAAGCAGAATTGACAGTGTTAGCCAAAGGCTGCGAACAAGCGATCGCCTCTGGATTGCGAGTTAACGCCGGACACGGTTTAACCTATTGGAATGTCTACCCAATTGCCTGCATTCCTGGGATGGAAGAACTCAACATCGGTCATACAATTATTAGTCGAGCGGCTTTAGTTGGTATGGAACGAGCCGTGCGCGAGATGAAACAGGCTATTAGGGGAGCAGGGAGCAGGGACGAGCTGGGAGCAGGGGAAGAAAGGTGAGGGAGCAGCGATCGAGTCGCAAGTCGCTCTTTCGCAGTCGCAATTGAAGCACGCACAACTACCAATTACCAATTACCAATTACCATCAAAACAATGAAAACATACCACTACGTTTTAGCCAGTCAACATTTTTTAATTGAAGAAGAACCTTTAGAAGAAGTGTTGAAAGAACGCACTCGCGACTACTTAGAAAAACAAAAAGAAATTGATTTTTGGTTGGTGAAACAACCTGCCTTTTTAGAAGCACCAGAAATGCAGGAAATTAAAACCAAATGTCCGCAGCCAGCAGCCGCAATTATTTCTACTAATTCTCAGTTTATTACTTGGCTGAAACTACGATTAGAGTTTGTCATCACCGGGCAATTTCAAGCCCCCTCTGATACTATTCCCGATCCTCTAGCTTCATTGACAACGGTGTAATCAGTTATCAGTTATCAGTTGTCGGTGTACAGACGTTACATGTAACGTCTGTACAAAGTTGTCAGTTGTCGATTGTCAGTCAGTTAGGTAGATAGCGATAACTCTCTAACAACTGGTCACTGGTCACTGATAACTGATTAGCCTCCCGCCGCTAGTACTGGGTAGGTAGGTGTGAATAACAAAGTATTGACAAACCAAGCAATACATATGCCCAACATAGAACCAACAATGACTTGGAAAGGCGTATGTCCCAATAATTCTTTTAAGCGGTCTTCATTCAGTTCAGGGTGTTCGCTGAATAACTCGTCCATCATTTGATTGAGAATGCGGGCTTGTTTGCCTGCGGCTTGACGCACGCCAGCAGCGTCGTACATAACAATGATGGCAAAAATAGTCGCGATCGCAAATTCTGGACTATCCCAACCTGCTGTTTGACCGACACCCGTAGCTAAGGCTGTGACCAATGCAGAATGGGCGCTAGGCATACCACCAGTAGTCAACAAAACGCGAAAATCCAATTTGTGATTTTTAAGTAATTCGACTGCCAGTTTTGCTGCTTGAGCAATTAGACAAGCTATGACAGCAACTAGCAGTACGCTGTTATTGAGAATATCGCCAATGTCCTGCATGAGGTTTGATTGAAAGGATGAGGGATGAAGGTTAATAGTTGATAGTTGTTGGTTAACAGTAAACGCTGTGCTACACTCCGTGAAGACAGTGCCTCCTTCTCTGCTCCCGACTCCCGACTCCCCTAATTCTTGCGGTTGGTGATGAAGTCGGCTAGAGCAATGAGTGGTTGTGCCTTCTTGCCAAATGGAGTTAGTTCTTCCTTTGCCGTAGCAATTAATGCTTGTGCTTGGCGGCGGGATTCTTCTATACCCCATAGGCTAGGATATGTAACTTTTTGCGCTTGTAAATCTTTGCCAGCCGTTTTGCCTAATTCCTCTGCTGTCGCCGTAACATCTAAAATATCGTCGATGATTTGAAAGGCAAGTCCGATATTTTGAGCATAGCGTGACAGCCGTTGCAAATCCGATTCTTCTAACCCCGCCAAAACACCTCCACTGACAACACAACCTTCTAGTAGTGCAGCGGTTTTATGCATATGAATGAAGTGTAAAGTGTCTGCGGTCACGTCTGACTTACCCTCCGATTCCAAATCTACCACTTGACCCCCAACTAACCCCGCCGCGCCAACAGCATGACCCAACTGAGCGATCGCTCGTAGTACGCGCTCTGGTGGTACATTTTTAGTCTGGGTAGCAATATACTCGAAGGCATAAGCCAACAGGCCATCTCCAGCCAGAATCGCAATATCATCACCATAAACCTTGTGATTTGTTAGTCGTCCGCGTCGGTAATCGTCGTTATCCATAGCTGGCAAGTCATCATGAATCAATGACATCGTATGGATCATTTCTAAGGCACAAGCCGTAGGCATTGCCATTTTTACTGTGCCTCCTGCCATTTCGCAAGTAGCCAAGCAGAGAATCGGACGTAACCGCTTTCCTCCTGCTAAAAGCGAATAGCGCATTGCCTCGTAGATTTTTTCTGGATAAGTGACGGTAATCGAACTCTCCAGCGCCGCTTCAACTTCTACTTGGCGTTGTCTCAAGTAAGCTGAGAGGTCAAACGGGGCTTCATTATGAGGCATCTGAAGGTTATCCGCTGCTACCATGCCTTGTTTCCTTTAGGTGCTGTCGTCTCCGTAACAATTTTACGAGAAATTGGCAGTTGTCACTCGATCGTTATCAGTTATCAGTAGGAGTCAGGAGTCAGGAGTCAGAAGAAAAGAAAGTCGTTTTGACTTTTGATTTTTGACTTTTGACTTTTTTGTTTCCATTACCCATTAGCCTTTTGAGAATAGCTCCAGACTGTATTGTGCAATAGCATGGCGACTGTCATAGGACCAACGCCTCCTGGAACTGGGGTCAGCAATTCGGCAACTTCTTGCACTGACTCAAAATCTACGTCTCCAACCAGGCGGCTGTTACCTTCGTAGTCGATAATGCGGTTGATTCCCACATCTATGACTACAGCGTCAGGTTTGACCATTTGGGCAGTAATCATGTTAGGACGACCGACAGCAGCAATGAGGATATCTGCTGTTTGAGTAATGGCTGCAAGGTTGTGCGATCGCGAGTGGGCGATCGTGACTGTTGCATCAGCTTCTAGTAACATCAAAGCTAGAGGCTTTCCAACCAAAATACTCCGCCCCACGACTACGGCTTGTTTACCCTGCAAAGAAATCTGATATTCCTGTAACATCCGTATTACCCCAGCAGGGGTACAACTGCGTAAACCCGATTCTCCCCGTACCAACTGTCCCATATTCACTGGATGCAATCCATCTGCGTCTTTATTTGGGTCAATTTGATGCAGTAAAGCGACAGAATCTAAATGGCTGGGTAATGGTAGTTGAACGAGAATCCCATCTACTCTTTCATCCTCATTTAAATCTTGAATCGCTCGTGCAACTTCTGCTTGGGTAGCGTCGGCGGGGAAATTCTTTCCAAAAGATGCGATTCCTACTTTATTACAAGCGCGCTCTTTATTACGCACGTAAGCAGCACTAGCAGGATTATCTCCCACCATGAGTACTGCTAGTCCTGGGGTTCTTCCGATTTGCGGTTGTAGCGCCTGAATCTGTGCTGTTAGCTCTGTCTGAATCTTTTGGGCTAAAGCTTTGCCATCTAGTATCTTCGCTGTTTTTGTGTTCATTGCCGTTGAGGGAACTTTTTTAAAATGGTTTTGTCAAAAGGCAGTTATAACTGTTTTTGACTTATATAGTTTAAGCAATCAGTTATCAGTTATCAGTTGTCAGTGAAGAATGGGGTGTAGGGTGTAGGGAAATTCTAGATTTTGGATTTCTCCTCTGCTTCCTTGTCCCCCTTGTCCCCCTTGTCCCCCTTGTCCCCCTTGTCCCCCTTGTTCCTTTTTATGAATTTCTCTCGCATTGCAATTTACTTATTTCTTGTTGTAGGACTGCTTGGTTGTGATAGATTGCCCCAGTATGCAATGAATGGTATTGGCTTGATGGGTACAACTGCTTTTAAGATTGGCGAACTCAAGCCAGAGACAGGTAATGGAACTACCGTTCGCCTCCAAGGTAAAGTCGTACAACAAGTACCTTTGGCTGGTTGGCGGATGTATCAACTGCAAGACTCCACAGGGAAAATTTGGGTGCTGACAAAAAGAACAAATGTGCGGCTGCAAACACCTGTCTCAATTGAAGGTAAGGTATATTTTCAGAGTATCCCGATCGCAGGTCAAGATTTTGGGGAAATCTATGTAGAGGAACAGCAGGTACAGGCTCCCACCCGTTAGGTTAATTATTGCAAAATTATGACTCATCAACCCGTTCGCGTGGCGATCGCTATCCTCTACCGTGACGATAAATTTCTCTTCCAGTTACGCGACGACATCCCTAATATTGTCTATCCCGCACACTGGGGTTTTTTTGGCGGACATCTCGACCTAGGCGAAACGCCACATGAGGCTGTAATTCGAGAATTACAGGAAGAAATTACTTATTTTCCTCCTTCTATATCTGAAGTTGGCTGTTACTCCGATCCTAAAGTAGAGCGCCATGTTTTCCACGCACCACTAACAGTAGATTTAGACCAACTCGTATTAAAGGAAGGTTGGGATATGGCTTTATTAACTCCCGAACAAATTCAACACGGGAGTTGTTATTCACCCAAAGCCGATCGCATTCTACCTTTAGTCCCTGCGGCAAGACAAATTATTTTAGATTTTTTAGAAGTGGGAACGCTCACGAAATAAATGAACCTAGTATAGAGATATGGTAAATTGCATTTCTCCAACAGTTAACTCTTATTTGTAAAAAAGACTCCGACGACAACTAGAACCCCACCCAAGACTAAGCTAATAGTAATCGGTTCCTGCAATAATATAGCGGCAAATGCGATCGCAGATACGGGAACTAAATTAATAAAAATTGAGGCTTTGGCAGCACCAATTGCTGCAACTCCTTCATAATACCAGCTAAAACCAATTGCAGAACCCAAAACCCCCAGATATAAAATTCCCAGCCAAGCAGCAAGAGGAAACTGCATGAAGTCTTGAGTTATTCCCTCAAATAAAGCTGGAATTAACAGCGCGATCGCACCTATTATACAAGCATATGTAGTAGCAGCTAAGGGAGACAAAGATTTCATGACTGATTTACCAATCAGAGTATAAGCTACCCAGCTCAGGACGCAGCCAAAAATACAAAACTCTCCCCAACCGATACTACCTTTAAATAAATTTATGAGTTGACCTTTACTAATAACAACTGCTGCACCTATTAGCGAAGTCGTAATTCCTAGTAGTTTTACACCGTTAAATTTTTCTCTGAAAAATAGAGCAGCACCAAGAGCAATAAAAGTAGGGTTGAGCGCCACAATTAAAGCAGCGCGGCTAGCAGCAACAGTTTTCAAACCGAGAAAGAAGAAGGCATTATAACTAAAAACTCCTGTCAAGCCTAATAAAATAACTGTAAAGATTTGATTTATTTTGAGTTTAGGTAAGCGTCTTTCAATCTTTTGCGTCAAGATTAACAAACAAATTGAAGCAACTGCAAAGCGAAAAAAAGCGGCTGTAAACGGTTCCATAGTTTGCACAACTACTCTACCAGCCACAAACGTGCCACCCCAAATAATTGCAGTTAAAACTAATTTTAAATACGTTATCATCAAATAATCTCCTATCGCAGCTAAGAAAATGCCAATTTTAGTTCATCTCACTTCTCCCAAAAATATTTCTAGAGTGTCTCGTTCTGGAATACTCGGACATAAGACAAGCATTTGCTACGAACTAGAAAAACAACAAAAATACCAACTAATTGCAAAAACTGTATATTGTTTACCAGTTTTACAAAACCACTATTTAACTCATCAATGACTACGAGAACTCTAGTGCAGTGGACAAAAAATTGTTAGTGTTTATTTTCGTCTCGATTCAGAAGAATTAGTTTGGGTAGGTCGTTATAATCAACCCCATATTCAAGTAACTGTAGATCGTGCGATCGCTGTAATTATGAGTGTCTGACTCACTACATAATTATACTAATTATTCAGAATAATGTTGTACTAGAAGAAAAATTTGGGCAATATATGTGCAGAGTATAATTTTTTAGGTACTTATGGCAACTATCGAATCTCAAGATCTTAGTATTGGCAAGCTTTTCAATGATTTCTACGTAATTCCTAGCTACCAACGCGAGTATGTTTGGGAAGAGAAACACGTAACAGAATTTATTGAAGATATTTATACAGAGTTTTCCGAGAGTAACTCTATAGGAGATTCTGAGTATTTTATTGGGAGCATCATTGTCTGTAACCGACACGACGGATTATATGAAGTTATTGACGGACAGCAACGTATCACAACATCTTATCTATTTCTCTGTGCTATCCGAGATTATTTACAAAAGGTTAAACCAGAAGAGTCTATTGAATTATTGAAAAATCAAATTGCATCCACAGATATTGATGAAGAAGGCAATAATGTTTTTCGATATCGCGTTGCTCTTCAATATGATGATAGCTACGGTGTTCTAGAGACAATTGCTAAAAAAGAAACATTAAATATAGAGACTGCAACAACTCGCTCAACACAAAACATAAAAGATGCTTACTTGGTAATTAGTAAGTGGCTAGTAGATCAATTGAACGATTCCTCAGTTCAGAGTATCAAAAGATTTTACGCTTATTTTAATAAGAATGTCATTTTAGTACGTGTCAAAACAGTAAGTGTAGCAGATGCTTTGAGAGTTTTTGCAACTATCAATGGTCGTGGAGTTAATTTAGGGGCTATAGATCTGCTGAAAAACTTAATATTTATGAAAACCAATAAGAAAGATTACGACCGTCTCAAGAAAAAGTGGCAAGAAATGGTCGATATTCTTTTTAAAGCTAAAGAAAATCATATGAGATTTCTTCGTTATTTTATCTTAGCGCGATATGATGATAGAGAATCTTTAAAAGAAAACGGGATTTATAACTGGTTTTTAAATACAAATAACAAAAGATTTTACGAAAATAGACCAATCGAGTTTGTTGAAGAAGTTCTTGAATCTGCAAAAAATTACGTTAAATTTCTAGAAGGTAAAAATGTAGAAGGAAAAAGAAATCGTTATCTAGAAAATATTCGTCAAATTAGTAGTTCTGTGAGAATGCCTTTAATGATACTTTTGGCAGGACAACATTTAGCCACAGACCAGTTTACAGAACTATGTCGTCAGGTTGAGAATATCTTTTTTGCTTACATGATTACTCGCGAACCTACTAGTAGTTTTGAACGGCGCTTTATTCAATGGTGTTCGGAATTACGTCAAGTGACAAGCCAAGAAAAATTAGAAAAATTTATTACCACCTATCTAAAAGTAGAAAAACATAAGATATCTGAGCGATTTGAAATAGCATTTGCTAATTTAGAAGAGTCTTCTGTACCTAAATCGCAGTTGAAATATATTTTAGCTAAACTAACACAGTATATAGATGAATCTGCATGGGGAACAACCGATCCTATTAGCAATATAAAAAATTATATTGATAAAATAGATATCGAACATATTTTACCTCAAAAACCAACTCTGCAAATCATCTCTACTTTCGATGCGCCTGGAGAGATCGATACACATATTAAGCGATTAGGTAATTTAGTATTAGTTGAAAAAACAATTAACTCTTCATTGAGTAACAAGCCATTCGCTGAAAAAAAGAAAGCATACAAACAGTCAAAATTTTTGCTGACAAAATCATTAGTAGAGCAAGTTACTGTTGGAACTAATACAGCAGTCGATCGCGCGGTACAAGATTTAGAAACATTTGATGTATGGACATCTGAATCTATCAAGAAACGCCAAAAAATGCTAACGCTTTTAACTAAAAAGGTATGGGACATACCAGTCTAACAGCGATCGCGCTACAAAATTTTCAAGGAAAGTTAAGAAAAGTAAAGCTAAATGGTTATCAAGCTGTAATTGCCATACCCGCAACCTGTAACTCTCGTCTTAACTACATTTGATATGTCTGAGTAACAAAAATAGCGATCGCCTCTTCACTACTCTGACAGTTACAATAGACAAGTTAACTGACGACGCTGAGTAACAAACAATCGTCTACCTGCGGTAGAGTCGTAAAAGACTGTAGTACGAGCGATTCATGAAAGTTCCTTCCACTCCGACTGCTGCTGAATCTCAAGCACCCATACAACCTTGTACTGACTGTCGGCAGATAGATAAAAGTAAGCTATCGCCAATGTATAAGCATTATGTAGAAGTAAAAGAGAAGCATCCCCATTCTTTATTACTGTATCGGTGTGGAGATTTTTTTGAAACATTCTTTCAGGATGCAGTCATAGTCTCGCAGGAATTGGAACTCGTTCTCACCAGCAAACACGGCGGCGAAATCGGACGGGTGGCGATGACAGGCGTACCGCATCACGCTTGGGAACGATACACGACTCAGTTGATCGAAAAAGGCTATGCTGTCGTTATCTGCGATCAAGTTGAGGATGCAGCGGTTGCACAAGGTTTAGTCAAGCGTGAAGTAACGCGCATCCTAACTCCAGGGACTCTGCTGCAAGATGGAATGCTCAAAGCTAGCCGTAATAATTATCTCGCAGCAGTGGCGATCGCCAAAAATCATTGGGGTTTAGCTTATGCAGATATCTCGACAGGAGAATTCTTAGCGACGCAAAGCAGCAATTTAGAACAATTAACCCAAGAAATACTACGACTGCAACCATCTGAAGTCCTCGTTCCTACCAAAGCACCAGACGTAGGGACATTATTTCGTCCTGGGGAAACATCAGAACACATTCCCGAATGCTTACCACCATCATTTTGTTACTGTTTGCGATCGCAATCTAGTTTTAACACGGGTGAAGCTAGACAAAAGTTAATTCAAAAGTTTAAAGTGCGATCGCTTGAAGGTTTTGGCTGTGAAGATTTACCTCTAGCCGTGAGTGCAGCGGGTGGATTATTAGACTATATCGAAGATACGCAAAAAGAAAGTGACGTTCCCCTACAACAACTACGCACTTATGCAATTACCGACTACTTAATTCTCGATCATCAAACTCGTCGCAACTTAGAAATTACCCAAACCGTCAGAGATGGAACTTTTATCGGTTCACTATTATGGGCTTTAGATAAAACAACTACGGCGATGGGGAGTCGTGCTTTAAAACGATGGTTTTTGCAACCACTATTAGATATTAAAGGCATTCGAGCGCGACAAGATACAATTCAAGAATTAGTAGAAAATAGTTCCTTGCGGCACGACTTGCGGCAGCTTTTACGGCAAATTTATGACTTAGAAAGACTCAGCGGTAGGGCTGGTTCGGGAACGGCAAATGCGAGAGACTTAGTAGCATTAGCAGAGTCAATGTTGCGTTTACCAGAATTAGCAAGATTAGTCACAGAAACGCGATCGCCATATCTCCGTACTTTACAAAAATTCCCCTCAGAATTGGAACAACTAGGGCATAAACTACGCGCGCAGTTAGTTGAATCTCCCCCCATCCACCTCACAGAAGGAAATTTAATTCGTCCTGGGATCGATTCCCAACTCGATGAAAGACGACGATTGTTAGAAGAAGATTTGCAGTGGGTGGCTAATTTTGAAATTGATGAAAAAGCTAGAACGGGAATCCCAACTTTAAAAGTCGGTCACAACGATACCTTCGGATACTATATCAGCATTTCTCGTGCCAAAGCCGACCAAGTTCCCACTAACTACATTCGCAAGCAAACTCTAAAAAACGAAGAACGCTACTACACGCCAGAATTAAAAGAAAGAGAAGCGCGTATCCTTACGGCTGAAAAAGATTTGTACCAGCTAGAGTACGATATTTTTACCGAATTGCGAACAGAAGTAGGGGAACAAGCCGATGCAATTCGTAATGTCTCCCGTGCCATAGCCGCAGCCGATGTATTGTGTGGCTTTGCCGAAGTTGCTGTATATCAAGGTTATTGCCGTCCAGAAATTGTCTCAGGACGAGAAATTAATATCGTAGACGGGCGACATCCAGTTGTCGAAAAATCTATACCTGCGGGATTTTTTGTGCCTAATTCTACTGAAATAGGGAGCAGGGAGCAGGGAGCAGAGAGCAGGGATAAGAGAGCTGAGGGAGCTGAGGGAGACAAGGGGGACAAAGGAGCAACTACCAACTACCAACTACCAATTACCAATTACCAATTACCAGATTTAATCATCCTAACTGGTCCTAACGCCAGTGGTAAAAGCTGCTACTTACGCCAAGTTGGTTTGATTCAATTAATGGCACAAGTAGGGAGTTTTGTGCCTGCTAAATCGGCAAAATTGGGCATATGCGATCGCATTTTTACCCGCGTCGGTGCAGTAGACGACTTAGCGACTGGGCAATCTACTTTTATGGTGGAAATGAATGAGACAGCAAATATCCTCAACCATGCTTCACCAAGATCTTTAGTTTTACTAGACGAAATTGGTAGAGGTACGGCAACGTTTGACGGATTATCGATTGCTTGGGCAGTAGCAGAATATCTAGCTACCGAAATTCGCGCCCGCACAATTTTTGCTACCCACTACCACGAATTGAACGAACTCGCCTCAATTTTATCTAACGTAGCTAACTACCAAGTTACAGTCAAAGAATTGCCCGATCGGATTATCTTCTTACACCAAGTTCAACCAGGCGGAGCAGACAAATCCTACGGTATCGAAGCCGGAAGACTTGCAGGTTTACCCCCAGTTGTCATTCAACGAGCAAAGCAAGTCATGACGCAAATCGAGCAACATAGTAAAATTGCGATCGGTTTACGAGAGAGTAGCGTAATACAGGAGAAAAAGCAGTAATGTAGGGGCGCACAGCTGTGCGCCCTCTTAAAATGGAAGAATATGCATTGTCCGCCGTATTTTTCAGTTGAAGCAAAGCGTTATTGGAATACAATTACCCAAACTGGCTCTATTACGAACTTATTGACGATCTCTTACCTTGGCAACAAGGTCAGAAAATGACTTTCAGACAATTCAATGCCAAATACACTTTACATGACTCTTATTGGGTAGGAATTTTCTACGATGTTGCCTACCAGCAAAGCGTAACACTGGCTATCCAATGGGATGCGGTTTGGCTACCAAAGGAAATGAAACAGAACAATTCGGTAGTCAACGAACCTTATCTATTCATTCGACTTACAAATGTCGAACAAGTCAGCACAGCCCATTACACTGATATTCACGGCATTTGTAGAGCAATAGCAGGCTGTGAATTTGAAGAAGTGGAAGGGAAAATTTTTTTGGCTATTGATGACGTATATGGAGGGCAAATTAATATTCTTTATCGAGGCGAAGAAACTTTTCTGGCTTTGGAAAGAGATCGGAGCATTCTAAAAATTTAACATTGCTTCCTCTTATTTCCCTAGCCCCTACTTCCCCACAATCAAAACTCTCCCCTCATGATCCACTACCCCCGCCGCCCCTACGCCATGCACAATGATGCCGTTACCAATGGTGGCGCTATAGTGTTCGTGATGATGCCCGTGAAATATAGATTTCACGCCCATTGCCATAGCTAAGTCATCCAACGCTCTAAAACCGTAGCGATGCGAAGATGGGGCTTCGTGTGTCACTAAAATATCAGCCCGTTGAGCGCGTAAAGCTTGATATTGTTGCCAAAATATGCTTACGTGATGTTTGCGGGGAATATCGTCGCGCCAGCGTTCGCCGCGACTGCAAGTCGATAGTAAATCTTGTTGAGTTGGAAATTTAGGTACGGCTGGAGGCATCCAAATTTTGCCTCGAAACACTCCTCCCAACCCAGCAACGCGCCTCCCGGCAATTTCTACAACTCGTCCGTGAAGATTGCGATCGCCCAACTTAGAATTAAACAAATTATCATACCACTCGTCGCGATCGGCATCGTGATTGCCAGGAATAAACCAGATCTCAGTTTTTGCCGCGATCGCCTCTAGTTCTTCGCAAAGCGATCGCTCCAAGTCAAAATCCCCCAGCAAAATTGCTGCTGCGGGAGAGTAAGTTTCAACTGCCTGAATAATCGGTCGAAAATCCCCGTGTGGATCGCCACTAAACAACAGCATGACTTGATGGGGGTTAGGGATGATTGATTCGCCACTCGGAAAAATTTACATTTCTCCATCTTCATAGCTGCCAAGGATTACACTTTATTGCAAAGTGCAAAAGATGGCAAACATATAATGATAATTTCTATTCTGGATATACAGCTTGCCAGCTGAAATAAGGAGAACACAGTTAGCTATGCAATCAGAGGGACTCACAAGCGATTGGGTACGGGAAGATCTAAGCGAGTACGTTGCCCATCTCCAACTGCATATGGCGCTACAAGCTCGCAATCTCGTGCCTTCTTTAACCCAAACAGTGGTTGATAGTCGCGAACAATTACTCCAGCAAACTCAAGCAACTATTGAAAAATTAGCTTCTCGCCAAATTCTCTGACTAAACTCTTAAATCGGAGAATTTCTCGCGCAAAACACAGTTCTAAAATCTGCAATTCATCAACACATAAAGTTAACAATCGGTAATTGAAATACTCAACCGAGCATTTCAATTACCGATTGTAGTTTGGCACTGAAGACACTTCATACCCCAACATCGGATAAGAACGGTGCTTAAACAATAGTGAAATTTTTTGAGATATTCGGTGAGTCCACGCTGAACTAAAGCGCAAATTTCCTGCTATGCTCGACGGCGATCGCAAGAAAACCGTTAAGATAATGGCAGCACTTCCATTTTTGTTACTCAAGGCTACCTAGTAGCACACCCAACCATGCCTTCAGTGCTTCCCCAAGACTCTAACGTTGTCATTCGTCCCTTCCAATACCGAGATTTGGAAGCAATAGAGCGGCTTTACCAAGAGTCGGTTGAAACAGATAATCCAGATGCTGTCGCCGAGCTGCAAAAGCAATTGCACTGGCTGCACAGTTGGTATTGGTTGCTGAAGTTCTTTCGCCTATTTCCTAATCCCCTTCAATACCGATTCTGCCTTCATGTCGCGGAGCAACATCGCCAAGTTCAAGGCATGATTCAAGTCTGTCCCTTCAACCGCACTCGCAGTACGTGGAGAGTAGAGCGAGTCGCCGTCACTCCCCAAGTCCGCGCTCAAGGAATAGGCTCTCAACTGCTACGCCACTGTTTCGAGTCAATTCGAGAAGCTCGAACATGGCTGTTAGAAGTCAATGTCAATGACAAGGAAGCACTAGCACTCTATCGCCAAAATGGGTTTCAAACTCTGGCGCAACTCACCTATTGGGAGATTGCTCCCGCTCTGTTACAAGAACTGGCGTTAGGCGAACCAGATTTACCTAACTTATTACCTATCGGTAATGCCGATGCCCAACTACTCTATCAACTCGATACAGCCTCCATGCCTCCTTTGGTGCGGCAAGTCTTCGATCGCAACGCCGACGACTTCAAAACAAGTTTGTTCGGTGGGTTAATCGAAGGCATTAAACAATGGTTAAGCAAAACGGAAGTTGTCAGCGGCTATGTATTTGAACCGCAGCGCAAAGCTGCGATCGGCTATTTTCAAGTTCATTTGTGCCGTCGCGGTTGCCAGCCGCACGAGGCAACGCTGACCGTTCATCCCGCCTATACTTGGCTTTATCCCGAACTGCTAACTCAACTAGCCCGCATCGCTCAAGATTTTCCTCCCCAAGCCTTGCGTCTGGCTTCAGCAGATTACCAACCAGAACGAGAAGAGTATTTACAGCAAATTGGTGCAGATCGCATCGAACACACGCTGATGATGTCTCGTTCCGTCTGGCACAAGCTACGGGAATCAAAACTCGTTTCTTTGGAAGGGATGCAATGGCACGAAGTGCTGCAAGGACTGCAACCAGCCCGTAAACCCGTCCCTGGAGGGATGTCATGGGCAGGACAAGGCAAGCCAGCACCAGAAACCATCCAGCCTAGCAAGCCACCATCAAAGACGGGACAGCAAAATTCACCCACAGAACAAATTAAATACGCCAGCCAGCGGGCTGACGAGATCGTCCAACCAACTGAATCCACTTCACCCAAAACAGAACGAGAGCGTGACTGAACAAATGCGATCGCCGTCCACCGATGTGGTTAAAACGCCTAAAGCGTTTATTTCCGCTTTGGGTCTAGATCTCGGTCGCAAGCGGATTGGAGTAGCTGGTTGCGACGGTACGGGTCTGATTGCGACAGGTCTGATGACGATCGAGCGTAAATCTTTTGCTGAGGACTTAGCCCAATTACAGTCCCTCGTCCAATTGCGCCGCGTACAAACAATAGTAGCTGGACTACCGTACTCTATGGACGGTAGTTTGGGTTTTCAAGCTCGACAAGTCCAAAAAGTGGCGAAAAGAATCGCCAAAGCGCTCGACCTCCCCTTAGTATTTGTAGACGAGCGACTGACATCTTTTCAAGCAGAACAATTCATGCACGCCGAAAACATCTCCCCCTCGCGACACAAAGCTCTGATCGATCGCAAAGCAGCTGCCATAATTCTGCAACAATGGTTAGATACAAGAAGAAGTGAGCAGGGAGCGCACGAGCAGTGACCAGTGAACAGTGACCAGGAACAGTTGACACACGCCACGCCTGAGCGTACCACGCACCACTTTCTTGCCAACAACCAACAATTAGCAACTGATGACTCTTCCCATGTCCTCAGCTTTAAGCTAATCTAAAGTTTTCCGTCAGCTATTATGGCTATGTTTTCATCGGCATTTGAAGAAAATAACGAATATTCCAATTCGAGTTCCGTCACGCTCAAAGACGAAGCAGGGCGAAGCTTAGAATGTTACGTAGAGCGATCGCTGTTGGTCGAAGACAAAGAATATCTCTTACTCCTACCCGCAGATGCAGCAGTAGAAATTTTTGCTTGGCAAAGTCATGATAGCGACGAGGAAGAAGCAGTTCCCGTAGAAGATGACGAAACCATCAATAGTATTTTTCCTACTGCTGAAGCCGTTCTCGCCGAGCAAAATCTAGTCCTCAAGCGGACAGCCTATGCTTTAACCGTAGCAGGGGAATTACCTCCAGTGGAAGAATCAGAATTGTTTACGCTGGAAATTGAAGATGACACCAGCGATATAGAACCAGAGCAACTGCAACTGCTAGCTAGTTTCTACCACGAAGACCAAGAGTACTCAGTTTATACACCCCTCGACCCCTTGTTATTCTTTGCGCGATTGAATAGCTCCGGCAATCCAGAGCTACTGTCTCCAGAAGAGTTTCAAAAGTTACAACCGCTACTAGCAGAGCAGCTGATTGACGAAATGGAAGAATAGCGTAAACTACTGCCTTTAGATAGTAGTTGTCGATACCTATGGGCATATAGTGGTGCAAAAACTATTTAAGTGGCGCATAATTTGGGCTTTAATCCCCTTGACGGTAGGAATAGGCGCTTGGTCGAGCTGGGATTGGTGGCAGCGCTCCAGCGCCCCGTCTCAACCTTTAGAGACAGCAAATGCTCCGCAAGTGCAGTTTCGCGTTCCTCCAGGCACAGCTAGCCAGCAAATTGGCAAGCAGCTAGAGGCAGAAGGACTAATTCGCTCTAGTCAATCATGGAATTTATGGGCGAGGTGGCTGCACTGGCGAAATCCCAATGGGGGATTTCAAGCAGGGACTTATCAAATCTCTCCCAGTCAGTCTTTAGAAGAAGTGGCAAATAAGATCTGGCACGGTCAGGTAGTGCAGCAGGGCTTCACGATTCCTGAAGGCTGGTCTTTGCGGCAAATGGCGGCTTATTTTGAACAACAGGGATATTTCCCTGCTAGCGAGTTTCTCAATGCCGCCAGTCAAATTAAGCGCGATCGCTTTTCCTGGCTACCTGCTGATATTCCCCATCTCGAAGGTTATTTATACCCCGACACATACAAGATTGGTAGTGGTTCCGTTACGCCAACTCAGGTGGTGAACCAAATGCTGCAACGCTTCGAGCAAGTCGCTTTACCTTTATACGAACAAGGCAAAGATCGGACTGATTTCGACCTGAAGCAGTGGGTAACATTAGCTAGTATTGTCGAAAAAGAAGCTGTTATCCCTCAAGAGCGATCGCGAATTGCAGGCGTATTTGTCAAGCGATTGCAAAAAGGTTATACACTAGGCTCCGATCCTACGGTAGAGTATGCCCTCAACCTGCGCCAAACAGCAGACCAGCCCCTTACTTACGCTCAAGTTAATACCCCTTCGCCATACAATACCTATCGCAATCCAGGACTACCACCTACACCCATCGCTAGCCCTGGCATAGCCAGTCTCAAAGCTGCACTCGATCCCGAATCAACGCCCTATCTCTACTTTGTTGCCCGTTACGACGGCTCTCATGTTTTCAGCCGCACTCTAGCGGAACATAACGCCGCTCAAGCCGCCATCCGCAGGCAGCGGCAAAAAGGCTAGACAGTTATCAGTTATCAGTTGTCAGCGAGGTAGTGCGTGGTGTGGGCTGTGGGTTGTGGGGTGTAGGGAAATTCTGGATTTTGGATTTCTCCTCTGCTCCCCTGCTTCCTTGTCTCCCTTGTCTCCCTTGTCTCCCTTGTCTCCCTTGTCTCCCGTGTCCCCCTTGTCCCCTCACTCCTCACTCCTTACTCCTCACCCCCTACATAAAGGTCACATCCCCGTGTAAAATTCTGTAATGGGAGCGAGGTTGAATCATCATTCAATGAGCTAAATCCCAAGAGTGAAAAAGTGTTTGAAATGAGTGGGGATCTCACCTGACGAAAAACGCATTATAAGCAATTGTTCGCATTTGTTGCCCGCACAAACAAATGCACTCTTGGTAATGAAAGCTAATATTCGCTTGATTGTCACTTGTCTTCACTAGCATTTTTATTGGTTAGATACAGACTTAAAAATTGAGGTTGATCGATGAAGTATCGCGCGCTAATTGTTGCCTTCCTAGCTTTGTGTCTAGGATTTCTTACTGCCTGTAGCGAACCCTCACAAGTAGCAAGCAGAGAACTACTCACATACGAGCAAATTAGAGGCACTGGTCTAGCTAATAAGTGTCCTCAACTGTCAGAAACATCTCGCGGATCGATCGCGATCGATCCGAATCAATCCTACAGAATGGTAGAACTGTGCTTAGAGCCGACATCATTCTTTATCAAAGAAGAACCAGTTAATAAGCGTCAAGAAGCAGAATATATTACTGGAAAACTGTTGACTCGCTACACCTCGACCATCGACCAGGTACAGGGCGATCTTAAAGTCAATCCTGACAAAAGCTTAACTTTCGTTGAAAAAGATGGTCTTGATTTCCAAGCGATCACCGTACAATTACCAGGTGGTGAAAGAGTACCTTTCTTATTCACAATCAAAAACTTGGTGGCACAAACTCAGCCCGGTTTGACCAGTATTAACACTTCCACTGACTTTGAAGGTAAATTTAACGTCCCCTCTTACCGTACTGCTAACTTCCTCGACCCTAAAGGACGGGGTGTAACCACAGGGTATGACAATGCGGTAGCTCTACCTGCATCAGCAGACAAGCAAGGGTATGCCAATGTCAAGAGTGCAGGGATTGAAAACGGGTCAATTTCTCTCCAAGTTGCTAAAGTTGATAACGCCACAGGAGAGGTAGCTGGTACTTTCGAGAGCATCCAACCTTCTGATACGGATATGGGTGCGAAGGAAGCTTTAGATGTAAAGGTTCGCGGTCTATTCTACGCTCGGATCGAACCACAAGCGTAAATTGTTAGACAATTGAATCGGATGCAAGACCTGTAGGGGCGTACTGCTATTGTGCGCCCCTATAAGCGTATTGTATCGAGGAGAAGCGCTATGAAAAGCACAAGCAGGTACGTTATCAGTTACTGAACTTATCGGTAACTTAGAAGTGTCGATAAAAACTGCATGTTAAAAACTGGTTAAAAACTGTATGGGGGCATTCAGCCCCTTTTTTTGCATATATTGCTAGCTACTTTATGTAGTTTTTTTTAGGAGGTTATCAGTAGAGCAAAAGTTACGTTAAACAAAGATCAGTGGAATTTCGGTAGCTGCGATTATGCAAAAGTTAATACCCTGGATTGTTGTCAACCCATTATTCGTAATCTATCTAGCGACCTGAAATTAAGCTTTTTTTCGACCGCACAAACAATTTTTCCCTGAATCTCCATTTATGAGTCATTCCAGTTTTTTCTAGCCTTTTCTACAACTTTGCTTCCTTGAGTATTTGTGGCAAAATGCGATGCCGAGCCATAAAACTTGCAGCAGTAGCTTCCGTACTATCGCTTAACACTAAATAAATTATGGTTCTTACTTATACTTTAACGAGTCCCGAACTCAAACGCGAGAGCGCTCAACTGCTACGAGAATATCAACAGTCTCGCTCCGCAGCGATCCGCAATCAACTGGTGACACTGAATCTAGGATTGGTGAGAAAAGAAGCCCACTTTTGGAGCAATCAATGCACGGAAAGTTATGAAGACTTACTGCAAGTCGGTTGTATGGGATTAATTAGGGCAATTGAAAGATTTGACTTATCTAAAGGTCATGCCTTCAGTTCATTTGCCATTCCCTACATTCGGGGTGAAATTCAACATTATCTGCGCGATAAAGGGGTATTAGTGCGGATGCCGAGACGCTGGCTGGCGCTTCAGCAACAGGCAATGACATTTTCTCAAGAGTGGCGCACGCAACACAATCGCCAGCCCACGGATGCTGAAATCGCCGCCGAGCTGGAAATTTCTATTACGGAATGGCAAGAGATTAAACTAGCATGGACAAATCGCTCCCCTTTAAGCTTGGATACTCCGGTGCAGGATGAAGAAGGAGCAATGTCTCTTGGTGAAATGGTTCCCGATCAACAATATCGTAGCTTTCAACTAGCTCAGGAAGACCAACTGCGCCTACAACAAGCTTTAGTAGAGTTAGAGCAGCGCACTCACGAAGTCTTAAAATTTGTTTTTTTCTATGACTTAACTCAAAAAGAAGTGGCAGAACGGTTAGGTATCAGTGTTGTCACTGTTTCTCGTTGTGTAAAAAAAGGACTTGCTACCTTGAAAAGATCGATGGCAGGCAATGATGAATAAATAGTATTGGTAATACGCTGGTACGTACTGACAGTAAATAATTCTGAAAAATTTTTAGTTAAATTAAAAACCTGGCTCGAATTTGCTGCCATTGAGATTGAGGCAAATAAGCAATAAGGACGTGTTTGGTGTCATTCAACGCACTATCTAAATCATAAATAAAGGGTAAGGAAGGGGTATGCATCGACTTTCAACGACCGCTGTAGCAGGAATGCTAGCTTTGACAATAGCCGGATGTGGTTCGGGAGGTGAGGAAACCAGTAGTACCAACGTCCAACCAACAGCTGCCACTCAAGCCTCTGATTCTAGCCCAGAGCCGTCTCAGACACAGAGCCAGCCTATTATCGTGGCACAAAAACTAGATAACGCCCAAAAACTAGAGAAAAAACCAGACCCAAAAGCTAGCCAAAAAACGCCGCCAATAGCTACACCAACAGCTGGATTGATTCAGCCAACCAATTCAAACCAACGCACTCAACAAGTCCAAAAAGGTCGTCCAGACCCGTTTGCCGAACTGTACGATGCGCAGCCAAAAGTAGCAGCATCGCCAAAACCCCCGAAACCGCCATCAATTCCTGCTACACCAGTCCTAAAGCCAGCTCCATTACCTCCTCCAATGCCAGTCGCACCGCCACAACCAGATTTAGCTAGGGGTACGACGGTTTTAGGTGTCATTGAAGTAGGCAATCAGTTTCAAGCAATCGTTCAAGTGCCAAATGAGGCAACCAGCCGTTATGTCAGCGAAGGGCAACGGCTAGCTGACGGACAAGTGACCGTGAAAAGAATTGAAATGTACCCAGGCTCCGAGCCAGTGGTAGTTTTAGAACAATTCGGTCAAGAGGTGTCGAGAGTAGTCGGACAAGAACCAGCTCAAGCAAATACTGGCACAACTCCAGGTTCACCCGGGAAAACCTCGTCTTCTATTTCCGTACCATCACTACCATCTAGCAGTGTTATTCCTAGTGCAGGCGGACAAAATGCATTACCTCCATCTCCGCCAACGATGGAGAATTCAACACCAAATCAGCCGTTACCAGAAACTCCATCTCCAGAAGAACTGAAAAATCGGTTGAGAACCTCTCCGTTACCAACTGACGACCCAAACGCGCAGTCTTCCAGCGAGTCAGTGCCAGCAGTGCAGACAAAAACCTTTTTGCCAACCGTTCAACCTTCGACAGCATTTCCAGAAGAAGCACAGCCTATAGAGCCAAAGACCGGGGTAAATAGCGAGAAAGCATCCCCACATCTGGATAATACCCCAAATACCCCAGAAGCAAATCCCGCTAATGATTCGCTGCCAGGAGTGGAAGGTGACAATATTAGTCAATTGCAATCTTCTACCAAACTGCCATCAGCCCAACAATCCAAGCAGCGCTTGGTAGCTATATTGACGCGATCGCAAACTAATCGCACCACAACAGCGATACAATCAAACAGCAAGGCGAGAATGTATCGCCAAGAATTGATCGACCGATTGCTGAAAAGCAAATAGCGGCTTGTCTCTCATAGCTCAATGTCAAGATGCAAACACAGCAGGATAGTAAGTTAAGATATGAAATCTGTTTTCCTGGCTTGCCTTTAGCAGTCTATAGGGAAGTTGCTGCCCATTTACGTCAAGTGGAAGGGGTAGAAACAGGTCTGTATCCGGCAACGAACCAGCAATTTGACTACAATCAAAGTCAAGTAGGCGGATTGTGGATTCAGTACGCTCCTACTGCTAGCTCGGCAACTCGAGAATTAGTAGACCGGATTTTGGCTTACTATCAGGCTCGGTACAAGCAGGGAGTCGGGAGTCGGGAGTAGTTAATTTCCAAATCGTCTGTCATCCTGAACTAGATTGCATACTTTACAGAGATTATCGATCGCTGATGGGAGAAATTCAGGCACTACGCGGGACGCGAGACATTCTGCCCGATGAGGTTGTCTTTTGGCAACGGGTAGAAGCAACGGCGCGGCATATTTTAAGTAAAGCTGCCTACCGAGAAATTCGTACGCCGATTTTCGAGCAAACGACGTTGTTTGAACGGGGAATTGGTGAAGCAACGGATGTGGTGGGCAAAGAAATGTATACTTTTATGGATCGGGGCGATCGCTCGATTACCCTGCGTCCAGAAGGTACAGCTGGAGTTGTCCGCGCTTTAATCGAACATGGGCTATATGCTCAAGGCGGCGTACAGCGTTTGTGGTATACGGGTCCGATGTTTCGCTACGAGCGCCCTCAAGCTGGTAGACAGCGGCAATTTCACCAATTAGGCGTAGAGGTTATCGGTAGTGCCGACCCGAGGGCAGATGCAGAAGTTATTGCGATCGCTACAGAGATTTTACAAAATCTAGGGCTGAAAAACCTGCATCTCGATCTTAATTCAGTAGGGAATAAAGCAGATCGGCACAATTATCGTCAAGCACTGGTAGACTATTTCACGCCCTACAAAGGCGAATTAGACTCAGACTCTCAAGATCGCTTGACCCGCAACCCCTTACGAATTCTAGATAGTAAGGACGAGCGCACTAAAGAGATCGCTCAAAATGCTCCTAGCATTTTAGATTATCTCGGCTCTGAGTCGCAGCAACACTTCGAGCGGGTACAGCAATTACTAAGTGATTTAGGCATTAAATACCAACTCAATCCCAAGTTAGTCAGAGGATTAGACTACTACACCCACACAGCTTTTGAAGTTATCTCCGATGACTTGGGAGCGCAAGCAACAGTGTGTGGTGGTGGGCGTTACGATGGGTTAGTCACAGAATTAGGTGGACCCGATACGCCTGCGGTAGGGTGGGCAATTGGTCTAGAACGATTGATTATTTTATTACAACAATTGCAAACGCCCCCAGTTTCGGAATTAGATTTCTACGTAGTTTCACGGGGCGATCGCGCTGAGGCGCAAGCACTGATACTAGCACAGAAATTACGCCAAGCAGGGTTTAGCGTCGAATTAGACCTCAGCGGTAGTGCCTTTAAAAAGCAATTTGCCCGTGCTGATAAAAGCGGCACGGTGGCTTGTCTAATTTTGGGCGATGAGGAGGCAGCCAACCAAACTGTCAAACTCAAGTGGATGGTAACTAAAGAGCAAACTGCGATCGCCCAAACTGAGCTAATGGCGACAACAGATACACTACGAGCAGAAATTCAATCTTTTAGAACCGAACGCTAACCATTGACAAAATAACCGATCTAGCTGGCTAACGAGCGCCAAACTCCAACTACAGCATAGAGGTTGGGCATGTTTCCGCTGTATAACTTTACACTTTTTTCACTTAAATTTCAAATAACTTTTACATAATCTTCAGTTAAATTTGATTTAACCTTTTAAAATATTTAATCATGTGGCTTTCATAACTAAATTATGAAACCTCATCGCGTAACAATTAGTATTTTCTATTAAAAAAATAAAATACAAACTGGAGAATTTGACGTGATCAAACGCAGTCTATTGCGAGAAAATCTGCCGCAAACCCTATTGTTTGAGCTAACACCACAGCACGCTTTAAAGTTTTTTTTAGGAGCGATCGGCATACTTGCTATTGCTAGCTTGGGTGTACAATTTGGATTTTATTATCTACCAGAATATCCCTCAAAAACTATTTTATCAGGTTTATTTTTTGTAGATCATGAATCTAATATTCCGACAATGTATTCTGTCTTAACCTTAATTCTCTGCTCGATGATTTTAGGATTTATTGCTAATGCCAAGAAAGCCATTCGAGGAGCATATATTAATTATTGGATGACTTTATCAGTAATATTTCTATTTTTAGCTATTGATGAGTTTGCCAGTCTACATGAAAAATTAATTGAACCAATACACTCAAAATTAAATACAAGTGGTTTTTTTTACTTTGCCTGGGTCATTCCTGGTGCTGCTTTTACCTTTGTTTGCTTGCTTATTTTTACACGATTTCTCAGTCATCTTCCTACCCAGACTCGTCGCTTATTTCTCTTAGCTGGTAGCTTATACGTTAGTGGTACGCTGGGAATGGAGATGATTGGAGGTTATTATTCTAGTCTAATTAACGACCGGAACAATATTATCTATGCTGTTATTGTCACAATCGAAGAAAGCTTAGAAATGTTAGGTATAGCAGTATTTATTTACTCATTACTCCACTATATAAGTTACTATATGAAAGGAACAGGCTTACGTATAAATATTGTGGCATCTGAGAAAAAACGTCGCAGTGCTTAGTTGTTTGTTACACCAAGGCATCGAACAATTTACTTGAAAACGATTATCTGGCTCAACTTAGCGAATTAGAAAGTTGGGCTTTTTTCATATTATCTAGTTGTGCTTAATTGCTATTGACATAGTTTATTTGTACTACTCACAAGTCTTGCAAGCGATCGCATTCAATTCTTAAAACTAATAATGAATTATTTCTTGCCTCTTCTAGGTATAATTTCTTAAAAAACTATAAATTTGTGGTTCACTGGCTTTACTTTTGGTTAACCATCTGTTAACTATAAATTAATTAAAAAATAAATTTTTAATTAATGATGACATCAGGCAGAGATAGCAGTCTTTTGCCTTAGAGATTTACCTGGATGTAGGGAAGAATCAATGACTAGAGATTTAGAGCTAAAACCATCGTTGGCAAAGCCTTTGGGACAGTATTTAGTTGATTCTGGAATGATCACCTCAGCTCAATTAGAAACTGCGCTTGAAGAGCAACACCAGACAGGAAAATGTATAGGAGAAATTTTATCAGCCCGAGGTTGGGTAAAACAGGAAACTATTGAATATGTGATAAAAAAAATTGTATTACCAGAGCGCGAGATAGGCGAGCAGAAATTCCTGGACGAAACGTTATTCCAACCGAACAATCGATTTGCTAACAGTCCGAATATCTATCTTTCTCCTCAAAAGATCGTTCGATTTTTACTCGTCTCGGTATTGAGCGTAATTTTTGTCTGTGTTTTAGTTCAAGTTAGTACTTACCTTCTACCTGACTATCCATTACAGGATACTTTAGCTTCTCTATTTAATATAGATGGTGAACAAACCATACCTGCATTCTTCTCGTGGTCTCTCTTGCTATTTTGTGCTTTACTGTTAGGGGCGATCGCGTACAGCAAAAAAGCCAATCGAGAACCTTACGCTTCTCACTGGACAGCACTAGCAATTATTTTTTTCTATTTGTATATAGATGAGGCAATTGGAATTCACGAAAGAATCGGTCTGATCGTTAGGGACAAATTCAATCCGAGCGGTTTTTTCTATTTTGCCTGGACAATACCTGGCAGCATTCTTACGATTATCTGCTTTCTAGCATTTCTGCGCTTCATTAATTATCTTCCTCCTCAAATAAAGTATTTATTTTTATTAGCTGGAGGTATCTATGTCGGAGGAGCATTATTGGTAGAAATGTGTAACGGATACTATAGATCCTTATATGGCGATCGCCCGATGTATTACGCTCTGACCGCTGTAGAAGAAGGCATGGAAATGCTAGGAATTGTTACTTTTATCTATGGACTAATGACATATATTAGTTCGTATATGAAAGGCATACATCTTTCAGTTAGTATTCCGGCTCGGAAAGTCAAACATTAAAGTTTGTAAGAGCAGCTTTTGAGAAAATACCGATCTTTTTCAATTCATCAGATTAAATCAAAACTAGATTATCGCGGTGAATTACATTTGCTGCACCAGCATAGCCTAAAATTGTGGCAATTTCTTTCGAGTGTCGCCCGCGAATGTTTTGCAGTTCGCTACTGCTATAGTTGACAATGCCTCTAGCAACTTCTTTGCCAAAGCGATCGCAAATTTGAACGGCATCTTGACTATCAAATTCGCCTTCGATGGTAGTAATGCCAGCCGCTAGTAAAGATTTTCCCTGCTGACAAATTGCCTTGACCGCACCGTCATCTAAGTAAAGCTTGCCCGTAGGAATTAAACCATAAGCAATCCAGCGTTTACGAGCGTTAGTCGGTTGAAGTTGAGGCGCGAACTGAGTTCCCAAAGGCTCTCCCTGAATAATTTTTTCAATATTATGTGGAAATCGCCCTTCAGTAATGACAGTACGGACACCAGCCGCAGTAGCAATTCGTGCCGCTGCAATCTTCGTCACCATGCCAC
Source organism: Chroococcidiopsis sp. [FACHB-1243] (assembly GCF_014696895.1). NCBI lineage: Bacteria > Bacillati > Cyanobacteriota > Cyanophyceae > Chroococcidiopsidales > Chroococcidiopsidaceae > Chroococcidiopsis > Chroococcidiopsis sp. [FACHB-1243]. The sequence continues at coordinate 28,429 of NZ_JACJQX010000014.1, read as the reverse complement.
CCGTTCCCCATTGGGAACCAGGAGAACCTACTTGTACTTGTAATTGGGCTAGTTGTTCCATGTGCGTTACCAACGCAATTGGCTGAGCATCGGGAAACGATCGCGGATCGGCAGAATAGAGACGGTCTACATCTGTCAATAAAAATAGCCAATCTGCCTCAACCAAACTGGCAACTAGGGCAGAAAGAGTATCGTTATCGCCAAATTTCAGTTCTTGGACTGCTACCGTGTCATTCTCATTCACAATTGGAATCACGCCAATTTCCAACAAGGCTTGAAACGTGTTGTATGCATTGACATAGCGACTGCGTTCTCCAACATCGCTACGGGTCAGCAGCACTTGAGCGATTGGCTGTTGCAGAGTTGTAAAAAAATCGTCGTATACGCGCATCAACCGTCCCTGTCCGACAGCCGCTACTGCCTGTTTCATTGCCATCGTACGGGGGCGCTCTGTCAGCCCCAATCGAGCGCAACCAACCCCTACAGCTCCAGAAGAAACCAAAATCACGCGATGCCCCTGACGACGGAGATGAGAGAGAGTTTCTGCTAAAGTCGCGATCGTGGAAAGAGCTAGTAAACCTGTCTGCGATTGCGTCAGACTAGAAGTGCCAATTTTGACAACAATGGTTTGTGACATTTTCTAGGGTTAAGGAGTAAGAGATGAAGTCAGAACTATTCCAGCGATTGCTAACCACTAACCATTCTTCACTGCTCCCTACTCCCTGCTCGTGCGCTCCCTATTAACATTACAATCATAAAGCACCAGTCTTCTTAGAGAAGAAGGCTGGCGCTTCATGGGGTTATGACTGATGATTTATGGCTGGGGTCTTTATAAGCGCAACCCCTTATTAACTTTTAGTATAATCTCAGACATTTTGCTCAGCTCCACTCTCTTTAATAATTTCTTAATGTTTGTTTTTCCAAAGATTTACTGATTTTTGTTAATTTTTGTGTGCTTGGGGATCAGGGAGGCTCCGAGAGCTTGAGAAACTAAGACTTCTAAGCCACGGATCGGGTAAGCACGGACGGCTTCGCCAGGATCGACATACGGTTCGACCAAAATTGTGAACATACCTAAGCGATTGCCAGCGATCACATCAGTAAAGAGGCGATCGCCTACCATTGCTACCTGTTCCGCTGGTAAGTTCATTGCCTCTACCGCTAGCCTCAGCTTTCGTCGAGAGGGTTTGACAGCGCCGAGAATGTAAGGTAGATCCAAAGACCTTGCAATACCACCAATGCGAGTATCGCTGAGGTTATTACTAACTAACCATAGCTTGACAAATTGTCTCGTTTGTGCAACCCACGCTTGCAGAGCGGCTGACGCTGTTGTGGCTTTAATTGGTACTAGGGTTTCATCCACATCTAATACCAAGCCTTTGAGTTGGTATTGCTGAATCATTTCTGGGGTCAAATTCAGCACAGATCCTTCTAGGATTAAATCGGGTTGTAGTAGTTCGTTCCAAGACATGAAGATAAGCTAGGGGTAGGAAAGGGTTAGGGGTAAAAGACGTTAATTGTCAGTAGCTAATTGTCAACTGGAGAACCGAACTATCAACCATCAACTATTAACACTCCTATCATTTTCTCATCAGCTATTAACTAATAACAGCTGAGAGCGAAATCTAATACGATCGTCAATCAGCGATCGCTAAGCGTAATTGCTCGAATAGTCGAGCAACCTTATCTAAATCTTTATCTCCTGGGGAACGTTCTACGCCACTGGATAAGTCAATCCCATGAGGACGAAGTTGAGTTAAAGCAGCCAGAATATTATCTGGCGTGAGTCCGGCGGCGAGAAACCAAGGACAACTCGGTTGAAATTTTTGTAAGGCATTCCAATCTAGCGTTTTTCCCGTACCACCTAACTGTTGAGGATCGTATGCATCGAGTAGGAGAGCATCTACATACGTGGTGTAATTAGCTGCTTGCTCCAGTGCTTCTGTATTTTTGATTCTCAATGCTTTGACAATCTCTACATCGGGCAGCAAGGATCTTAACTGATGGCAAAAAGCGGGTGTTTCGTCTCCGTGTAACTGTACCCCTGTCAATTTCGTGGCTGCGACGATTTGGCTAATGTCTTTTAGGGTGGTGTTGGCAAAAACACCGATCCGGTCTACCGTAGCTGGTAGCTGCGCGATCGCGGCTCGAATTTGGGTGGGGTTGACATAGCGAGGCGTGTTGGGAACGCAGATAAACCCTAGAGCAGTTGCGCCAAGAGAGGCGATCTCTTTTCCCTGTTCTGGTTTCGTAATGCCGCAAATTTTGATTCGCATACAAGCCAAGTTTGTGTAGAAAAATAAAGCTAATGTTAACTATTAAAACAAATACTATCTCCTGGCAAAGCAATTTTGATAATCCTGAAATTGCGCTCCATAGTTCGATGTAGGAGAAAAACCTTGATTAATACAATTTTACTAGCTGCCACACAACCAACTGTTCCCAACACTATCAGCTGGAGTCCGCAAGTAGCACTGATTATCAGTGCTAGCTCCTTTTTAATACTGCTAATCGCTAGCCGCAGTATCAAATATCCTCAAGTCGGTGCTAAGTTACCTGTAAATTTACCAGGGTTAGGTAGCCCTAGTATTGGTACATTTGTTGCATCAATGGCATTTGGTCACGTCGTCGGAGCAGGAATCGTTCTCGGACTGTCTAACCTCGGTTGGTTGAGCTAGATCTTTGCGGGAGTCGGGAAAGAGAGCTGAGAAAGCTGAGGGGGCTGAGGGAGCTGAGGGAGCAAAATTCACCTTCTACACCCCAGACCCCACACTCTACACCCTACACCCGATTCTTGACTGACAACTGATAATTGACAACTGACATTAACTCCTAAGATAGATAACATTTCCTGGCAAAGTCACTTTGATGGAGTGTAGCCAAGAGCTGTTGATTTTAGGAGTTAAAGCTTTGTTGGAATCACTTTTACTAACACTAGCCGAAGTCCAACCAACTGTTCCCGATACACTCAAGTGGAGTTGGACGGGATCGGCGGTGATTATAGGTACTTGTTTGATTTGTCTATTCATTATTCCTCGTACGATCCGCTATCCCCAAGTGGGAACTAAGTTTCCCTTGGGACCATTTGCCGGAATTTTCAATAATCCCAGTATTGGTTCCTTCCTTGCTGCTATGAGTGCAGGGCATTTGATTGCGATTCCGGCAGTGCTAGGGTTGAATAATTTGGGTATTCTCAAGTAACTCAACTAATACGGTTATCCGTAACGAGAAGCAATATAACCATTTTCAATGAGATACGGTACGCAGATTCTGTAGGAACGCACAGCCATGCGTTCCTGCTAGCGTACATGTACATCAGAATTGTCATATTAAGAATAAATTTTGTGATGTCATCTGCACGCAGATGCAAAAGAAGCTTCGCGGCTTGCAGTTTTAAGTAGCGATCGCAGTTTGCTTGTACGGTTAGCGCGAATTCAATTAAACCTAGTGCGATCGCCAAATCTTTTATCCTAGAAAATATAGGGGCTAGTAAGATTTGTAATTTTTTAGATGGCATCGCAATCCGGCAATCGAATCTTATTTAAGCCATAACCTATAGTTCAGATGGATAGAAATTTGGTTTAGGAAAATCCCATGCAAACAGGTTGGCGAATTGGAGCTTTATGGGGCATTCCACTATTTTTAGACCCCTTGTGGTTTGTTATTTTAACTTTTGTTGCTCTCAATTTTGGGTTGAGTTATTCACCTTGGGGAAATATCTTAGCTGGAAGTGCGGGTTTAACGATCGCACTGCTGTTATTTGGTTCGGTCTTGCTGCACGAACTCGGTCATAGTTTAGTGGCGCGATCGCAAGGGATTAGAGTTAATTCTATTACTCTATTCCTTTTTGGTGGAATTGCTTCGATTGAAGAAGAATCGAAAACCCCAGGCGAAGCATTACAAGTGGCGATCGCCGGACCTTTAGTGAGTATTGGTTTGTTTGGTATTCTTGCTCTGATCGGCTTGGTTTTGCCTGCATCGAGTTTGGCTAATGTCATGGTGACAGACTTAGCCAGAGTGAATTTAATTTTGGCACTGTTTAATTTAATTCCTGGCTTACCTTTAGATGGAGGACAGGTATTAAAAGCGGCAGTGTGGAAAGTCACGGGTAACCGTTTCCAAGCCGTGCGTTGGGCGGCGAGAACCGGACAGTTTTTGGGTTGGTCGGCGATCGCGACTGGTGCGGCAATAGAATTCTTTACGGGTGAATTGGTCAGCGGTCTGTGGTTGGTGCTGCTGGGATGGTTTGGTATTCGCCATGCCAGCGCATACGAGCGCATCACGAAATTACAAGAAGCGCTACTACAATTGCACGCTACCGATGCTATGTCCCGCGATTTTCGCGTCGTAGATGCCGATATGACTTTGCGGGCTTTTGCCGACCTTTATCTGCTCGAAACATCCGCCCCACAAACCTATTTTGCTGCATCCGATGGGCGTTATCGGGGGATGGTAGCGATTGACGATTTGCGCCTTGTCGAACGCAGTCAGTGGGAAACGCAAACTTTACACAGCATCGCTCATCCCCTCATGGAAATCCCCCACGTTGAGGAATCGACATCTTTAGTTGAAGTCATCAACCAGATGGAAAGCCAGCAACTACCCCGTCTAACCGTACTTTCTCCAGCTGGAGCTATAGCGGGAACGATAGACCGAGGTGATATTATCAAAGCGATCGCACCTAAACTTAACCTACGGATTTCCGAAGTGGAAATCAAGCGGATTAAGGAAGAAGGTAGCTATCCATCGGGGTTGCAATTGGGGTTGGTAGCAAAGTCTACGAAAGTGTAGCGATCGCGTATTCTAAGAGAGGTGAATATGGCAACCGCTACTAGTGACAGAATGGGCAAAGTTACAACTATTATTTATTCTTGCCTAAGTAGATTGGTTCTAAAACTGTTTCTGTAACTGTTCCATCTATCTTGTCTAATTGATACGCCTTTGCAAAAGGACGGGAACTAACAATTTTCTCTAGTTTGTTATCAACAAAGTGGAAGCCAACACCATCATCAGCAGCATATCCAGGGTTAACTAATCCTTGAGATAATAACCGATGGTAAGCTGGTCTTCTTTCCGGTTCGCCGTCATAATGAGGACAGTTGCTACCTTTGAGCAAGCCAAGACATTGTAGAACAGTCAATTGCCCGGGAATAGAATCAGTTATTCCCTGTTCAAACCAACAAATAGAACCTGCACTTAAACCAGTAAGAATAACGCCATTTTCCCAAGCTGCTTGAAGAATTTTATCTAGTTCCCACTCTCTCCAAAGAGCAATTAAGCTTTTCGTATTTCCGCCACCTACATAAATGATGTCTTGGTCGAGAATAAAAGATTCGAGATCGGCTGTAGGTGGTAGGAATAAAGATAGATGAGAAGGCTGACAGGTCAAGTTAATATAAGTTGAATAGAATCGAACAATATATTTATCAGAATCGCCGCTAGCAGTTGGAAGAAAACAAACTTTTGGTTTTTCCTTCTTTGATAGTTCCAGAATGTATTTATCCAGCAGAAGATTTTCTGGTTCCATAGAAAATCCGCCGCCACCCATAGCAAAGATTTGTCTCATTTTTCATTTGTCAATTAATCATCCATTGCTAGTGTAGAGACATTACATATAATGCCTCTACACTAGTAAATAATTATCTATTACCAATTTCTAATCTTTGCTGTAATATAAACTCTGCGATCGCCAAATCCATTGGTGTCGTCAATTTTAAATTTGTCTCTTCGCCCTCAACAATTTGTACGGGTAAGCCACACTTTTCAAACAAAGCTGCATCGTCTGTAACTTCCCAACCTTGCTCCAGACCTTTTGCGTGACACTGCTTCAATAATTGCACGTCAAAAGCCTGTGGAGTTTGCGCCGCCCAAAGCTGGCTGCGGTCTGGTGTAGCTTGAATGAATCCAGCATCATCTACTATTTTAATCGTGTCTTTGACTGGGATCGCGGCAATTAAGCCTTGGATTGGGGAGTCGGGAGTCGGGAGTCGGGAGTCGGGGAATTTTGAACTTTGAATTTTGAATTTTGAATTTTGAATTGCTACCGCACAGCGATCGAATAATTCTGGTGTAGCGAGACATCTCGCGCCGTCATGAATTAGAACTTGTTTAGCGTCCGCTGGCAAAGCCTGCAAGCCTTTGTAAACGGACTCTTGGCGGGTAGTCCCCCCTTGAATGAATTCCACGGGTTTAGTCAGGGATAATCCTCCCAGGATCTCCTTCAAATCTGTCCAATCAGCAGGTTGGGAAATAATGCCGATCCAACTAATTTCATCAGATACTGCGGCTGCGCGTAGCGTCCAAGCAATTAGAGGTTGCGATCGCAGCGTCAATAGCAGCTTATTGCGATCGCTACCCATTCTTCGTCCCATTCCGGCAGCTGGAATTAATAAATACACGGTTTGTTAAGAAAGTGGTGAGTGGTGCGTGGTAATTAGTAGGAGGCAAATAATAGTAGTTTAATTCTTCCCTGCTCTCTGCTCCCTGCTCCCTGCTCCCTAATAACTGAAAAAATGTACGCTTCTATCGTTTCACATAAGTATATGTTCACCTAAAATAAGAGCGAGTAAGCGTAGAACAGTAAATATGCGAATAGTAGCCTTAGTCCCTGGCGGGATTGGCGACCAAATTCTATTCTTTCCCACCCTGGACGATCTGAAGCGGAATTATCCCGACGCTGAAATCGATGTGGTGGCAGAGCCTCGCTCTTTGGGAGCGTACCGAATCTGTAAGTCGGTGTCCAACGTGCTAAAGTTCGACTTCAAAGACCGTAACAGCTTGACAGAATGGGTCGATCTAATCGGTAATATCCGCGATCGCGAATACGATATCGCAATTTGTGCCGGACAGCGCCCTTTTGTAGGTATGGCGCTCTGGTTGAGTGGCGTTGCAGTGCGAGTCAGCTACCAGGGGGGAGGAAATCTGTTTCTGACGAACTCCGTCCCCCTCAAAACCGAGCAGTACGTCGCGGCAATGTATCACGATCTGCTCAAAGGATTAGGAATTTCCACCCCCTGTCCCGATTTAACGATTAACGTCCCTAAATCAGACCTAGAATGGGCAGACAAAGAGCAGCAACGACTGGGAATCAAAGATAGCGGTTACATATTAATTCACGGTGGCTCTAGCCAACTTGCGGCTGCGAAAACCAGCATCCAAACCTACCCCGTCCAAAGTTGGCGACAAGTGATTCAAAATTTGCAACAGCGTCAGCCGGATCTACCAATTGCGATCCTAGTGCAAACAGCAGAGGACGAGCAGTTGGTGCGATCGCTACAGGAAGCATTTCCCGATCTGAAGGTGACAAATCCCCCCGATATTGGGAAAACAGCAGCGATTGTTGCTGCTGCCAATTTATTGCTATGTACTGACAGCGCACCCATGTATCTAGCAGTAGCAGTGCAAACCTATACGATTGCGTTGTTTGGAGCGACAGATCCCCAGAAGTTAATCCCACCGAGCGATCGCTGTATCGCCATCAAATCTCCTACAGGCAAACTCTCAGACATCGCACCGCAAACTGTTTTAGAACGGGTTTGGGGTGGCTGATTTAGGCAGGGAGCAGGGAGACAAGGGGGACAAGGAGGATTAGGGAGACAAGTGACAAGTCGCAATTCAGAATTTCCTGACTCCTGTAGGGGCGAGTTTACCTATACTCTCTGTATAGTAGGGAGTTCTTTGGTAAACCCGCCCCTACAACTTCTGACTCCTTACAAATGACAAATGACAAATGACGAATGATGATTCATAACATTCCAAACAAATCATCTTCTAAGTCGTAGCCTAGCATTTGACCCATAGATTTCAGCCTTGCCGCGCTGGGAATACCCATTTGTTGTAACCAGTCATGCAGAACGAAAACTTTTTGCATGAGGAAAATTTCTAGGGCTTCGGGATTAAATTGAATTCCTTCTTGGCGATGGAACTGATGGGGAACCAGCATGGCAGTGTAGCGGGACAGTTCGCCTGCCTTCCAATCTAAGAGAAAAGGTAGCCAGGGATAGCGACTGTCAAGGCGAATAAACCACATCCGTACTTCGGGAATTTCAGACAGTTCCCGTGGATCGTCTGAGGGACGAGGATAATCGATCTCGAAGCGAAGTTGCTGCTCGTAAGTGGCGATCGCCGATTTTTCTTGCGATATATTTTCGATCGTCTTTGCAGCGGGCAATACATCTAAGCTGTTGAAGTGGTTAGCCTTGAGAGAAATGGTGATAGTCATGGCGAAGTCAAAAGTCAAAAGTTGGAAGTTGTAAGGGCGGGTTTCGAGTGCAAAAGATGCTTTACAACGTTTGCGAACGACATTCGCGCTGTTTATATTTCGTGCCTCGTGCCAGCAGTTTACGACCTTCATTCTCTCAAAATAGCGATCGCCTGCCGTAACAATTTTGGTGAATGCTAGATATACCTACAAATTGTTGATTTATGCAGGAAGTTTTGCGAATCCGACCGCTAGCAACTGTATAGGTAGATGGTGGTGCGATCGCTCGGGTAATCTATTTTTTAGGACAAATCTTGACTACAAGACTAATCTATGAATATTCAAAAGTCTAACTTTTCAATGAGAATTTGGTGGAAATTAGCTGGTTTGGCGGGAGTTGCTGGGGTTTTTGCCCTAGTTGCTGCTCCTGTAGCTGCCAGATTTTATCCCCGTTATGCGCTATTTCAACCTTCTGCTTATAGTAGCTATCCCTATCGCAGTTTTAAGAGCAGTATTGCCGATACTCTCTCCAAAGAAGCTAAATTTGCCAATCTCGTTGATGAGCTAAAAGAAGCTGGTTTACTGGATACTTTAAAGCAATCGGGACCATTCACGATTTTTGCTCCTACTGATGATGCTTTTAATGCCTTGCCTAAAGACATCTTTCGGCGTTATAGCCAGCCAGAAAATCGGAAGAAAGTACTGCAATATCACGTCGTCTCAGGTCATGTTACCCCCGATCGCGTCGATAGCGGTGCGATCGCCACAGTTGAAGGCAATGCTGTCAAAATTGCGATCGCTCCTGATGGGACGGTGAAGCTTAACAATGCTCATGGTAAGCACCCCTCAATTGTCACCCAAAATGGCGTAATTATTGAGGTCGATCGGGTACTGCTACCACCTGACTTTTAGGTAATACCCTTGTAGGGGCGCAATTCGTAGGGGCGCAATTCGTAGGGGCGCAATTCGTAGGGGCGCACAGCTGTGCGCCCCTACAGATCGTATATTTCATCTACTGCCAATTACCAACTAAAACAAACGGACTCCAAAAGTGAGGATGGCTGTACCGCTTGTCTTGCAGCAGCGATAGCTGCGCCTGACGCATGGCTTCGGCGCGACTACCAATTTTTGTTTTCCTGGTTTGTTCGATCTGGCGATAAAATTCGCCCATAAACTTAGCAGTGCTTTCATCCTGTACCGCCCACAGCGTTGCTAGCGTACTCCTTGCCCCTGCTCTTACTGCAACTCCTGCGAGTCCCAAAGTCGCTCTTTTATCCCCGCTGGCTGTCTCGCAGGCACTTAGCACTAATAATTCAATTGGTTCGCGTCCTATTGGATTATCTTGCAGTAAATTACCTAGCTGTTTGACGTTAATTCGGTTATCCCAGGCAAGGATAAAAGTATCGTCAGCTATCGAGCTAAACTGAGCGTGAGTTGCCAGGTGGACTATGGGAAATCGAAAATCGGTAATAGCCTGCTTAATTTGGTTGCTGGTAAATTGTTCGTTCAGAAATTCCTGGGCTGCTAACCCTAGTTTTTGAATCTGGGCAAGTTCTATTTGCACGTTGTTCAGCGGCTCAAAACCTTGGTGAGGAGCAAAGTTGGGGCGAATTTTACTAATTCCTGCTGCCAAGGCTTTCGGCTCGACATCTGCAATCGGTTTGGGATCGAGTAGTTGCAAGCCTGGAGTTAAGCCCAAGGCATATTTTTCAATGAGATATTTATTGCTGTGGCGATCGCGCAAAATAGCCATTGGGATGTTTCGCAAATCTCCGTCAAGGACGAAAACTAAGGTTTTAACCTGAGATTTTGCTAACTCTGTCTCTAGGGGTTGGATCAGCCAATCGTACAGTTGTTGGTATTGGGGTAAAAATTCCTGTACGACGCTCTGAGGTTCGATCAGCGATCGCTGTACGCTTTCTATGGTACTGGCTAGCTGTGTGGGCGGAATTTTTTGCGTATGCAGGCTGGGATCGCGATTAGGTAGGCTTAGCAGCACTTCTAGCCGATCTGGGAAAATAATCGGATAAATTACCGCTGCTTTTGGATCGATGCGATCGATCTGTCGGGGATTTGCTTCGACACAGGCTTCGCGGAAAAAATTGTTAAGTTCTGCTAGTTGTAGAGATTCGATCGCATTTCGTGCTTGGGTAAGATATTTCGTGCCATCCTTTGGCTTGCCCGTTTTTTCTAAGCTAGAGGCATATTCTAAATCGAGTTCTACCAACTGACGATAGACTGGTTCAACACTTTCGCGAAACGAAAACTGGACTTCTGGATTAATGGCAACGAGATCGCTACGTAGTGATTGCAAGGCATCATAGGCTTTAGTATAAGCCGCGATCGCTTCTGGGATATCACCATTTGCTCTGTGGATGCGTCCTAATTGCCAAAACATTTGGTAGGCAATATCTGGGGTTTCAAAATTGGTGGCGATACTGAGGGCTTGTCGTGTAAACTGCTCGGCTGGTGATAAATTCTGTTTCCCTGCTAGTTCGTGCAATTCACCTCGATACCCCAAAGCGTAGGCTTGAGCGCGTTTATCTCCTAAAGTTGTAGCTTGTGCGGTTGCTTGGATTAAAAGTTGCTCGATTTGCTCAAATGTTGGTAGTTGTATTTTTGCATTTCCTAACTTTTGGATGGGCAGGTTTAGCTGGATTATTGGTTTGTTTCCAGACATATCTGATAAACCCGCCCCTACAAAGGCTAACTTAATTAAACTTTGGGCAAAATTCAGCTGTTGATAAACACCTGTATGACTGGGAGTTAAAGTAGTTAGTTGGGGAAAAAGCGATCGCCATAATTGAGCAGCGCGATCGAATTCCTGAAGTTTTAACCATAAAGTCAATTGATTTAGCTGTGCTTGCTGATGCAGGGTTGGCGAGGAAGTTAACTTGATGACTTCCGCGTATGCAGTTAGTGCTTTTTCTTGATTGCTCTCGCGTTTGCGGCGAACTCTTTCTGTTTCTGATAAAGTTTGTGCTGTATTACCAATGCTGAGATGAGTTGCAGCTACTTCAGCGGGAGAATTCAATTTTTGCGCTAGTTCTAAACTCGTTTCTAAAAATATTAGCGATCGCTCTGGCTGGGCGATCGAGCGCAGTAATTCGCCTAAACTTCGCAATCCGACTACTTGAGTTAGAGTCGGTGTTTTTTTCGCTACGACTTGTAGTTGTTTTGTTAATTCTTCCGAAGATATCAAACTTATATCTTGACAATCATCAGCTTTTATATTTACATTTACTACTTCTAACAAAGTCTTGCAAGCACGGGAATAAAGTCCTAAATCTTGCATCGCTTGAGCTTGGTTAATTTTGCTTTGAGCTGCTAGACTTGAATCTATTTGCTTGTAAATTTTTGTTGCAGCTTGCCAAGTAGACAGAGCATCTGCTGCTTGCCCCATCTCCCTTTGCAAATTTCCTTGAATGTCTAAAGTTTGAGCCAGAATTTTTTGTTCTTCTTTACCTTGAGATTGATTTTTTAAGAGAGCTAAACTGTTAGCGATCGCTTTTTCTGCCTGTTCCCATTGTCCTAGTTTTTGGTGAGCTAAAGATAGATTGCTCAGTGCCATTGCCTGATTTAAGCTATATTTTTGAGCTGCAAATGCACTGATAGCTTGCTTCCATGCATCTACTGCTTCTTGATATTTTCCCCTCTGATATAAGTTGGCTGCATGATTAGTAAGTTGCGTAGTAGGTCGTTGAGCTTGGATCACAGAATTCGATAAATTTGAAGCAATAACAGGAGTAAGTGTCGCTGACAAAAAAAATAGTAACACTACCAGAAATAACTTCAATCTCATAGCCCCCCTTAAAAAGGGGGGTTGGGGGGATCGGCGAGGACTGGCAAACAATCGGGGCGAATCAAATTCGCGTCTACACAAACTCTTTCCGCCTGCGCGGACTAAGAAAAAAACTAGACGCAATGTGCAACTTTCACTTTTTCCTCCCTTAAAAAGGGAGGCTAAGGGGGATCTCTTCATGAGTAGCGTAGTTCTGCGATCCCCCAACCCCCTTAAAAAGGGGAGCCACTTGCATGGGCGGGTTTCCCGACTTGAGCAAAGTGGCGTGGCTAAGAAAAAAATCGTACATCGCATAAATAGAATTTTAAATAACCCGCGCAGGTGGGTTTTGCCCGCATAGCTACAATTTCCGATCGCCCAGCTCTTTTTCTTGTCCATGTTTAATTTGAAAAATTCCCAAATTTTGACTTTTGACTTTTAACTTTTGACTTTTTAAATCAACGTGCCGCACAAGTAGCAGGATTTTGCCTATAACGCTCAACGCCTTTATTCGTAGGATCGTAAGCCGTGAGCATCACCTCACCCTTGTTGTTGAACACCCATCCTTGAGCTGGTACGATTTCTTGAGTATTAGAATTTATGGATGGTAAGTTAATATTTGTTGTCGCAGTATTAGCTTTACTAGGGACAGGTACAACTAAATCAATTCGCACGTTATCGCTGTTGAGAGTGCGGTCTGGACTAGGTGGCAATCCTCCCCGTCCTGTCACGGTAAATTCACTTCCTACACCCCGCTGGCAGGGATTCTGAGCAATTTGTGTCGAAGGATCGACTACATTTTCCGGCAATTCAATCAACCCGCGACTGGGATCTACATCTGGATTGTTGAGGTCAACAGTGCCGCTTAAAGACGGTTCTTGTTGCGAAATGGCAGTGATGTCACTCGTCTGTAATTGACTGGGATTTAGATCGTTAGGACGCAATCTCTCAAGTTCCGACCGACTCAGCGATCGTATTCCAAAACGACCCCCTTGAGTATCAATTGTGATTTTCCCACCGCTACCACCTTCTGCATTGGCAGTTATATCACTATTTTCTGTAGGAAAAGCAACGAGATTTCCAGTATTAATTGTGATATTGCCTCCAGTAGCATCAGCTTGGGCATTAGTTCTAATGTTGCTATCACGGCGTAAGATTAGATCGCGCGATCGCAGATCGATATTACCTTGACCTCCTATTGTGTCAGCGTCGATCGATGCGCCATTATCTAATCGAATATCCTTAGCCGTTGCAACTATAATATTACCCGCTGTGCCACCTCCTGCGTTTTCACTCAACAAGAAACCATCATCTAATACTAATGAACCACGACGGGATATGATAGTAATGTTTCCGGCATTGCCGATAGCGCTGTCTTCCTCTACATCGGTAAAGATTGCACTACGCAGTATTTCTTGAGTATTTGGATCGATTCTAAAGCCACTGATTCTCACATCGCCTTCAACATCAATTGTTACTTGACTAACACCAGTTCCTAGCCCAGCCTGTGAATTACCTTCTGAAGTTCCTACTACACCAGATTGTATTTGTGAGCCACTGAGCAAATTTAAAGAATTAGCTTTGATTGTAATGTCACCTGCTCTTCCTATTCCGCCATTCTCTACATTACTAAACAAAGTACTAGCATCAAACTCTACAATACCATTGGTTGTTAAGAAGATGTTGCCTGCATCTCCCAAACGCTCAGTAGAAGAGATAATTTTAGATTGATTCGCAAGAGAAATACTTTCAAGCGTATTAATCGATATCTCCTTAGCATTTAGAGGAGTATCTGAGAAACCTTTAACACTATTGTTTGTAGTACTTAAGGTAGAATTATTAATACTAACTATCCTGGGTGAAGAAGTTTCTTCTGAAATTTCAGATTTCCCAATCAGAATGCGACCAAAATTACCTTTACTTTCAATTCCACTATTGTTAATAGAAATGAGATCGCGGGCATTGAGGACAATATCTCCTGCCAAACCATCACTTGTGTTTGAACTACGTAATAAAGCACTATCTTCTAAAAAGATTGAGCCAGCTTGAGACGTAATCTTAATATTGCTTGCATTACCACTAGCGCCTGACTCCACATCAGTAAAGATACCACTACGCAGTATTCTCACATCATCCCGAACATCAATTATTACTTGACTAATATCATTTCCTCGTCCAGCCTGCCTGTCCCCTAATGCTTCTAGAACACCAGATTGTATTTGTGCGTTGCTGGATATAGAAAGAGAACCAGCCTTAATAGCGATGTCACCTGCTCTACCCCTGCCTCCAGCTCTCACGTTACTAAATAAATTACCATTAGAAAAATTTAATGAACCATTAGTTGTTAAGAAAATGTTACCTGCATTTCCCAAACGCTCAGTGGAAGAGATAATTTCAGAGGTATTCTCTAAAGATATATTCTCAGTCGCATCAATTGATATATCTCCAGCATTAATTTGCGTATCTGGAAAATCTTCAATACTAACCCCTTCATTAGTTGTATTTAGAGTAGAATTGTCGAGCTGAAATATCTTAGGTGATGTAGTTTCGCCAACTAAAATTCGTCCGCGATTACCATTGCTAGAAATTGCGCTTCCGTTTTTAATTTCAACAAGTTCGCGGGCATTAAGTTTAATATCTCCAGCAAATCCAATACCAGAGTTACTTACTTCAAGTTCTGCTCCATCCAGAAAAACTGAGCCTTGAGGCGCAGTAAGATTAATTAAACTAAAACGACTATTTTCAGAATTGGCAATATCATTCTCACCTGTAGCTCTAATCGAAGCATTATTAATATTTATCGAACCATTAGCAGACGTGAGAAAAACTCTTCCAAAAAAGCCAGTACTAAATATGCTTGCTCCTCCATCAATAGCAATTTGCCCACTAGCATCAAGTGTGATATCTCCAGCAACTCTGGGATTTTCGATATCTGATTCGCCAGAGCCAAGATTAGAAGTACTTAATTCTGATTCATTAGTTAAAATAAATGAGCCAGTTGTAATTCTAATATTACTATTATCTGCAATAGTTCCTGAATTTACGTTATTCTCAATTCTGCTACGGTCTATTCTGGTTTCTCCAGTTGCATTGAGTGTAATATCATCAGCTCGAAGATTAAATATTTCCAAATTTGGAAATAGACCAGCAGTCAGTAAACTTTCTTCAGCAATGTTAATATTTCGAGCATTGATGTTAATACCTCCAAAGCTTCCTATAACATTAATTCCAGCGCGATTTGTTAAAAAAACGTCAGCTCGTGTTATGTCAGTAGGAAAACTCAACCCAAGATTCTCATCCAGTCTTACTGTTCCCGCCGATGCTACACCTCCTAACTCAACTCGACCCCCTGGAGCTTGTAAAACACCACCGTCTAGAGCTACATTACCACCCACCAAAGCAAGAATATTCCCTGGTGCTACTTCTAGAGTAGGAGTAGCAAATCTACCACCAATACCATCTAACCCAAAATCCTGTCCGAATCCTTGCACGGTAATGTTGCCAGGATTATCTCGAAATCGTAGCCCAGTGGGGATATTTACAGTCAACAACGGTGGCGCAGCACGATCGCTAGCACTAAATTCAAAATTATTGTCAAATACTAAACTATTTGCCGTACTCGCAAAAAACGATCCCCTTAAATCCAAACTGGCATTACGTCCGAAGAAAATTCCATTGGGATTAATTAAAAACAGATTGGCATTACCTAATACTCCCAACCTACCCAAAATATTTGAGGGATTTGCCCCTGTAACGCGACTGAAAATATTGGCAATACCATCAGGATTAGAAAAATAAGCTCCTCTTCCCTCATCTATATTAAACTCGCGAAAACTGTGAAAAAGATTGGAGCCGCGAGTCGCACCACCATTAATCAAATCAATCCCATCAACGATATCAGGCACTACTTGAGAGTTTTCTGTACCTAAAGTATTATCCGGCTCGATCTGGGCTTTGACGCTAGCCAGCGGAACTAAACTAACCAAACTCGCCATCAAAAACGAATAGAAAAAGAGCGATCGCCACACTAATTTCATAATTAAAAAAGACTATAATTTACTGAAAAATACCAACCATTTTCTTGCCAAGTGCGATTCTGCGAATCAACATTCGTCAGCGGAATACCGTAATCCAAACGAGCATTCAGGCGATCGCCCATTTGCCATTGCAAACCCAAACCAACACCCACCAAACTATTAGGATCGGGATCGGGATTGTCAGAACCATTCCAACCCAAACCAAAATCAACAAAAGGAACAACCTGCAAAACTCCTTCAATATCTTTTGCTCGTAGCACTGGAAATCTCACTTCTGCCGAAGTAAACAAGCCATTATCAGTCAACAACTGGTCTTGCCGATAGCCTCGAACGCTCTGAAAACCACCAATGCCAATCTGTTCCAACGGTACGAGGGTTTCAGAAGCAAATTGCAGGTCGGAACGCAAGACAAATAACATATCTGGTGCTAACTGTCGCACGTACTGCCCTTGTCCTCGCCAAGAGAAAAATCGACTGTCGGGCGGATCGCTGTTAATCGTTGCGTCAAACAATCCCACTCCTAAACTGAACTGAGAACGTAGGGCAAAAACTTGTTGGGAGCTGCGTTGGGTATATTCCTGAAAAAACCGAATTGCAGATACCTTGGTTTCCCCATCCTCATCGGCTCCAGGCGAAATCGGAATCTCTTCCCCACCAATTTTGGTCTGACTCTGCTGGCGAGATAAAGTTAAACCTAATGCTAGCTCTCGCGTTGGCGTTTGAATAATCGGTTGGCGAGAACTCAGTTCCAAGTAAAACGAGTCTCCCGTAATATCAATCCGGTCGAAAGGCGGCTCGACAACATTGGTATCGATAAACCCACTCGCTAGGGTAAACGTCCCATTTCGAGGATTAAAGGGTACTGTATAGCTCAAGTCAAAAGCATTACTACCCTCAGTGTTGGTGTATTTCAAATTCAAGCCATCTCCAATCCCAAATAAGTTGGCTTGCCTGAAATCGATTCCCCGCCGAAAACTACCCACACTGGGAACGCGACCGTTATCGGCAAATAATTCCGTCCGCAAAGAATCTGCTTCTGTCACCCTAACTTCCAACAAGCTTGTTTCTGGACGCGAACCAGCCGACAATTCCGCTGACAGATTTTGAATCAGGGGGTTGAGCTGCAATAGTTGCAGCGCTTCCAGCAGTTTCAATCGGTTCAAAGGTTTAGTAGTTGCGATCGCTAATCGACTGCGAACATACTTCGGATTCAGTCGTCGCGTCCCCGTGACGCGAATGTCTTCCAGTCCACCTTCAACAATCTGCACTTTGACCGTTGCTGCTTTTGGCGCAAAAGTTTGTCCTGCCGGAATCACCGCCCCAGAGTTGATATAACCTGCATCGGTGTACAGTTTTGTCACCGCCGCTTCAACTTGCAACAGTTCAGCAAAGGAAAGCGGTCGGTTAGTAAATGTTTTGGTTGCAGCCCTCAACTGCGCGTCACTAATTGCCTTTTCTGTATTTCCTACAAACTCAAACTGCTTGACCGTAATAGTTCCTGGTGCTTCTGAACGCTCTGGAGTTGGGGTAGGAGTCGGGGTGACATCTAGAGGAGGCTTCGGCGTAGGTCGCGGGGTTGGAGTCGGCAATTCAGGCTGTCTGGGCGGAATTGGGTTGGGAAGCTGAGACACGATCGCAGTCGATTCTGTGCAGCAAAATACACTATTCAAGTCTCCCGCCCAAGCAATAGAACTAAAGAATGCGATCGGTACTTCTAGGATCGATAAAATAGCCAAGTTGAGCCGGAAACATCGGTAATGTTCGCCACGATTCAAATGGTTTTACTCCTTAGACAAAAATATTTGCGATCGCTTTGCACGAACGCTTTGGTTTACATATTTAAGATTTTTAATGAAAATTTATTTACCACATATTGTTTTTTGAGGTCACTATCTTCATAATAAAAGTTAACCAATGTTGGGTAAATAAGCGATCGGCTTCTTCTCCGTTTGAAGAGTTGTAACTTGTAGTATTTATTCAACAAATATAAAAAAATTAAGTTTGTTGCTATCTTTAAATACAGAAATATACTATAATCCAGAGTCTAATTGTTTTTACAATTAGGGTTAGCATTATTCACCATAACAACTCAGTGAGCGATTGTTTCAGCAGGTATAAGATTCTACATCACCGAAATATTAACCATTGAAATTAATTGAGATCGATGGAAAGAACAGAAAAACTACTTGACGGACGCTATAGAGTCATCAAGATTTTAGGACGAGGAAGTTTTGGAATTACATATCTTGCTGAAGATGTTTGGTCAGATAATATGCGTTGCGCGATCAAAAAGCTTGACATCCAACAAGCAGATTTAGCAACAGCTCAAAAATTATTTCAAAGGGAAGTGAAGATTCTCAAGCTACAGCAAAATCATCAAATTCCCAAGTTCATGAATTACTTTGAGGAAGGAGAAAGCTACTATTTAGTTGAGGAATATATTCACGGTACACCTCTCAACGAGTTAATTAACTTTCCGTGGCAGAAACAAGAGGTAGTACAATTTTTACAACAGATTTTATTAGTTTTAAACACGCTACATCAGCAAAATATTATTCATCGCGATATCAAACCATCTAACATCATTAAAAGAGAGCGAGATAATCAGTTTGTTTTAATTGATTTTGGTGCAGTCAAACAATTAGATCCCAATTCTCAGATCGCCGAGCAACCCACTCAGACTAAAATTATTACACCTGAATACGCACCCCTGGAACAATGGGCAGGAAAACCCAGCTTCAACAGCGACATTTATGCGTTGGGAATTACAGCAGCTCAATTCTTGACGGGAAGTCATCCCAGCGAATTCAAACGAGACGATAAAGATAGGTTAGTTTTAACAGATGCGATCGCACCTAACGATCCATTAGCCGCTATCTTAGTTAAGATGGTATACACTCATCCCGAGCGTCGCTATCAATCTGTTACAGAAGTTCTGCAAGATTTACAGAAATTTTCATTGGAAAATAGTTCGGCAAAAATCTCAAAAACAGTAGGAATAAAATCTAGTGAAAAACCACCTCTCTTTAAAAAAGAAAAGATTTATCCCTATATTGTAGTTGGATTGACTGCATTAAGCACTGCGATCGTTGGCGTAGAGTTTTTTATTCATCCATTTATCCGCCCTTTGTATTATTTATATCAAGGTAATAGTTTGCTCGATCGCCGTCAACCAGAAGCAGCACTCGAACAATTTGAAAATATTACGGAAAGTCTGAAGCCAAACTCCGCCAACGCTTGGAAAGGACGGGGTGATGCCCTTTTTAGCATAGGACGCTATCAAGCTGCTTTAGCATCCTACGAAATGGCAAATTCATATCAACCGAACGACCCAAAAATCTTAGTTAATAAAGGCAAGGTCTTATATAAGCTAGGCGGAGATGCACATAAACAAGCATTAGATATTTATACAAAAGTTTTAAAAACCAATCCGAATAATGTGGAAGCTTGGAGCGGAAAAGGTTTAGTCCATCTAGGCTTAAATCAATCTCAGCAAGCTTCAGAATCTTTTGAAAAAGTCAAGCAACTCAGACCTAACGATCCGAGTATTTGGCAGCAAATAGGTTTGGCAGTCGAACAAATGAAAGGAGGGCAATCTGCTAGATCGTATTTTGAAGAAGCCTTGTCATCTTATAACGATCTTCTGGATAGAAAACCGAAAGATATAATTAGCTGGACTGATAGAGGATCTATTTTACTAAAATTAAATCGTCCCCAAGAAGCGCTTGAATCTTATCAAAAGGCGATAGATATTGATTTCAATTTCTATGAAGCCTTAATGGGTAAAGGCAATACACTGGTGCTGTTAGGAGAAAACAATTATTTAGATGCACTGATAGCCTACAATCAAGCAAGTAAAATTCGTCCCAAAGATTATCAAGTTTGGTACAATCGCGGGATGCTGCTATCGCAACATTTAAAGCGCCAAGGAGAAGCGATCGAATCTTTTAACCAAGCCATACAACTCAGAGACAACTTTCATCTCGCTTGGCTAGGAAAAGGCATCGCTTTAACAGAAATAGCACGCCATCAGCCAGCCCTCGAAGCCTTTGACCAAGCAATTAAAAGACAACCGCAAGATCCTCTTATTTGGGCGAATCGAGGGGATGCTTTAACAGAATTAAAAAGATATCGAGAAGCGCGAGATTCATATCAACAAGCGATCGATTTAGGATTTCCCCGCGAAGAATTGAAAACTCAGTTAGAAAAGGCTCAAAAGCTAGCAGCAGACTGATGAGAATTCGGAATTCGGGGATCGCGGAATTCGGAATTGAAGACACACCAACTACTAATTACCGCTCACTTACTAAACTCTTGGTAAGCAGCACGCGAGACTTGCCGGATCAATTC
This sequence comes from Chroococcidiopsis sp. [FACHB-1243], assembly GCF_014696895.1. Lineage (NCBI taxonomy): Bacteria > Bacillati > Cyanobacteriota > Cyanophyceae > Chroococcidiopsidales > Chroococcidiopsidaceae > Chroococcidiopsis > Chroococcidiopsis sp. [FACHB-1243]. The sequence continues at coordinate 8,061 of NZ_JACJQX010000014.1, read as the reverse complement.
TTTTGCCTGTGCGTTGTTGTGGGGGCGCTTGACCATAGCAACGGCAACATAGCGTTTACCACTGAGCAGATCGACTAAACCAACATCCCCTACCATTGAACCAATATCTCCAGTTTTGTGAGCAATTGTTGCCCCTGGTCCCAACCCTTTTGGTAATAGCGTGGCTGTATGCGTGCGGCGCATGATATTGAGTAGGCGATCGCGCGATTTGACAGAAATTAGATCTCCTTTTTGCACTGCTACCATTAATTGCGCTAAATCTTTAGGACTGGTCGTGTTTGTCCCTTCCAGATCTGGTAACAAGTTCCGCAATTCTGTTACGGTCAAACCCCAGTTTCTGAACCGCTGATTCAAAGCTGCGATGCCACCCAAACGCTCTATCAGTAAATTAGTTGCCGTGTTATCGCTAACAATAATCATCTGAGTTGCCGTCTCTAAGGCAGTAAACTGACTACTCAACGGCTTGTATTGAAAGCCTCCCGCACCACCACCAACTAATTCTTTTTTTAAAGTTAACTTCTCGTCTAATCGAATCTTGCCCGCGTCTACATCTTGAAAAAAAGCAACCAAGATGGGAAATTTGATCGTACTTGCAGCCGCAAAAGTTGTATCTCCATGCCAATCTAGATAAGCTCCTGTCTCGGGATCGATAAAAAACATCCCAGGAAACAATTGAGTGTTGTTCGTTGCCAATTGTTGCATCAGCGTTTTCAGTGCCGTAATTTCTTGGGTTTGCTGGAGTGGTGCAGCATGGGCAACAATTTCTCTGGCTTGTAGCTGCGGCATAACTTCCATTGCCGTAATTGGTATTTCTTCAGAGGTGATGCGTGTAGTAGGGTCTAAAGCCGATAGCATCGTACCCGCGATCGCGCTGATGCCAATTCCCAGAATTAACAACCGCAAGGCGTATACAATCAATTTATTCTGGCGCTGCGGGTGTTGTCTTTGCTTACTCTGTTTTCTGGTTGGTGCTGGCAGTGTTTCGCCCGTAACTCTTCTGCTACCACTAGTTCCAGAAGAAGTCACTGTTTGGCTGCGGTTTTTCCTGTCGCTGTTTCTAGATTCCCCAGAGACTATACGATCGTCTTGTGGTGAGAAACGCCCACGCGGATTGCGCATCTTAGCCTGTTCGCGCTGTTGCGAACTGCTTAGACCTTTTTTATGCCCAGCGTTTGACCGCTTACCTGAATTTGACGACCCGCTTTCTAATACCATTGACTTACAGAAGACAACAAGGGCGAACTGGACTTGAACAATAACCTAACACTGCTTGCATGAGTTGTAAAAGCAAGTAGTATTGGGTCAAAGTTTATCTCAACCAATTTGTAATGGCGATAAATCTTCAGATGAAATATAGCTTATAAAAGCACTGATAACTGGTTACTAGTCACTCATTGCCTCCGACTTCCGAATTCCGAATTTCTCATAGCCCACTCCATCTGAGTTAATATCCCCCGCAACATTGCTACTTCAGTATTTTCTAACTGAGCGCGGTTAAATAGTTGACGAAATTTTTCCATGCGGCTAGTAGCAGTATGGGGATAAAGATAGCCAATTTTGAGTAGTAGCGCTTCGAGTTGTTGGTACAACCCTTCTAAAGCTTCTACAGAGGCGCAGTCAACTGCGATCGCCCTCTTTTCATCGTTGACTCCTAATTGGCTGCATTTCGCCAGTTCGTAACAGCAAATCGCCACAGCTTGAGCTAGATTCAATGAAGGATAGGTAGGGTTGGAGGGAATGCGGATAAAGCGCTGAGCGTAGTACATTTCCTCATTACTCAATCCTCGTGACTCGGGACCAAAGATCAAGGCTGTTGCTTGTTCTGAGGTTGAAATTAACCAAGGTAAGGCATCTTGCGGCTGTTCTAGTTGAATGTCTAAGCTGCGAGGACGAGCAGTCGTAGCGATCGCCCTAGTACACCCCTGCAAGGCTGCTGGTAGCGTTTCTACAACTTGGGCTGCTTGCAAGATATCGAAGGCATGGACTGCCATTTGTTGGGCTTCCAGCGACAGCGGATCGCACTGGGGATTGACTAACACCAACTGCTGCAAACCCATATTTTTCATCACGCGGGCGATCGCTCCCACATTCAGCGAACCTGCTGGTTCCACCAGCACGATTCTTACCGCTGCCAAGGGGTAGCCGGGGGCTGCAAGCCCATTTTTACTATATGAGGGGGAAGTAGACTCATTCACAATTCCGTAAAATTTAGTTACTCTCTCAACAACTGTATATGGCACGCACTCGATCTAAATCTGACCTACCTACAAAAATTTGTCCAGTATGTCAACGCCCCTTCACCTGGCGGAAAAAATGGGCAGACTGTTGGGATGATGTGAAATATTGTTCCGAACGCTGTCGTCGTCGCCGATCTTCAGTGTAGAGACGTTACATGTAATGTCTCTCTGCGGCGATCTCTTGGTCAAAAATAAAAAACCGCCAGGAGATGGCGGTTGTTGAGCAATCGGAGGGTTTTCAACAGCTTACCGATTCAGATTGTAGAGATTTGTAATGCTGTTTACACCAAATATGGTTTCTGCCCTCGATTTCACCATTAAGTGTCAAGATTTAATGTTTTTTTCATCAATTGGCATGAGACGATCTGCTATTTTTCCAGAGCTGGTAACCTCACAAGTCATATTCCTAGCACGGAAACAATTGAATCTAAAAGCAGCACGTCAAATTATTCTGTTTGCTTTTGTTCTAGAGACAATTTTCCTGACTGCTCTCCTAGCCAAGGATAACGCCGATGACTATTGATTCGATTTTTTTGTTTGGCGATCGCAATCTGTGCCGCTGCCTGTCGTGCCAACATGTCATATAAGTTTTTCCCATGATGCTTGTTGACTGACTGCGTGGACATTCGATGTTCTGGTGTATGGGAGTCAATCCAGTTGCGTTGCGCTTTCGCCTCCTGCTCCACTCTTGCAAGATATTGTTCGTCACCCAGATCGCTAGCGTAGTGCATGGCAGCTACTAGCATATGGTAAGCAGCTTCATAATGATTGCTCGTTAAAGCTTGATGGCTGAGTACCATTAAACTTTCGTAAATATCATCAGTTTCTCTGCTTTGTCGATCTTGCATCTGTTGTTTCCACTTCCATGCAGGCTAAACTGGTATGTCCGACTACCTGTAGCCGATCTCGCTAAAATAATAGCTTGTTGCTTACACTTGAGCAATCAACTTGAGCTGTAGAAGGATGCACTTACTTATTTTTCTGGGCGTTCTTAGCTTGCTCCAAAGCAATTTCTTTAACCGTTTGATAAGAATTTACATTCGCTGCCCCTTCAATAGCTTTCACCGCTAAGTCTTGTACTTGTTTGGAAGTTGCCTCTAATTGTTTAGCAAGGCTTTGAATCCGCGCTTCTTGATTTTGAATAATTTGTTCTAAAGATTGGACGCGCTGTTCGTAAAATCGCTTTTGTCCTTCGACTTCTTTAGCATATAAATCTGATTTAATCTTTGCCTGATAGTGAGCGATTCCTTTTCCTTCTTCTATTGCCTTTTTCAGTGTTGCTTCTTTTTCTTTAGGAAAGACTTCTACTTTAGATTTTGCTTCTGCAAACTGCGTTTCGCATTCTGCGATCGCTTTTTCTCTTTCTGTCCATTGTTTTTCTTGGGTTTGCTGAAACTCCTCTAATTCCCGATAAATGTTTTTTTGAGTTTGTTCGTATTCTTCTACCGCTAATTTACGCTGCAATTCTAAATTGTATTTATACTCCGCAGTCTCTCTTTGACGAGTTTTCGCTTGAGTTTCATTTCGTTCTTTAATCTTGACTTTAGATTCTTCTTGCTCTTTATTCCATGCCTTAACTTTTATTTCTACTCCCTGCTCTAAAGTTTCTCGTCTCTGACTAAACTCCTCGCTAAAAGTTTTTGAATTGTCTTCATAGCTCTTAATCAAGCTATCTAAAGTTGTATCATCAATCTTTTTTAGACTATGTAGAGTTTGTAATTGTTCTGTCTCAGTTGCCACATTACAACGAATCTCTTGTAATTTGGAAGCCTCTGTAGTAAGCTGCTCTGATAATTCGCTGACAGCACTACCAACTCCTAGCTGAATTTTGCCTAAGTTATCAATAATAGAATTCATTCTTTGTTGTACGGTTGCAGATTGATTCATGGCTAGTTTTGGCTCGGATATTGGTTTTGCTTGAACTACGAGAGTTTCCTTAGCTAATTTATCGAGTTGAGATTTCAGAATGGTTTTTTCTTTCGACATCTCCTCATAAGCCGCTAGGATCTCAGCTTTCGTACTCTTTTCACTTAGTTTTCTTACTACCATAAATAATCTCCTTTTCAGTTTTCAGTTATCAGCGAACAGGGAGCAGGGAGTAGGGGAGAAAAGAGGGTTCTTGACTTGTGACTTGCGACTTGTCTCCCTTATCTCTTCATTCTTCCCCTAACCTCTAGTTCCATTTTGAAAGGCTCTCAATGCTAATTCTTGAGCTTGTTGCTGTGCGGCTTGCATTTGCGCCGTTAAGTTTTCAATTTGCTCTATTTGTCTAGTAATAACTTGCTCTAAAGACTGCACTTGTAATTCGTAACTCTGTTTTGCTGCTTGCCATTCTTTCTCAAATAGATCGGCTTTAAATTTTGCATCCTGGTTGACATCTTTAATCGCTTCTTCTCTAGCTTTTTTAACTGCTTCTTCTAATTCCGTAGGGAAAGCAGCAATTTGCTTTTGGTATTCTTGTAGCAATGATTGTTGTTCAGCTAAAACTTTTTCTCGTTCTGTCCAATCTTTTTCTTTAGATTGCGTTGCTTCTTCTATTTCTCTTTCAAGCGTACGCTTTTTCAGTTGGTAAGTATCAGCGTTAATTTTTTGTGTTTGTACGAGTCGATATTGATACTCTTCTACTTCTCGCTGCCGTTCTTTAACTAACAATTCATTTTGAGTTTGTAGGTTTGTTTCAAACTCTACTTGCTCTTGTTGCCCAATTTTTCGCGTTTGCGTTATTTCTTTTTCTAAGTTTTCCTGTTGAGTTGTTGTGCCTTGCTCAATTAATTTTAGTTTTTCTTGATGCTCTTGATTTAAAATGTACAGAGTATCAGCAACAACTCTAATTTGTTGTAATTCTTGTAAATTCTGAGTCTCTACTTCAATAGCGCGCTTGAGTTCGTCTAACTTAGAAGTTTCTTTAGATAATTTCTCTGATAGTCCGTTAACAATTCCGCCAAACTCTAGTTGCAGTTCGGCTAAGCCTTTCACGATGTTATCTACTGTATAGCTAGCAGCAGTTTGTAGAATTTGTTTATTCTTTTCCTTGTCCGCCTCCTCTTGTTTAGTGGCAATTTTTAATGACATATCCTTTCTATCAGCCAGAATGCGTTGAAATGTTAACAAACGATCTGTACTGTCTTTAGCTACGAATCGATTCATATTACAACTCCTGCAACTAAATTTAAGAGAGATTTCAGTTAAAACGAATACTCGTGGCTATACCCTAAGATATAGATCCTAAGCTAGCCTTCCTTGAGGCGATCGCAAAGCAGTAAAATTGCTGAAATGACTGTAAAAACTGGCAGTTAGCACTTAGCAATTAGCCCAAAGCTAAATCCTAACCGCAACCTGCTTTTACAGTACACTTGTACTGTAAAAAATATATCTGAGTGAATGTAGGCTGTCAAGATCTGGAGATATCCAGATTTTCAGAAATTTGCAGTTGAAAGGATTTCGGATGTCTTCCGATTAGATAATAATGGTGCAAGAACAGATCGATAAAAACGATGTTTACTCGCGAATTGACCAACAGTTCCCCCAAGGTGGAAATCGGGCACATGAGCCGCATTCTGGTGGTAGAAGATGAAAACCTGATTCGGGAAATGCTCGTAATGGCTTTGGAGGCAGAAGGTTTTGCGATCGCTACTGCTGCTGACGGACGTACAGCTTTGACCTTACTTCAGAGTAGCGAACCTACCTTCGGAGATTTTCCCTTCGATCTGGTGATTTTAGATTTAATGCTGCCTCAGATCAATGGTTTAGATATCTGTCGCTTGCTCCGCCACCAAGGAAATCAAGTCCCAATCTTGATTTTGAGCGCCAAAGGCAGCGAAACCGATCGCGTCTTGGGTTTGGAAGTTGGCGCAGACGACTATCTGACAAAGCCTTTCAGTATGCGGGAGTTAGTCGCGCGGTGTCGTGCTTTGTTACGCCGCCAGCGCATAGGTGTATTACCACAAGTCCCGATTCTACAATTTAAAGATGTCACCCTTTATCCGCAAGAGTGCCGCGTAACCGTCAGAGCGCAAGAAGTCAACCTCTCCCCTAAAGAATTCCGCTTGCTAGAACTCTTCATGACTTATCCGCGCCGCGTCTGGTCGCGAGAGCAATTGCTCGATCAAGTCTGGGGAGCAGATTTTGTTGGAGACAGCAAAACTGTAGACGTTCACATTCGTTGGTTGCGGGAAAAACTCGAAAAAGACCCCAGCCACCCAGAATATTTGGTAACGGTGCGGGGGTTTGGCTATCGATTTGGATAGGTAGTTGGTAGTTGGTAGTTGGCGAATTCTCCTCTGCCCCTCTGCCCCTCTGCTCTCTTCTCCCCTGCTCCCTACTCCCTGCTCCCTGCTCCCTAGCAAGAAGGGTTAAAGTGATAGTTAACCCATTTTTGATCCTGAACCTTTCTGATGGTACTGCTGGCGTTTTTGCTGGGACTAGGGATAGGAATTTGCTTGTGGTTGTGGCAGTATACCCAATTGCAAGCTAAGTTGCGGCGTTTACTGCGCACAGTATCAGTATCTAACGACAGTGAGATGACAACTTCCCTGGGAGCGATCCCTCAGTTGCGGCAAGAAATTGTCTCGGTACAACAACAGCGGAAAGAGTTGCAAGCTAAACTGCAAACCTGGGAGCAGCTGATGCAAGTCGCTCCTGTAGGCTACTTGCAAGTAGACGAAGAAAATCAGTTATTGTGGTGCAACCAACAAGCAGAACAATTGCTAGGCTTGCAGAGGTGGGAACCCGGACAAGTGCGCTTGCTGTTAGAGTGGGTGCGTTCCTATGAATTAGACCAGTTAATCGAGCAAACGCGAGAAAGACAGCAGCCGCAGGTTAAAGAGTGGTTGTTTCATCGAACGAGTGCAGATGCAGCCGCGCTGAGTGAATTGAGAGCGCTGACGATGAACGCAGCCACCTTACCTCTGCAAAACGGACAGGTGGGTGTATTTTTAGAAAATCGCCAGCCATTGCTCGATTTAGCGCGGACTCGCGATCGCTGGGTTTCCGATTTAGCACACGAACTCAAAACGCCGTTGACTTCAATTTTATTGGTGGTAGAAGCCTTACAACAACAGCTCGAACCACCATATAAACTTTGGGTCGATCGCCTTTTGCCTGAAGTGGAAAGATTGATTAGTTTAGTACAAAATTGGTTGGAATTAAGCCAACTGGAGTTAGATCCCAGCCGTCAGCTCAAGCGCGAACCAGTGGAATTGCGATCGCTGATTGATTCCGTATGGCACACTATAGAACCTTTAGCACAGCGACAGCAAATCCGTTTATCCTATTCTGGTGCAGAAACTTTGTGGATCGAGGCAGATAAGTCTCGTCTAACGCAAGTGTTATTAAATTTACTCGATAACAGTATCAAATTTAGCCCTTTTCAAGGCACGATTTGGGTTAATGTCGAGCTAATTAATTCAGAAACTAAACTTAATTACGTGCAGATAAATATTATTGACTCTGGTTGTGGCTTTCCACCAACAGATTTACCTCATGTGTTTGAACGCCTTTATCGTGGGGATCTAGCTAGAGCCAGACAAACAACACCCGACTCAAAGAAAATTTCTACTTTTACAACTCATGGTAGTGGATTGGGCTTAGCGATCGTCAAACAAATTGTTTCGGCACATGGTGGCACGGTAAAAGCCATGAACCATCCCGAAACTAAAGGTGCTTGGCTGCAAGTTGAGTTGCCAACTCAATGACAGAGCAGATGCTTATAATAGTAAATATAGCAGAAATGTTGAATCCTGAGACAAATCTTCATATAATTTTTGATACTTCTCTGTGAAAAGAGAATCGGTCAACATTTCACGATCTTCTCCATCCAATGAAC
>NZ_JACJQX010000013.1:0-150295 GCF_014696895.1 Chroococcidiopsis sp. [FACHB-1243] | reverse complement strand
ATCTCTGCTCGATCTTTGACTTTTTGTGGTACATCCGCAGTTCTCAAGTTTAATAGAGTTTTGTCTTGCTCACGAGTCAGAAATACCCTTAAACGAGCGCCCATTTTACTCGCTTCCCTAATACATTTGTTCTGCGTCTTTTCCAGATTTATCTATCTTTACATAGTTTGGTTTTTTCATGACAGCTTACTTATTTAGTGCATGAAAAATTGAGAAACATAATTAGCATTTGTTTAAGACTAATTACAAAAAATCTAGTCAGCTGACGAGAAAATTTAACTATGAGCAACACTCAACAAGAATTTTACGTTGTCATTGAACGAGATGAAGATGAATATTATGTAGGAGAAGTTCCTCAACTTAGAGCTTGTTACAGTCAAGGCGAGACTATTGACGAGCTGATGACAAATATTAAAGAAGCCATCGAACTCTGTTTGGAAGAAGAAGAGTATGAGAAATTACGGAGTTTGTAGGTATCCAAAAGGTAGTAATATAATGCCAAAACTACCTGCTGTTACAGACAAGAAATTATTCATGCTCTGAAGAAAATGCTTTCCCATCGCTTTACCGAAGCACTGACTTACGCTATAGAACTCCATGCAAACCAAGTGCGTAAAAGTTCCGGCGTACCGTATATTTCTCACCTGCTAGGCGTAACCAGTATTGCTTTAGAATATGGAGCAAATGAAGATGAAGCGATCGCAGCTTTACTCCATGATGCAATTGAAGACCAAGGGGGTGCGGCGACAAGAGAAGAAATTCGCCGTCGCTTTGGCGATGCAGTCACCGATATTGTAAACGGCTGTACAGATGCAGAGACAATTCCCAAACCGCCTTGGAGACAGCGTAAAGAAGCTTATATCACCACTATTCCCCAAGCTTCTCCATCGATAATTTTAGTTTCAGCTGCCGACAAACTACACAACGCCAGGTCAATCTTAAAAGACTATCGCGCTCTAGGCAAAACAGTATGGGAACGATTTAAAGGTGGTAAAGACGGTACGCTGTGGTACTATTGCGCCGTTGTCGAAGCTTTTATTGCCAAAGGAACAACACCTTTGATCGAAGAATTAGAACGGACAGTTGCAGAATTAGAGCAATTAGTCAAGGATGATAATGGGTAATTGGCAGTTGTCTCTTCCCCTACTCCCTACTCCCTACTCCCTACTCCCTAGTAATGGCAAACGTCCGTCTAGAAGATATTAAGCGCCGATTTAATAATGTCACTGCGATCGAAGATATTACATTCGAGGTTCCCGATGGAGAATTTTGGGTACTGGTGGGACCTTCGGGATGTGGTAAGTCTACAATTTTGAGGACGATCGCGGGCTTGGAAACGGCTACATCTGGCAAACTTTATATTGGGGACACGCTGATGAATAATATCCCCGCCAGACAGCGCGATGTCGCGATGGTATTTCAAAATTACGCCCTCTACCCTCATATGACGGTAGCAGAAAATATCGCCTTCGGATTGCAGATGCGGCAAGTCGATCGCAAGATTGTTAGGGAAAGGGTAGATACAGTCGCGCGATCGCTTTCTTTAGAAAATTTACTCGATCGCAAACCCAAACAACTATCGGGAGGTCAACAACAACGGGTAGCATTAGGTAGAGCGATCGCGCGTCAACCACAAGTATTTTTATTAGATGAACCCCTATCGAATTTAGATGCTCAATTACGAGACGATATGCGGGCAGAATTGAAACAATTACACGCACAATTAGGTGTAACAACTGTATATGTCACCCACGATCAAATTGAGGCGATGACATTAGCCGATAAAATCGTCGTATTAAATCGTGGCAAGATCCAACAAATTGGCGCACCACAAGAAGTTTATGCTCATCCAGCTAATCAGATGATAGCAACTTTTTTGGGCAATCCCCCAATGAATATTATGCCTGCTATTTATACGCATCAAGGTTTTCAGATAGGGGAGCAACACATTTCTTGTCCGGCAGAAATACAACAGAAATTGAATTTAGCACCGGGAAAACCTGTAGATTTAGGAATTCGCCCTGAATTTGTATATTTACAGGAGATAGGAGACAGAAGACAGAAGGCAGAAGAAAGTAGAACTTATCTTTTTTCGACTCCCGACTCCCGACTCCCGACTCCCGATTTAATAGTTGTTTTAAAAGTAGTAGAACCTTTAGGTAGAGAGATTTTAATTAAAGGCAACGTACCAGGAACGAGCGTATTACTAAATGCACAAGTGAGTCCTGATGTCAATTTACGTGTAGGCGATCGCTTATCTCTGCAACTAGATTTAGATCGTTTATTTATCTTTGAACCAGCTACAGGCGAGCGGTTGTATCCATAGTAGGGTGCGCTAGTAACGCACCCTACAGCGCAAATTACCCTTCAGATAGAGCAGCAAGTGCGACCGCATGTGTTACAATTCTTAATAATTGACAAGGAAACAGAGCAGGGGGGCTTTCAGTATTCCTCTGCCTTTTTATTTGGTTATGTACCTAACATCTGCAACTGATGCAAACCTGCGTACAACCCATCAAGCTGTAACAACTCATCATGAGTCCCAGACTCTACTAACTCGCCCCGCTTCAAGACAAAAATTCGATCCACATTACGAATTGTGGAAAGACGGTGAGCAATAATAATCGCCGTTCGCCCCTCTAGCAAGCGTTCCAAGGCATCTTGAATATATGCTTCCGTACCCACATCCAAACTAGCTGTAGCTTCGTCTAGTACGAGGATATGAGGGTTACGAATTGCCGCACGAGCAAACGCCAACAATTGCTTTTGTCCGCTAGAAAGATTCGTACCGCGCTCTCGCAACTGAGTATCATATCCTTGGGGTAACTGCTCGATAAACTGTGCCACATTCGTATTCTCTGCGGCGGCGCGGATCTCTTCAAAAGAATAAGTATCCCCCAGCGTAATGTTACTTTTCACGTCCCCAGCAAAGATAAAACCTTCTTGCAGAATCACACCCATCTGACAGCGCAATTCTGCCTGCGGAATATCTCGAATATCAACTCCATCCACTAATATTCGTCCTCGTGTCGGTTCATAGAGACGACACAGCAGCCGAATAATCGAACTTTTTCCCGCCCCCGTGGGACCAACTAAAGCAATTTTTTCCCCCGGACGAATCGTAAAATCTAAATCTTTAATCACATAATCGTCATTTTTATAGGCAAACCAAACGTGTTCAAAATGGATTTCTCCCGTTGGGGTAGTTGGTAATTGGTAGTTGGTAATTGGTAGTTGGTAATTGGTAGTTGCTCCCTCTGCTCTCTTCTCTCTTCCTCGACTCCCGTTCTCAACAGGATCGCGAATCTCAATTGGTTCGTCTAAAATATCGCTGATGCGTTCAACAGCTGTAAATCCGGCTTGAATTGCGGTAAATTTTTCCGCAAACTGGCGTAAAGGATCGAATAATCGTTGGGCAAATAGAATAAATGCAGCAAGAACGCCAAATTCTAATCTTTCTTGCAGGACAAAAATACCACCCAACCAGAGTACCCCTGCAACTGCTACTAAAGCCACCCATTCTAAAGTTGCCGAGACTGCTGAATCATGAAAGATCGTTCTATCTACCTCATGAATATAGTTTAAATTCGTAGCGCGAAATAGTTCGGCGTTGAATTGTTCGCGGCGAAACATCTGTACGACGTTAATCCCAGAAATATTCTCTTGTAAGGTGGAATTGAGTAAAGACAGTTCTTCTCTAGCTTTATAATTGGCTTTACGATATTGCTGCTGAAAGAAAATAATTAATCCCGTGACTGGAAATAGCATCAACAACAGCATTAAAGCGAGTTGCCACTGTTGCTGAAACATGAGAACTAAAATTACTAACATAGAGAATAGATCGCTGATAATACCTATTGCTCCAGTTGTGAAGACATCTCCCAATGCTTCCACGTCGCTTGTTAAGCGAGTAATTAATTTTCCCACAGGAGTACGATCGAAAAAGCGAACTGCTAAAGATGTAACGTGTGCAAATAGATCGTTACGAATATCCGCTGTCATTTGTTGTCCAACTTTTTGCACTAGGTAGCCCTGCACTCCTGTAAAGATTAGACGAACTACCACTGTTAACAGCAACAAACCTTCCAGAATTTGTAAACCCTGCCCCAGAGGTAGATTTTTGAGAAAATCGTAGGTATTTGGTTCTTTACGAATAAGGGAGATCGCTTGACCGATCAAAATTGGTTGAACGGCATTGGCGATCGCTACTGGGACTAGCAAAACCGTGGAAATCAACAATAACCTACCGTGACGGCGACCGTAAGGAATTAATCTTAGGAACAATCGCCAATCATTCTGGCGGCGGCGATTTCTGACGGGTTGGGATACGGGCGCTGATGTCGTCATGCTGCAACCTTTAATGGACGATCGGTCATCTAAAATACATTTTCTTAATTTAGCGCTAGTACTGACTCAAGATCGCTCTCATTCTGGCTAGATTTTTGCAGGCGATCGCTCAATTTTTCTATTTCTGACGAGAGTTTCACCTCGATCTACCTAAAATGGCGCAATTCAATCCCTACTGTCCGTCTGCTACTACTCTTAATCAAAAAAATATGAAAACTACATATTACATTCACCCTTTTTCAGTATTATTATCAGTAATCCCTGTATCAATCTTTATCTGAAACCATTGCGATCGCTACAATCTTCTGGCAATTTTTTATGCCAGATATATTATTTTGCTTCATATGATTCAAATACTTAATCTTACATAAGTTTCGTACTTAAATTTTATATTTCAATCTTTCTAGCTTTCTTTAAAAAGGAGAAAACTTCTTATTTAACTTATTTGATTTTATAGCAATCCAATTTAATTTGTGAACGTTTCCCGTGTAGAGACGTTCTATGTAACGTCTCTACACGGGAAATCAATTTCACTATTAACTATTAAGAATTAAAAGCAAATGAAAGTAACAACTATAGAAACCGCGTACCCACTTTCAGCTATGCAGCAGGGAATGCTATTTCATAGCCTCCACGCTCAACAATCTGGAGTTGATATCGAGCAGATAATTTGTTCGATAGGCGATCGCCTCAATATTTCTGCTTTTATTCAAGCATGGCAACGAGTTGTGGAACGCCACCCAGTTTTAAGAACGAGCTTTGATTGGAAAAGCGATCGCCAACCATTACAATGCGTCCACCTACAACCCGCTATTGAGATAGAACGAGAAGATTGGCGCAGCTTATCAGCTATAGAACAAGAACAACAGTTGCAAGTATATCTTCAGCGCGATCGCGCCTTTGGCTTTCAGATGGATCGCTTGCCATTAATGCGTTTAGCTCTGTTTCAGCTTAGCAATTGTAACTACCGCTTGATTTGGACTTTTCATCATGCCATATTAGATGGTCGGTCTTTGCATATAGTCCTCAAAGAAGTTTTTACTTTTTACGATGCTTTCTGCCTGGGAGAGGACTTAGAAATACCACAACCTCGTCCTTATCAAGATTACATCCAATGGTTGCAGCAAGATTGGTCAAAAGCCGCCAACTTTTGGCAACAACGACTCAAAGGCTTTACTGCACCGACTCCTTTAATAACTCACTCAACATTAGCCAAATCGACTTTAAATGCAGATTTAGAGATCGTCAATCGCAGTTTTGGCGATCGCGAACTGCGACTGTCAGAGCAAACGACAGCGAGATTAAAATCTTTGGTACAACAACACCAGCTCACGCTTAACACTTTGTTACAGGGGGCTTGGGCTATACTACTGAGCCGCTATAGTCGCGAAACCGATATTGTCTTTGGAGCCACGAGAGCCTGCCGTCACTCATCTGTAGCTGGTGCTGAATCTATGATAGGACTGCTGATTAATACCCTACCAGTGCGGGTAGACGTATCGCCACAGCCGCTTTTACCGTGGTTGCAGGAATTGCGATCGCAGTGGGTGACTTTGCGCGACTACGAACATACTCCTTTAGTCAATATTCAAGGTTGGAGCGATGTTCCCAGCGGTACGCCTCTATTTAATAGCCTTTTGGTATTTGAAAACTACGAATTGAATTCAGCTTTACGCGCTCAAGGTAGTCGATGGCAAAATCTAGAATTCCGATTAGAAGAACAAACGAATTATCCGCTCACCTTAGTTAGCTGCGCCGCACCAGAGCTTTTACTCAAACTCAAGTACGATCGGCAAATATTTGACGATGGGACAATTGAGCGGATGCTAGGACATTTGCAAACCTTGCTATCGAGCATGGCAACAAACCCCGAACAGTGCATCAGCGAAATACCACTGTTGACAGCGGCAGAACGCGATCGCATCGTGCGGGAATGGAACGACACCGCGACAGACTTTTCCCAAGAGCTTTGCATCCATCAGCTATTTGAAGCACAGGTAGAACTGACACCCGAAGCCGTTGCCGTTGTTTTTGAAGATCGACAACTCACCTACAGAGAACTGAACTGGAGAGCCAATCAATTAGCACGACACTTACAGCAATTAGGCGTGAAGCCAGGAGTACTAGTTGCCGTATATTTAGAGCGATCGCTAGAGACAGTCGTAACAGTCATGGGGATTTTGAAAGCAGGGGGTGCATACGTACCGCTCGAACCCAGCTTTCCCAAAGCACGGATTCAATTACTGCTTTCTTCACTGGCAATTAATTGTTTGGTAACGCAAACTTCGCTACTGCCAAATATTGACGAGATTCAATCTCAACTTCCGGCGCTACAGCACTTAATTTGTTTGGATGCTGAAAAACGTGACATTGGTAGGGGCGCACAGCCGTGCGCCCCTACAAAAGATACAAAGAAAATATTCGATCGCCAAATTTGGCTGCGTGCAGATCTGGATCGACTCCCTACCGACAACTTACCCCTGTCCGCTAGCTCAGATGATGTCGCCTACGTAATTTTTACCTCTGGCTCCACCGGAACGCCTAAAGGAGTTGTAGTTCGCCATCAACCTGTCATCAACTTGATTCAGTGGGTGAACAAAACTTTTGCCGTCAAACCCTCCGATAGAGTTTTATTCGTCACATCCTTGTGCTTCGACCTGTCAGTTTATGACATTTTCGGGCTTTTAGCCGCAGGTGGATCGATTCGAGTTGTGTCCAACCGTGACGTACAAGATCCAGAAGCTTTGTGGCGCATATTGCGTGACGAACCAATTACATTCTGGGACTCAGCACCACCTGCACTACAACAGCTTGCTACTTTTTTCCCCAAGATCGAATGGGGCGATCGCCATCCACAACTACGACTAGTATTTATGAGCGGTGACTGGATACCAGTAAAGTTACCAGACACACTCAAAGCTACATTCCCAGGAGTTAAAGTCATTAGTCTCGGCGGAGCAACCGAAGCCACAGTCTGGTCTAACTATTATCCAATTCAAACAGTCGAGCCGCATTGGGTAAGTATTCCCTACGGTAAACCAATACAAAATGCTCGCTATCATATTCTCGATTCCAATCTCAACCCCTGTCCGGTTGGCGTGGCTGGAGAGTTACATATTGGTGGCAAATGTCTTGCCTCTGGCTATTTAAATCAGCCCGATCTCACTGCCCAAAAATTTATTCCCGACCCCTTTAGCGACGATCCAACAGCACGACTCTACAAGACGGGAGACTTAGCCCGCTATCTCCCAGACGGTAACATTGAATTTCTCGGTCGGATCGACCATCAAGTCAAGATTCGCGGTTTTCGGATCGAGTTGGGAGAAATTGAAACCGTACTGGCAAAACATCCACAAGTGAGAGAAACTGTCATCCTGGTACGGGAAGACGAGCCAGGAAATAAGCGATTAGTGGCGTATGTCGTAGGACATCAGCCTGCACCTGCTACGAGCGAACTGCGGCGTTTCCTTCAGGAAAGATTACCAGAGTACATGGTTCCTGCTGCTTTCGTGGCGATCGCCGAAATCCCGCTCACTCCTAACGGTAAAGTAGATCGTCGCGCTTTGCCAATTCCCGATCGCGATCGACCCGATCTAGAAAAGGCTTTTGCTGCTCCTAGCAACGCCGTGGAACTCCAGTTAACTCAAATTTGGTCGGAAGTTCTAGGTATTCAATCAATTGGAGTCAGCGATAATTTCTTCGAGCTAGGAGGGCATTCACTGTTAGCCGTACAATTATTTACCCAAATCGAAAGTAAGTTTGGCATAAAACTTCCCCTAGCAACTTTATTTCAAGCACCGACAATCGAGCAACTAGCCAATATACTCGGTCGTTCGCAACAGTTGGTTTCATGGTCTTCATTAGTGGCAATTCAGCCTCACGGAGATCGATCTCCTTTATTCTGCATCCACGCACTGGGGGGAAACGTTCTCGGCTACCAAAAGCTAGTTCGTCATCTGGGTTTGGAACAACCTGTTTATGGATTGCAAGCACGGGGGTTAGATGGTAAACAAAACCCTCACACCAAAGTTGAAGACATGGCAGCCGCTTATATTCAAGAAATGCGGACGGTTCAGCCCCAAGGTTCCTATTTGCTATGCGGCTTTTCTAGTGGGGGTACGGTAGCTTTTGAGATGGCGCGACAGTTACAAGCGCAGGGTGAGGAAGTGGCTTTACTAGCCATGTTCGATACTTACAGCCCCCATTTATTTGTTCATAATCCCTCGCTATTTCGCACAATCTATACTTACTTGCGTACTCTTTGGCAGTTGCCGCTACCAGAAAAACAAACTTATTTTCTGCAAAAGTTAGATTGGATACACTCGCTGTTGACTGGCAAACAAAGCAGTAAATATGACCTCTGGAACAACTACGCTTTATCTGAAAATGCCAACCCTTACGATATGGTGCTAATTGAGGCGCTAAAGCAGGCAACAATGGTAGATTACGTTCCGCAAAGTTACTCCGGTCGAGTAGCTCTGTTTACGAGTAAAGAAGTTTTGAGATGGTGTTACTCTACACCCGATCGCGGTTGGAATAGCTTTGTCGAGCCAGGAGTCGAAATCCACGCAATACCTGGTACGCATTTGGGTTTGTTGGACGAACCAAACGTGCAAGTATTAGCTTCTAAACTCAAGAATTGCTTGGAGCAAGCACAAGTTGGCGATCGCACCTTAAGCTTAGTCGATAACAGTCGTGTCATGGAGCTGTCAATCGGTTGAGTCCTTACAGAAGCTTCATTTGCAGTTCTTTGTCGCCAGCGATCGCATTCTTGCTAGAGATACTTCGCTAAAATGCAAACAAGCGCGATAACTCGTGTTTATCTCTAAGTAGCAGATGTGAATTGCAGATGCCTACAGCATATCTTCTGTTTGAGAATCTCCTGTTTTTTGCGATCGCCACGTCCTTTTTTGCTCTCGTCGGCTGGGCGTGGAGACATTCAAAACCTTTTTATCTTCCCGAACCACTGCCTGAGTGGTTCAAAATCTGGTTTGGTACAGTGCAGGTTGTTGGATTATTACTACCAATAGCTGCCTTGGTGTGGGGAATTTGGCAGGGCTACTCCAGCGTTTTAACTGTACTCATACCGTACTTAGTCATGCTGGGTCTGCAAATTCTTTCCGAAATTGTCACCTTGAGATATTTTCACACTGTTGTATGGGTCATGATTCCTTACCTTTACTTGCCTTACCGGATTTGGCAGCTGTATGAAGGCATGACACTACTAAGTCCAACTGATAACCCGCTTTGGTTAAAGAATTTATTATTTATCAATATTGTGTTGTGGACTTTGAATTATGCCCTCAATTTATTTCAACTACCAAGGCTATTGCACTGGGAAACTCAAGTAAATAATGAGTAATGAATGATTAATTTTCATTGTGAGCCATGCTATAGAGTTCCTGAGTGACTTATGCCTCGAATGAGATTGCTATATTCAGTATTTTTACTAAACCGATAGTGAACTTTATTTCCGTAGAATGTGCTAGAACCTTTTACATTAGGATTTAGCAGATGATTTTTATACCGCAGTGCCAGAATTTGCAGCAACAAGTTGAGAGTATATTAAACTTATTGCACCAGGAACCTTCACAGAGAACTCACAATACTACTACTGTTGAATCCTCGTTAAAAAAAGCAATTTCTCCTACGTTTGAGATTGTTTTTGCTGGTGCTTTTAGTGCGGGAAAATCGATGCTGATTAACGCACTTTTAGAAAAGGAACTTTTATATAGTGCAGAAGGACACGCGACGGGAACGGAATGTTATATTGCATACGCCGAAGCGGATAAGGAACGAGTAATTTTGACTTTTTTAAGTGAAGCAGAAATTCGAGAACAGGTGAGCGCTTTATGTCAAAAATTGGAGTTAAATGCTGTTAATAAGATTAATCAACCAGAAGCAATACAACTTATTCAGCAGGCTTGTGAAACGATTATCCAGCTAGAAGGTGGTGAAAGCAAATCAGAAAAAGCAAAACAGGCAAAGGCGTTAATATTGTTGTTGGAAGGTTATAGAGCAAACCGCGATCGCATTCATACAATTAATAATGCTACCTATTCGATGGAGCAGTTTCATTTCTCTAATTTAAAAGAAGCTGCAAGTTATGCGCGACGTGGTAGCAATAGTGCAGTTTTAAAACGAATTGAATATTATTGTCACCATCCTTTACTACAAGATGGTAATGTCTTAATTGATACGCCTGGAATTGATGCACCAGTATAGAAGGATGCAGAATTGACATATCGTAAAATTGAACATCCCGATACTTCTGCTGTTGTCTGCGTTCTGAAACCTGCTGCTGCGGGTGACATGACGAAGGAAGAAACTCAACTGCTAGAAAAGATGCGGAGTAACTTAGGAATTCGCGATCGCGTATTCTATATTTTCAACCGCATTGATGAAACTTGGTATAATACGCAACTGCGTCAGCGTTTAGAAGATTTAATTGCATCCCAGTTTCATGATACGAGTAGAGTTTATAAAACAAGCGGATTATTAGGATTTTATGGTAGTCAATTGAAAAATACAAGTGGGAGCGATCGCTTTGGTTTAGATTCCATCTTTGCTGACAGTGTCAAAGCTACGGATGGAAAGGAAGAGACACCTCAATTTGTTAATGAATTCAATCGTTACTGTGCCAACTCCGGTAAACTTTCTCCTCAGCGTTTTCGGATTTCTGTTAATAGTTACGAAACTCCAAATGAAAACTATACTCGGATTTTAGCCGAACAGGGAACAACTTTAATTGAGCAGTTAATTGTAGATAGCGGAATTGAAGAATTTCGTTCTGCGATCGCCAAATATCTAACTGAAGAGAAACGTCCGCAGTTATTTGCAAATTTAGCAGACGATCTGCAACCATTGTGTATTAGTTTACGAAAGCATTATTTATCGGTTCAAATTGATTTAGATAGTCAACCTCGCGAAATTGAAGCAATGAAAGCGAGGGAATTAGAACGCCTCAGTCAGCAACTACAACAAGTTGGCAGAGATTATGCAATGCATGTTGCTGAGGAAGTCAATCAAATCGTCACTAATGGATGTAATACTTTTGAAGAAGATTTTCGCAAACTGCAAGCGAGAACGATTCACCGCTTAGATGAGTTATTAGATACATTTTCCGTGCGTAAGGCTTACGAAGACGCTACCCGCAGTCATCCTCGCAACGCTACCGTACCTTTAATCGCGATTTTAGTTGAAGCTTTGTATTATTTAGCAAATCAATTAGAAGATGTTTTAGTTGAGTCTTGTCAGGAAGTCATCGCCATATATTTTCAACGCTTAATCGAACGAGTTCGTAAGTCAGAATATTACCGTTATTTGTATCGCCTCTTAGGAAATGATAGTGGTATTGAAGCACAATTAAAAGCTGTAGAAAAACAAGTCATTCAAACTATAGTTAGTGCAGCGAAAGTTGAGTGCGATCGCTTTGTCAGAGAAAGTCCCAGATTTTACGACGAGGGAACATTCTCAATCTATCAGTTTCGGCAAACCTTGCTGCAAACTTCTCAAAGTTATGACTGTGAAAGCATGGTACAAGCCGAACCAGCAATCCGTCAGTTACTAAAATTAGATTTTGAACTAAAAGTTTCAGAAACCATCCGTAAAAACTTTCGTCAAACCATCAACCAAACGCTCAAATCTCAGCTCTTGCCAGCAGTAGAGCAACATACAGATGTTATCTTACAACAATACAGCCACGCTCGGAATTATTTAGAGCAAACTTTGGCAAAAGAAGCTGAAGAGAAGATTAGAAAAAACGAGCGATCGCAAGTTGAAATTGTCCAAAAAATTGAGACGTATAACCAGGCTGTATCAGGAATAAATACTTGTTTGCAAGCCATGCAATTATACGAGCATTTATTACCTGTAATTGGCGATTCTAAAATTCTCCCAGTTTCTACCGATCTCGAATCTTCTCATTTTAGTTTAAATAGTAACGATACTACTAATAGCATGGTAGAAATGCATTAATTTTATGGGATGCTTTAGCACCCTCCTACAGTCCGCGCAGGCGGACTTCACCTGTGTAGCTGCGAATTCTATTCGCTGGGTTTATTTTGAAAAAACTAATTTCAAGAGTGAGGTGAATATGGAAGATAATTTGTCTTTGCAAAACTGTGGTGAGGATGATGTTATATCATTATGTCATCAGCTATTTAAATTTGAATACTTAAAATTCACTTTAAAAAATCAAATTTCTTCATATAATATAGAGACGAGTTTTAGCAATTCACTAAAAATAGATATAAATAGTAAACACAGGTGCATTTCTGCAATTGATTGGTTTGAGAATGGAGTCAATTGTGAAGTTTTAAAAATTGGATCGCAAGGTTGGCGAAAAGGAAAGGTCAAAATCAATATCCAAGTTTCTTTAGAATTTTGTCCAGATGAACCAGAAATTGAGCAAATAAATCACCATTGGACGATCTTCGTAAGACCTTGAACTAGTCATTTACTGATCTCACTACAATAATTGGAAATTGCAATGAATATAAAATTTTTACCGCTAGATGAATCAGTAGTCTTTTCCCTTAGCCATACTACATTCAAAATTAGTGAAATTACAAAGGCAATGATGGAAATTTGGAGACATAAAGGAGTAGATCTTTTAAATGATTTTTTGAAATCTACAGGACGAGGATTTTTTGCATCTAGTAACTGTGGAGTTTGGTCTGAAAAGGGTCTAGAATGCGAAGTTTTAAAACCTGGTAAGACTTGGCAAAAAGGAAAAGTAAGAATCAAAATAATTATAGAATTCAGTTCTGATGAACTTGAGTCTGAAGAAATATCTGTAAATAATATTCAACTAGAATCACCACTAGACGATATCCGTAGAACCATGAGCCAAAATTCTTAACACAATACACGCCTTGCAAAAATTACCACTGTGCGCCTTTGCGTCTTTGCGTGACATAAAAACACACTTATGCAAAAACAAACTCACCGCTTGCTGATATTCGTCAGAGAATACCTAAAGAGTAGCTATACGATTTCACAGTATAAATATATGACCAAAACACCCCGAATCAAAATACCGATCGCAGTAAAAAAATACGTATGGAAGCGCGATCGCGATCGATGTCAAAGCTGTGGTAGAACTGAAAATGAAACAAATCTCACCATAGACCATATCATACCTTTAGCTAGTGGTGGTTCCAACGATATTAGCAATTTACAAACTCTTTGCTACAGTTGTAACTCCCAAAAAAATCATCACTTCGATCCTCGTTTTCGACAGAACTTCGATCTTTAAATCTCCAATTCATTTGACTTTTGACTTACCCATTTCCCAACAAAGCTTCAAATTCTGCCTTTAAACCATTAACGTCTGCTACTCTTGCTACTAATAAATTATCTTTGCCACCAGCATCGTCAAAACGAGATTTCCAATACTGAACCGTGTCTGAGTTACGCATCCAAAAACTAACGACTGTATCAATAACTTGTTCTAAATTCCAATTTTGTTTGCAGGGAATAGTTTCTATCGATTTTAAAAAAGCATCCAAAGTACACTTGTATGCTCCTAAATACTCTACTCCTCGCCACTGAGGAACTTGTACGACTTGCTGTTGATGCTCAAAAAAATAGAGAATTGGTGAAACTCCAACAATTTCAAAGGTATATTCCATCTCACTCTCCTAATATCAGTTATCAGTTATGAACCATTATTTATTTTCTACTCACTGCTCACTTATTGTTAACAATTGTTATAGCTGTCATTATAGTGTAATGACATCCGAAAAAAGGCGGAGAATCAGCTATATCATGAGAGATATTCAGTTAAAAAATTAGCACTATTGGCTTTTGAGTGCTAAACAATAGCAGACAAAAATTAGCAATGAACTACTTTGAGTACTAACCTGAAATAGGCATTATAGTATCTTATTTAAAGTGTTACAAAGAGTTGTTCGGTATTTTTAGTAACCTTTTTACACTCTTGCAGCTAGATTTCTTAGGTGAGCTAGCAGCACTAACATCTGCTGGTTTGTGGGCAATATCTTCAGTTATCTACGGACGCATCAGACAACGCATTCCCCCACTGGAAATAATTGCATTGCTGTTTTTGCTGGCACTTACTTAGGAATCTGGCTGTAACAGGTAGCAGTCAAGTTTGCAGTTGTAGGAGTTGCCCTCACGCTAAGCAATACCAGTCCTTTATTCGTCATTCCCATAGCTGTTTGCTTGGGAGAAAGAATCAGTTTCAGAGCAATATTAGGGGCTTTTGTCGCCCTGAGTGGTATATTCGTACTACTGTTGCCGCATTGAGCAAAGCAGCTTACATTTCATTCCTCCTGTCTCAGATCGAGTCTTGAGTATTTCTGCTATAGTTCTTGAGATTAAACTATGAATTTCTGATAAAGGTTGCTTCTACCTAGAAAATTGTACTTTTCGCAAAAATATCTGCAATAAAACTGCAATAAAACTGCACCAAATCTGCACAATTGCGGCATAATAATAAATGAAGTACAGCTAAGTTCTTCTCTGCTTTATAAAGAGACAGACAAAAAGAAGAAAAGACTGTAAAATAATACCACTAGTTAGCAATTTGCTCAAATATAAAAATATTATTAAAAAATTATTAATAATATGTTTTTAATATTATTTAATTAAGAAAATTAATTATAACAATAGTAAATACAGCTAAATAAACTTTTTAATTGAAGTTTTATTCAAGTGGGTTCGCTACCCAAATATAAGCTTTAGCAAAGCTACGAGCTGTTTGAGCAGCAAATTTTTAATGAAAATAGTTGCAATAAGTACCATTGCCGATGGCGATCGCTACGAGAGCTTCAAAGTAACTTTTTTTACCAAGTTGTGCGGTAATTTTTCTCAAGACAGCGGTAAGCTGCAAAGTTAGGTTGTAATTATTGGATTGAACTTCTCTGTCTTTTGCTAGTCAGTCTGACAGAGAAAATTTTCAACCTACCGACAAATAATCAAACAAACCTGGTAAGAGGAGCAAAGAATATGGCAACTATTGAAGGAACGTTTTCTGATGACAAACTTTCCGGCAATCTCGATACTGCTGAGAGCGATTTTATTTACGGCTACGATGGCAACGATAAACTTTACGGTAGAGATGGAGATGATTCTCTATGGGGAGGCAACGGCAACGATAGATTGAAAGGCGGATCGGGCAACGACTTACTAGATGGCGGTTACGGAGACGACACTGTATATGGTGGAACAGGTAACGATACTCTATACGGATTCAACGGTAACGATGTTTTGTTTGGAGACGGAAATAACGATAACTTAATTGGTGGATTTGGCAACGATGTTTTAGATGGAGGAGAAGGAAACGACATCATTGATGGTGCTGGAGGAGGTGCATACATTGGTAGTTCAGTTAGTCGTGGTGCTAATGAAATAGATGTCTTGACTGGAGGTGCAGGAGCAGATACCTTCAGGCTTGAAGGTGGTGCTGGGCGTGATGGCGCAGGTACATCTTACAGATTTGCTGGCAATAACGATTACGCTCTCATTACAGATTTCAATCCTCTTGAAGATACGATCGTTCTAAGAAGTATTGACACATCTGGATCATCATTCATGCAAACACAAGTCACTTATAGTTTAGGTGCAGCACCAAGCGATTTACTCCTACAAGGAACGGGGATTTATGCTGAATTTGCTAACAATCCTGGCACACAAGAACTTATTGCTATCTTGCACGGAACCACGCCAGAGTCAGTTAATATTGGTGGAAGCTACTTCAAATACGTCAGCTAACAATGTATTTCAAAATAAGCTTAAGCTGAAAACTTAATTGCTATTTTGCCAGCTATTTCACTAGATTTTTTAAGTCTTAACTACAAAACAGAACTATTTAACCTACTGAGAAACGCTGACCGAATCTGAATAAATAACCTAGAGCTGTCCGTACTAACGGCAGCTCTTTTTTTATGAATCTAGTTCCTAGTCATTTTTCTAGGTCTTCCTCTCCCCATTTTTCTGATGTCATCCATAGTATAAGTTCGGCAAGATGAAATCAGTTATCAGAAGAAAGGGAGCAGGGGAGCAGAGGGGCAGAGGAAGCAGAGGGAGAAACTGCCTCTCGCCTCTTGCCTCTCGCCTCTCGCCTTTCACCAATGACCAATGACCACTTGCTAAAAGGAAAAATGATATGGAGTCGCCATCAATTGAGAATAATACTTTGCTAGCACTTTCCAATAATTTAGCTGATGCAGTCGAACGAGCAGGTCGTGCCGTTGTTGCTGTAAATGCACGTCACCGTATTTCTTCAACTGGCGTTCACTGGCGCAATGGTATCGTCGTTACCGCCGAACACACTGTGAGGCGGGATGAGGAAATTGCTGTCAGGCTACCAGACGATCGCACTGTAGCGGCAACTTTAATCGGTCGAGATTCCAGCACGGATTTAGCTGTACTCAGAATACCAGATGTCCAATTACCTACAGCAGAAATTGGCGATAGCGGTACTTTGCAAGTTGGAAACCTAGTGTTATCTGTAGCACGTCCTGGTGAGAGTGGGTTGAGTGCTAGCTGGGGAGTTGTCAGCGCTAAAGGTATTGGTGTTACACAACGAGATTGGTGTGGCAAACAGACTGAAGGATTACTCAAATTAGATTTATCACTTTATCCTGGTTTTTCTGGCAGTCCATTAGTAGATGCAAAAGGTAGTGTTGTCGGTATCAATACTGTTGGTCCTCGTAATATGGTGCTAGCTATACCTGTTGCGACTGTTAACCGCGTTATTGACACCTTATTAGAAAAAGGCAAAATTGCCAGGGGCTATTTGGGTTTGGGAATGCAGCCCGTATTACTACCGGACAATCTGAAAAATACGTTGAACCTATCCAGTAACGGGGGCGTAATCGTCGTCAATATCGAATCTGATGGTCCCGCCGATCGCGCTGGCGTATTAATTGGTGACGTACTCATTTTCCTTGATGGTAGAGCGATCGCCGACACTGGAGACGTGCAGGCAATGCTCGGCTCGGAGTCTGTAGGTAAAACCCTCAACGCACAAGTTATTCGAGGCGGCGCGTTATTAACAGTCCCGATCGCGATTGGAGAACGTTGATATGACTACACTAAATGACGAACTAGCAAGTGTTGCCGCAGCTTTGAGCCGTTCTACCGTACAAATACAAGACCGAAGATTTGGCGGCGGTTCTGGTGTAATTTGGCAAGCTGATGGTGTCATTATTACGAACGCTCACGTCATTAGGAGCGATCGCCCCACAGTCAAACTTGCAGACAATAGGGTACTCGACGCTGTATGTACTAACCGCGATCGCCTACAAGATTTAGCTGTATTGAAGGTTGATGCTACCGATCTACCAGCTGCTCCCATTGGAGATTCTGACACGCTGCGAGTCGGTCAGATGGTGTTCGCAGTTGGTAATCCTCTGGGTGTCACGGGTGCGTTAACAACTGGGATTATTCACGCTGTCACTTCCAAAAATCAGACTGGCAAAAATCAAACTGGCAAAAATCAAACTGGAACCTGGATACAAGCAGATATTCGCTTGAGTGCTGGGAATTCTGGCGGCGCTCTTGCTGATACTCAAGGTAAAGTAATCGGTATTAACACTGCGATCGCGGGTGGTTTGGGCTTGGCTATACCCAGCAATATAGTAAAGCGTTTCTTACGGCGTGGTACAGTTAAACCTTATTTAGGAGTGACTCTCCAGCCTGTGGCAATCGGGCGGAGATACAGGCGCAGGTTAGGTTTATTAATTTTGGAAGTACAAGCAGGTAGTTTAGCAGAATCTGCTGGATTATTAACTGGCGATGTATTGACAGGAGTAGCCGGACGAGAGTTTACTGACATTTCAGATTTAGCCGAAGTTCTTTGGCAGTTTTCTCCAGGAAACGTACTACAACTCAATTTGATTCGTGCTGGCAAATTGGCGATCGCTCAAATCCAAATTCCAGATAAGTCGGGAGCAGTGGCGGCGTGATGCGGGTTCTGGTTGCTGCCACTAATCCGATTGTCCGTGCGGGTTTAGAGAGTATCGTGCGGACAAATCCCGATCTATTGGCAATTGGTAGTTCTGCAGATTCAGCGACCTTAGCTATGGCGATCGCAACTCATAACCCTGATGTAGTTCTGATCGAGCTGAGTTTACCAGAAGGAGAGCCTGTTAGTGAAAAATTAGTTGCTTTAGCAGGAGTGGGAGAATTACCAATCGCCATTCTTATCGACACCGAGGATCGCGATCGCCTACCCGAACTGCTTCGTTCTGGTGTCAAAGCCATCTTACCGCGATCGGCATCGGCAGAAGAGATTTTACAAGCTGTAGAAGCTGTGGCAACTGGATTAGTCGTGTTACACCCCGATGCGATCGATCTTCTCCTCACTCTTTTACCAATGAGCGAACGAGTTGTAGAAGCAACACCACCACTACAAGCATTAACTTCCCGCGAAATTGAAGTTTTGGGAATGCTAGCTGAGGGGTTGGGGAATAAGGCGATCGCCAAGCGTTTAGGGATCTCGGAGCATACGGTTAAGTTTCATGTTTCCTCTATTTTTAGCAAACTCAATGCTAGCAGCCGTACAGAAGCCGTGACTTTGGGAGCCAGACAAGGATTGATTATGTTGTGATTGGTAATTGGTAGTTGGGTGGTGCGTGTTGCGTGTTGCGCTCAGGAGCAGGGTGTAGGGTGTAGTAAGTGGGGTGTAGTAAGTGGTATTTTTGCTCCCTCAGCTTCCTCAGCTTCCTCAGCTCCCCCAGATCTCTTCCTCCCTGCTCCCTGACAACTGCTTCTGGATAGAAAAAGTGAACGAGTAGGCTCTAACTTCTTAATGAGTAGAAACTCTTACTATGGTGCGATCGCTATTGTTTCTGGAATCGCTATTCTAGTAACTGTAGATAATAAAAGAACGCACTGGATGGGGGTTACGCCGTTGTGACCCAGAGCCATTAGCTGAAGCAGAGCGATGTCAGGCAAATGGACAGTGTAAATATCAGGTCTAAACGGTGTGGAGTTTTTATCGCTTCCTCCACTTCGTTACTACCAAGGGGAGGCGAAACCCTCCATCAGAACGGTCTGAGGTAGTTTACGTTTAGAGTTGGCTTTTATATCTAACTATATGTTAATCATTCAGCCGCTTAGAATGCGATTGTATTCTGAGCGGTTTGATATTATGAATTATACTTTTTATTTGTAGTTACTGTTTGCGTATCTACTTTAGATTATTTTATCTTTATAAAATTAGATATAGCGATTCTCAATTGGATGGGATACATAAGATCTTTAGGGGCGCTTTCTCTGTGCGCCCCTACGAATGTATTTCAAACGATTTATTTACTATTAGTGTTATGCTAGCTACAAAATAAATAGGCTGATAGTTCTATTAGTTTCGAGCATTTTCTAAGGCAAATACTATAATTTATTTAACAAAAGTTGTAAACATTTTTTTAAGTTATAAGAATATTTTATTAAATATTTAAAATATTAGAAGTCTAAGATTAATGTACGAAAAACTAAACTAAAAAATTATAAGCAAAACCACAGCATCTAGAAAAATCGGTCTAAGATATAGGCAGTAAAAACCGATGCTTAAAATTACGGTTTTACTCACTGGCATCTGGTCTTCTCATGCCTAAATTAGAAAAGGAAATACTCAGAGTTACCAACTTTGAGGGAGCGAGAAAGACAAGCACAGCGGAATCAAGGCTGAAAAGCTAAACAGGAGATTTTTATGACTCAGGCAACAGATCGTCCCTCCCAAGTCACTAAAATGGCTACTGCGATCGCGGGAAACGAAATTAGTAATTCTTTAGAAAAAGCGATCGTGCAAGCTTTAGAAGAAGCGCGTGCTGCGTGCCAAACTTCAGGTGACAGTTCTAGCGAATGCGCGGTAGCGTGGGACATTGTGGAAGAATTACAAGCAGAAAGAAGCCATCGTGAAGTTGCTCAACAAAGAAACAGTTTCGATCTCTACTGTATAGAGCATCCAGAATCGCTTGAATGTTTGATTTACGACGTGTAGTCATCTTGAGGCGTTCCGTAGAACGTCTCATTTGGTACTAACTTGTAGCATTATCGATCTGCCCTACTTCCTCCGAAGATAGTTGAATTTGGGCAGATTTGACCGAATCTTCGATACTACTAGCTTTACTCGCACCAGGAATAGGCACTACACAAGGGGATTTTGCCCGCAGCCATGCTAAGACGAGCGCGTAGACAGAGACACCTTTTGCTTTCGCTAATTGCGCGATCGCAGAGATGTCTGGTAAGCTAGCAACGCGACGGCTACCCCCTAAAGGACTCCACGGCAAAAAGGTTAAACCCTCACGTTCGCAATATTCTAATACTCCATCTGCCTCTGGTTGTCGTTGCCAGGGATTATATTGATTTTGAACGGAGACGATATCAACTACGTCGCGAGCGCGTTTAATCTGTTCTACTGAGAAATTAGAAACACCAACATACCGGATCGTTCCTGCTGCAACAGCTTCTTTGGCAGGTGTGAGAGATTTCTCAATTGTATAGTTTGGATCTGGGGCGTGATATTGCCAAAGATCGATCGGTTTTTCTCCCCCGAAAGCCTCAAAACTAATCCGAATCGTCTCCCGCAAGTGGTCTGGATTACCATTGCGCGTCCAACTTCCGCTAGGACGCATCAAACCGCCTTTGGTAGCAACAACTACGTTACTCGCATCACCCTGATATTGTTGCAACGCTTGATGAATTAAACGCTCGTTGTGGTGTTTATCTGACTCGTCTTTGCAATAAGAATCAGCTGTATCAATCAAAGTTACACCTAAATCAAGGGCGCGATGAATAGTCTCAATTGCTTGTGCTTCCGGTGGTCTGCTACTCAAAGACATTGGCATTCCACCTAAACCAATGGCGCTGATAGCGACTCCAGTTTTTCCTAGTTGTTTGGTTTCCATCACTTGAGATTCCGTGACTTGTTCCTCTCGCCCATTCTATCTTGCTGTACAGAAGTTGGCGATCGCGCCAACAGGATGCATTATTGAACACACCCTACTAATAAAGCCAACTCTAACCATTTCCAATAACAATCAACATCTGTAAAACCAATTTCTCTCAACCATTTGAGCTGAGTTTCAACATCTAATAATATGTTTGATGGATCGTCTGGCTCATCTGCAATTCCTATTGCTTGACGAAAGCGATCGTGTAAATTTTGAGTTGGAGAAGCAACGTGTTCTAAGTTGCAAAAAATTCCACCTGACGCTAGTAGAGAAAAGATTTCCTCATACAGAGAACGTTTGCGATCGTGCGTTAAATGATGAATCGCAAAACTAGAAACAACAGCATCAAATTGACCCAAAGATGGCAGAGGCTTATCTAAGTTATGAGCTATTATTTCTACTGTTTCATCTCCAGCAAAACGCTGACGCACTACTTCTAGCATTGTCGGAGAAAAATCGATCGCCACACTTTGAACTTGCGGACGCTCGATTTTTAACAAACCTAGTAAACGACCATCCCCCGTCCCTAAATCGAGAATTCGCTCTACCGTTTTTGGCACTTGTTCTAACAAAACGCCTTCTCCCTCAGTCCGATGGGGAATTTTATCTGCCTTGGCGAGATACGACAAAACGTGGTCAGCATTAGTCCAGAGATTTGTCTGCATTGTAGGAATTGGGAATTAGGGACAGGGGAGATAAGGGGGACAAGGGAGAATAATAACCAACTACCAACTACCAACTACTCATTACCAACTACCATTGAATCCAATTTCACACCGATAATTCAACAGCTGATAGATTATAAACAAATATAAACATTTCTCAGATAGGACAATATTCATGCGTCTAATCCTCATGACTGGTAAAGGAGGAGTTGGGAAAACCTCTGTGGCGGCGGCTACCGGACTGCGCTGCGCCGAACTCGGCTATCGCACGCTGGTTCTCAGCACTGACCCCGCACACTCCCTAGCAGATAGCTTTGACTTAGAATTAGGACACGAACCTCGCCTAGTACGCCAAAATCTCTGGGGTGCAGAATTAGACGCGCTGCTGGAATTAGAAGGAAACTGGGGTGCAGTCAAACGCTATATCACCCAAGTCTTGCAAGCAAGAGGATTAGATGGAGTCCAAGCTGAAGAATTAGCTATTCTACCAGGCATGGATGAAATTTTCGGTCTAGTGCGAATGAAGCGCCACTACGATGAAGGCGAATACGATGTCTTAATTATCGATTCTGCGCCTACGGGTACGGCTTTAAGGTTGCTTAGCTTACCTGAAGTCAGTGGATGGTATATGCGCCGCTTTTACAAGCCATTACAAAAAATGTCTGTAGCGCTTAGACCTTTGGTAGAGCCTTTATTTAAACCTATTGCAGGTTTTTCGCTGCCAGATAAAGAAGTGATGGACGCTCCCTATGAATTTTACGAGCAAATTGAGGCATTGGAAAAAGTTTTAACTGACAACACAAAAACTTCCGTGCGCCTAGTTACTAATCCTGAAAAAATGGTGATTAAAGAGTCTCTTCGCGCTCATGCCTATCTCAGTTTATATAATGTTTCTACAGATTTAGTCGTTGCCAACCGAATCATTCCCGAACAAGTAACCGATCCTTTCTTCCAAAAGTGGAAAGAAAATCAACAGCAATATCGTCAGGAAATTCACGAAAATTTTCGTCCTTTGCCCGTGAAGGAAGTGCCGCTCTATTCTGAAGAAATGTGTGGTTTAGCAGCTTTAGAAAGATTGAAAGAGACATTATATCAAGAAGAAGATCCCGCTCAAGTTTATTACAAAGAAACTACGCTCAAAGTCGTACAAGAACACAATCAATACAGTTTAGAACTGTATTTACCTGGGATTCCCAAAGATAAAATTCAGTTGAGTAAAACAGGGGATGAATTGAACATTACCATCGGCAATCATCGGCGTAATTTGGTTTTACCACAAGCTTTAGCTGCATTACAACCATCTGGAGCCAAGATGGATGCGGATTATCTGAAGATTCGTTTTGCCGATATTGCTAAGGTTTAATTTAGTAGGGTGCGTTAACAACGCACCCTACTAATTCCTAATCTGTACGGGCATAATCAAATAAGTCATTTGCAACCCACCAATCGGAGTCAAAACCACTGGAGTGACTGCAGTATTGAGATGCATTTCGATTTCCCCTGAAGGTAATGCTTTGACTCCATCCATTAAATAAGCAATATTAAAAGCGATATCAAGATTGCCCCCACCAGAGATTTCAGCAGGTAGAAATTCTTTTCCGCTACCTACATCTTGCGCGTCAACTGATAAGGCTAATTCTTGTTTGTCGGTATCAATATGAAACTTGACAATATTATTTTTCTGGTCGGCAATAATCGCAATTCGTTCTAATGCACCCAGTAATTGTTTTCTATCGATCGCAATTTGGCGCTCGAATTGACGTGGAATTAACTGACGATAGGCGGGATACTGACCTTCTAGGGTGCGACACGTCAGTCGCTGCTCCGACCATTCAAACACGATTTGACCGCGATCGCAATTTAAGGCAATTGGTTCGCTGGCTTGTAACTTACCCAACATCCGTTCCAATTCTCGAAACGCTTTAGCAGGTACGGTGACTTCAAGCTGTCTAGACGCTTCGCTATCTGAAGTATCATTTGCAGTTTGCACGACTGCCAAGCGATGACCGTCTGTTGCTGCAAATTCTAGCGTATCTTGCTGGACAGTCAAATGCAGCCCCTTCAAAATCTGCTTGCTTTCATCCGCACTCGTCGCAAACAGCGAGCCTTTTAAACCCTCCAGCAAAGCCTCTGCTTGCAAATGCACGAATTCACCCTTTTCTAACACGGGTAATTCAGGAAATTCTTCCACCCCCATACCGCGAATTTGGTAGCGTCCATGCTGAGAGGCGATCGCAGCAATAAATGGAACTTCTCCTTCCTCTTCTTCCAGCGTAATTTCTCCTTCTGGAAGCCTTGCCACAATATCATTTAACAACTTAGCAGGCAAAGTCATCGCACCGCTTACAGTCACTGTAGCAGCAAACGTAGTGCGAATTCCCAGTTCGAGATCGAAAGCCGTTAAGCTTACCTGCTGCGTATCTGCGTCAGCTTGCAGCAATACGTTAGCCAAAACCGGATGAGTCGGACGCGAGGGGACGGCGCGACTGACAAGAGAAAGGTTTGTACTAAGGTCGTTTTGAGTACAGACGAGTTTCATGGACGGCTAACAGATGGCACTGGGCTAGGACAGATTTGCTCCAGAATAGACATAGTATCACTCTTGTCAAGGTTGTTGTAAGGATGAACCAATAAACTTCTGTGCGAATAGATCCGACTTAAAGATATATTTTTTTATTAGTAGTAGTAGGTGCTGTGGAAACTGTGAAAAAAAATGGCTCTTGCTGTTACTGTGGCGATCCTAGAGATTAAGACTTGTGGAAAACTTGTGGAAAAAAGCCTTAAGTTTTCCACAGGGTATTTATACTTACTGTAAATTTTCCACGTAAAATCAATAGTTTTCCACAAATTGTCCCCGGGTTTTCCACAGAAAACCCTAAGTTTTCCACAGGCAGAACTGGATCTTAATTTTTATTTATACTCGCTTTAAGCTTGAGCTGTGGAGAGCGATCGCGATCGCCAACTCAATAAGCTAAAGCTCAAATAAACCAATTTCAGCTTACTGACTGTAAAGTTAGTACTTTTGATTTTACTATGCTTGATGATAATATATTAGGCTTTCCAAATTCATCCGTTCTATTTGAATTTAGTTCAAATCGTACTGGGATTAGAGCTGTAAAATCGTCTATAGTGAAATATCTCACCTCTGTTTAAGTTTGCCCGTGCAAAGCTTCCTACCGATCGCCTACTTTCAAAATCAATTTGTTCCGTTTGGCGAGGCTAAGATCTCCATTGCCACCCATGCCTTACACTACGGAACGGGAGCATTAGGTGGTTTACGCGGAATTCCCCACCCGCAGGATTCTCAGCGAATTTTGCTATTTCGGCTCGATCTCCATTGCCAGAGATTGAGTCATAGTGCTAGATTTCTGCATTACGATTTACCACCAGATAAAATTCAAAGCGTCATCGTTGAATTTGTTAAACGCAATCAGCCCACAGCATCTTTCTACATTCGTCCTTTTGTTTACACCTCTGGCTTAGGAATCGCACCGCGATTGCATTCGATCGAAAAAGATTTTTTTGTTTACGGATTAGAGTTACAAGACTATTTATCTGCTGAAGGTGTTAGCTGTCGCATCAGCTCTTGGTATCGACAAGAAGATCGCAGTATGCCACTACGGGGTAAAATAAGTGCTGCTTACATCACTTCTGCTTTAGCAAAAACAGAAGCAGTTGAATCGGGTTTTGATGAGGCAATTTTATTGAATTCTCAAGGCAAAGTCAGCGAAGCTTCGGGAATGAATATATTCATTGTCAGAAACGAAAGACTGATTACTCCAGGTTTCGACCAAGATATTTTAGAAGGAATTACTAGAGATAGTGTTATTAAAATCGCAAGTGACTTAGGAATTGAAACAATAGAAAGACCAGTCGATCGAACCGAACTTTTGATTGCCGATGAAGTTTTCTTATGCGGTACAGCAGCTAAGATTGTTCCTGTAAAAAGATTAGAAAATTATCAATTATCGCCACAAAATCAGATTACACAAAAATTACAAGAAAAACTGATTGCTATTACCGAAGGTAGAGAACCAAAATATCAAGATTGGGTATATTCGATCGCAATTAGTTAAATAAAGAGTAGTGAGATCGTGAGTTTAACAGAAGATATTCTGACTCAACTACCAGGCGATGTTTTGAGTGGCTTGCGACAAGCCGATCGCTTGCTCGCGTCGATGAGAACGGATACGACAGCCGTACCGACAGTCGTAACTCAAAGCGAAACTCTTTTGGAAACCGTTGACTGGGATGTTGCGATCTGCGGTGGTACGCTGGGAATTTTAATTGGCAGCGCTTTGGTACAGCGGGGATGGCGAGTCGCTTTGCTCGAACGCGGAATTTTACGGGGTAGACAGCAAGAGTGGAATATTTCTCGCCAAGAACTGGCAGTTTTTTTACGGCTGAATTTATTAACTGAAGCGGAATTAGAACAAGCGATCGCTACTGAGTATAATCCTGCCCGCGTTAGCTTTCACAACAGCGGCGAAATCTGGGTTAAAGACGTACTCAATCTGGGTGTAGATCCAATTTATTTGCTAGAAACCTTAAAGCAAAAATTTCTAGCCGCTGGTGGCGTGTTATTAGAAAATACTCCCTTTGTGAGTGCGATCGTTCATCCTAATGGCGTGCTTGTGGAAACGGGAGCAGGGAGCGCTTCTGTGCAGGGAGCAGGAGAGAAGAAAGCTGAGGAGCAATTACCAATTACCAATTACCAATTACCAATTACCAACAACCAATTACCAATCACAACTCGCCTCCTCATCGATGCAATGGGACACTTATCCCCAATCACAAAACAAGCACGTCAGGGACAAAAACCCGATAGTATTTGTTTGGTTGTTGGGAGCTGTGCTCAAGGGTTTCCTCAGAACCAAACTGGCGATTTAATTGCCACGTTTACGCCGATTCAAAATCGCTGTCAGTATTTCTGGGAGGCTTTTCCAGCTAGAGATGGTAGGACGACGTATTTATTTACCTACATGGATGCTAGTCCAGACCATTTGGGTTTAGAAGCACTATTTGAAGAATATTTGCGATTGCTACCACAGTATCAGGCTGTAGATTTAGAGAAGCTTCATTTTCAACGAGCCTTATTTGGCTTTTTTCCCGCCTATCGCCAAAGTCCTTTACGCACTCCTTGGAATCGGATTCTACCAGTGGGAGATAGTAGCGGTAATCAGTCACCATTAAGTTTTGGCGGTTTTGGAGCAATGGTACGCCATTTAGAACGTCTAACGCTTGGCATTCATGCAGCACTTTCTAGCGAGCAGTTATCTGCATCGTCACTGTCATTATTAGCTCCTTATCAACCAAACCTCAGCGTTACGTGGTTGTTTCAAAAAGCAATGCGGGCAGATGTTGGGGGAAATATACCACCCGATCGCATTAATCGGTTGCTAGCAGTTGTATTTCTCACCATGCAACAGTTGGGCGATCGCGTCCTCAAACCGTTTCTACAAGACGTAGTACAGTTTTTACCCCTGACACAAACTTTGTTCAAAACTGCGATCGCTCATCCTTTGTTAATCGCCCAAATTATCCCTCACGTTGGCTTAGGGGCTTTAATAAATTGGGCGATCCATTACACTAACCTCGGAATTTATTCAGTTCTCAACAAATTCAGTCCCATTATCCAACCTTGGCTAAAAAACCTACCCGCACCACAGCAGTACCAATACCACCGCTGGATTGACGCTTGGCGTTACGGCTCTGGCGCAGATTAGCGTGTTGTCGATTGTTAATAGTTAATCGGATCGATCGCCAATATTAACAATTAACCATTAGCCATTAACCATTAACATAATCAGGCATCTGCCACAGACGCAAAACTGGTTCGATCGCTTCTCCAATGCGATCGGCAACGTAGCGTACTGTTTGTGCTTCTTTGTTGGTGAAGTGTCGCGGATGCAGGCTACCAATGTGAAATACACCAACAACTCGATTGCTAGCAAATAGAGGAACGCCTAGCATAGAATGCAGTCCCTTTTGTCGCAGTACGGGACTGTAGACTTCTATTGTCGATAGATCGTCAACAATTGTTAACTCCGGTTGAGCTGCAATTTTACCCGCGAACCCCTGTCCGACTGGAATTCTGACTCCAGTTTCGATTTCTTCTTCCAAACCCAAAGTAGCATGAACTGCTAGTTGTTCTCCGTTTTCTGTTTGTAATAAGACTGCGACAGTATCGACTTCTAGGATGTGGCGAATGCATTCCAAGGTTGCTTGGAGTAAATTTTCTAGCGGTCTATGGGCAAGTTCGTTTTTGCTCGCAGCGCGATCGCGGGATGGATTTGTTGAAACGCGATCGCCCTGAGCGACCGGGTTGTATTCGTGTTGGTGAGTCACTTTTTCTTGAATTTGCAGGCGGTTGGCAATTGCTTTAGCTGGTACGCCCACGGCAACCGAGTAAGGGGGGAGATCTTTGGTTACAACCGCGCCAGCACCGATGACGCTACCCTTGCCGATTGTGACCCCATCTAGAACTTTCACGCCATAACCCAACCAGCAATCGTCGCCAATTTCAATTCCCTTTTTCGTCACTCCTTGATCGCGAATCCTCTGTAAGGGGTCTGCAAAAATATGATTGTTAGCCACTATGCCACTGTGAGCAGCAATCATGCAGTCCTTGCCAATTCTGACATTCCCTGGACCAGCGATACAGGAGTAGGGACCGACGAACGTGCCATCACCAATTTCAATCGTGCAGTTATCTCCCGCACAAGTAATATCAACGCCTCGATCTATAGCAACGCGATCGCCCAGCAAAATTTGACAATTATCATTCCAAGCGTTCAGCTTGACGTTGCCAAATAAATAAACTTCGTCGCCAAGCTCGATCTTTTCAGCACTGAGAAACTCTACTCCCTCTTGAATAAAAACTTTTTTACCCATGTGCCGCAAGATCAGCGGGTAGAATTTTCGGCGTGCAGCCGTACCCATAGCGAGCTTAGGCAAGGAGCCTACTATAGTGGTAATTATTAGCTCTCTTAAGCGTATCAACTTCCTTCGGGAACTTTGTTGATTCATAGAGAAACCCCAAATCGACCTGGATTTTAGAAATAAAATGTTAAATACATTGATATCGATTAGTTAATTTATGGTAAAATTAACAACCTTGTGCTTTTGCTTTACTTTTGCCTTGGATTACTGAAAAACCCGACTTTGCTTTAGTCGAACTATAAGGTTCTATATATTAGCTAATTTGTCTATTTATTTTATATTGGTAACAATTGTACATATTACTGTCACTCTAATATTTTTTTTATTTTAGCAAGACTTTTAAAAGCTGCGAAACTGCTTGCTCGTGATTCTTCTTGCCTTTTTAGCTGTTAGCGATCGCGGCAACTGAGCGAGAGTCAGATATGCATCAAGCTAACTATTACTTTAGGAATACATTAATAATTACAACTGCGTTTTTTCTAATTCGCGATTAGGGTATTAATGCTTATTGTTTCTTAATAGTAGGTTTATCGTTCTTATTTTAAATATAACTTGAGAAAAACAACATTCACGAACGAGTGCAGCCATAGCTCGGATGATGATACTTATAGAATAATCTTTATAATTTTGTTGAAAACTACTTCTTTAGAAAGGTTTCTATAAATTAGATATCTGATAATCAAATGAAGAAATGAAAGTGATAGCGGGAAGGACAACAGAGAGTTTCAAATCTATTTTTAATAATCGCAAGTTGTTTTGGTTGCCGAGCGCCGATTGCTGATACCTGAGAAGAGCGAATTTTGAGCGAAGATGTATTGCTCAGGCTGTCAATCTATTCGCCAAGCCCATCCATACGGTCTCTGTTCCCTGCTCCCTGCTCCCTGCTCCCTGCTCCCTGCTCTTGGTAGTAAAGTTTATACCAGTCAACAAAGCGTTGAATCCCTTCTGATAAAGGCGTAGTAGGTTTGAATCCAACATCGTGAATTAAATCGTCTACATCGGCGTAAGTGCAAGGAACGTCACCGGGTTGCATAGGTAACATTTGCGTGCGAGCTGTTTTTCCCAAAGCGGTCTCAATTGTCTGAATAAACTCATTCAGTTCTACCGGACTATTATTACCAATGTTGTAAATTTTATATGGAGCTTGGTTTTCAGGTATTGTACTACTGCCGTTTGGTTGAGAATACAGTTGAGGTGGACGCTGCATAACTCGCAATACGCCTTCTACGACATCATCAATATAGGTGAAGTCGCGTTTCATCTTGCCATAGTTGTAGACTTCAATTGATTTGCCTGCTTCAATCGCCTGGACAAATTTAAAATAAGCCATATCCGGTCTTCCCCAAGGACCGTAAACGGTAAAAAAACGCAATCCGGTAGTAGGTAAATTGTAGAGATGGCTGTAGACGTGGGCGATCAGTTCGTTGGCTTTCTTGGTAGCAGCGTAGAGGGACACGGGACGATCGACGCGATCGCTAACTGAGAAAGGTATTTTGGTATTTGCACCGTAAACAGAACTGGAAGATGCAAAAACTAAGTGTTTGACCTGACTGTGACGACAGCCTTCCAGCAGGTTAACAAACCCGGAAAGATTACTATCAGAGTAGGCAAAGGGATTTTGTAGGGAATAACGAACCCCTGCTTGGGCTGCTAAATTGACGACATAATCGAATTTATTGTATTGAAACAATTCTAAAAGGCGATCGCGTTCTGCTAAGTCCAATTTTTGAAATGCAAACCCCGGATGTGGCTGAAGTTGCGCTAAGCGGTCGTGCTTGAGTTTGACATCGTAGTAGTTGTTGAGGTTGTCTATGCCATAGACTCCTATCCCCTCTTGAAGCAACCGTTGTGCTAAGTGATAACCGATAAATCCGGCAACTCCAGTCACTAATACGTGCATGTTTTCATATCCTTCGCTAGCATTATGGATGAGTCAGGTTACAAATGATACTTAAATATTTTTGCTACCAGTGACCAGATGAATCTAAATCCAAATAACAGTTGAACCGTTTTATTTAAGGTTGGAGTAAAACCATTTCTCATCATATAGGAGCGATCGCGCCTCACGGTTCGGATTTGGCATAATCTCTTTCTTAGACGCATTAATTCTTTACAAGTACCTGCTTTAACTGTAGTGAGTCTTGTTAGTTTACTCCTTAGAGATTCTGGAATATTCCTTCTTGTTTATATATTTGTCAAGCCCCTTCTGGAGGGATTTTAGCTTTTTGAGGTGGTAATCTGACAAAAAAGTCCTGTTTAGCAGTTATTATGTAAACTAATGCCAAATATTAAGAACTATTAAATTGTTTTAGGACTATCATAAGTTTCGATTAATGCAAGGAAAACGGAGCGAGGGTAGAGCCTCTCCCAAGGTTAAATCAAATTTCTCGCCTGCCAGAGGGTTCTTTTGGGCAGCACGTACCCGTATTCTCTTATGGTATCTGCTGACAATCGGGTTCATTTTTGTGGTTTCCATCCCTGCGTTTCGCCAAGTGCTTTACGAGCGCGTCAACCAGCGTGTCAATCGGGAACTGACGGAGAAGATGGAAATATTTACTCAATTAATTGATGCAGAAACCGAAGCAGGCGATCGCGAAGATGAAGAAGTGACGGCTGCTGTCAATTTGCTCAAACAAGCAGACATACGTTTGACAAAACCTCCAGCGACAGAGGATGAGTTAGAAGAATTTTTCGATGCTTTTCTCGGTCGCCAGCTACCGGAGGACGACACCTTCTTGATCGCGATCGTGGATGGAGAATTTCGTAAATCTAGTCCGAGAGCTAGACCTAAAGTACTCGCTCCCGATTCTAAGTTAATTCAATACTGGGGAAAACTGACTCAATCAGAACAAGGTGAGAAGGACTTTTCTACAGAACCAAACATTGATAGCGTTCTTTACACAGCTAAACCTATTTGGATTGACGGCAAAATTGCAGGTGTATTTGTGGTGGCTCATACTACCGCTGGCGAACGAGCTGAAGTTTTAGAAGCCGTATTAGCAATTGTTCAAGTCAGTGCTGTAGTATTACTTCTAGCTTTGCTAATAGCTTGGGTTGCTTCTCGGGGGGTTTTGGCTCCTCTGCGCCTCCTACTCCAAACAACTCATCAGATTAGCGAATCCGATCTCAATCAACGCATTTCTGTAGAAGGAAAGGGAGAACTGGCGGAGTTAGCAACTACCTTTAATGAAATGATGGATAGATTGCAAGCCGCTTTTACTAGCCAGCAAGAGTTTATCAATGATGCGGGACACGAACTGCGAACGCCGATTGCGATCGTCCGCGGACATTTAGAATTAATGGGTGACAACCCCGAAGAAATACGGGAAACTCTAGCGCTAGTGTTAGATGAGCTAGATCGCATGAGCCGATTTGTCAATGACATGATTTTACTAGCAAAAGCGGAACGCCCGGACTTTTTACGCTGGGAAACTGTCGAGCTTCAATCTTTTACAGAGGAATTATTTGCTAAAGCACAAGCACTAGCCCAGCGTAACTGGCAATTCGACAGTACAGCTCAAGGTCAGACGATCGCCGATCGTCAGCGTTTGACTCAGGCAGTGATGAACTTGATCCAAAATGCTATCCAACACACAAAAGAGAATGACATAATTGGTATTGGCTCGGCAATTAGTAAAAGTAGAATTAGTTTTTGGGTACGTGACACGGGAGAAGGGATCGCACTTATAGATCAAAAAAGGATTTTTGAACGCTTTGCTCGTGCTGCTAATAGTCGCCGCCGATCTGAAGGCGCTGGGTTGGGATTATCGATCGTCCAAGCAATTGTAGAGGCACATGGTGGACGAATCTTACTCAAAAGTGATATTGGTGCTGGTGCTAGATTTACGATTGTCATACCTCTGAAGCGATCGCCAGAGAAAAAAGTTATGTCGAACGAGTTGATTGACGATTAAATCAAAGTTGAAAGGCGATCGACAAGTTCAGAGATGAAAAGTTTCTCATTCACGTTTCATCATCATCTCATCTTGAGCTGCCAAAATAATAAGTAAAAGAATAATAACTGACCTCATGTGCGACTTTTTTCTTAGCCACGCTAGTTCGCGAGAGCGGGGGACACCCACGTACGCGACTGGCTCTCTTTTTTAATAGCAATTCTCGATTGTGTGCGTGACATTTGTAGGGGCGCACAGCTGTGCGCCCCTACAGATCGTGTGTTTTACCCAATCGAAAACCGCTATAAGACGGTTGGGGGATCGAAAAAAACAGTTACTTCATCAGAAGATCCTTCCTAGCTCCCCTTTGGCAAGGGGGAGAACACAAGAAAGTTGCACCGAAGCGTTAACTGAGAGTTCGCTAAATTGTTCGATCGCCGTTCCCAGGAAATAGTATTAAGAAAACAAAAGACAGAAAATTGAAATATTTATCTTTTATCGCATTTATTTTGAGTCTGTTATTATCTGTATAGCTATTTCTATCATTCTACAATCATGAGGAGTGTTAAGTTGTAGCAGTAGGGCGATCGCTAGCTAAGATTTGCAAGGATTTCCATGCAAAATTAGCGAAACTGTTCTCCTCAGTATTTATTTTGTTCATTTACCACTTTTTAGTAGCTATACCAAAAGGTTATGAACCAAATTTTGATTGTGGAAGACGAAGCTCGTCTAGCTGCTTTTGTTGAGAAAGGACTTGGCAAAAGCGGTTTCAATACTTTAGTAGCAACTGATGGAGAACAGGCGATTGAATTGGCTCAAACTAGTCAACCCGATCTATTGTTACTCGACCTTGGTTTACCAATTAAAAATGGTTGGCAGGTCATGCAAGAATTACGTAGCAAGGGAGAAGTGCTACCAATTGTCATTATGACTGCTCGTGACGATAATCAATGTAAGGCAGCTGCTTTGCAAGCTGGTGCAAATGATTACATTACTAAGCCTTTCCTCTTCAAAGACTTATTAGGATGTATACAGGCACAGTTAGAAATCGCTTGTAAACCAACAATACTCAAATAACATTTTTAGCATTTGTAGGGGCGCACAGATGTGCACCCCTTGCACTACATGAGATCCCCCCAACCCCCCTTGATAAGGAGGGCTAGGGGGGACTTTTTTGTCGTAGTCAAAGAGTAAATTGGTATGAGATGTTTTCTTAATGGCTTTGTAGAGATGAGTTGCCTCTCTACAATTATGTATGCAAACGCATGAGGTGGAGTTAAAGGGAGAATTATGGCGAAAATAAGAGATTTCTCATGAGAAGTCTCTCATTAAACATTCATGGTCAATTCATGACTGACTGCAAAGATATATGTAGATGAAAAATAAATCGTTAGTGACGAACTGCGATCGCCAGTCAATTTTTCACAACCAACCACACAAAAAGGATATCAGTCATGCGACTGCTGGTTTATTCCCACGACGCATTTGGACTTGGCAATATTCGCAGAATGTTAGCAATTTGCGAACACCTATTGAGCGAAATTCCTGACCTTTCAATTTTATTACTTTCTGGTTCGCCCATGCTTCAAGGCTTTCGATTGCCAAAAGGACTTGATTATATTAAGTTACCTTGTCTAAATCGCGGTGAAACTGGTGAAATTGCTGTGAAATATTTAGGGATGGGTGTGGAAGAGACGGTTAAGCTGCGTTCGGAACTGATTTTGTCAGCAACGATTATTTTTCAACCAGATATCTTTTTAGTAGATAAGAAACCCTATGGACTAAAAAATGAGTTGCGGGGTACTCTCAACTATTTGCAAACAACACTACCACAAACAAAGTTAGTACTGTTATTAAGAGATATTCTTGACTGTCCAGAAAAAACAATCGCGGAGTGGCAGAAAAACGATTTTTATACAGGAATTGACAAGTTTTACCATCAAGTACAAATAGTTGGAACGCCAGAAGTTTTTGACACGGTACGAGAATACAAATTTCCACCTACTATTGCTGAAAAAGTACGCTACTGCGGCTATCTGCACCGTCAACCGGGACAAAAGAGTCGAACCAGCATTCGACAAGAATTACAAGTTTCGCAGCAAGAACGCTTAATTCTAGTGACCCCTGGAGGTGGAGAGGATGGCTATGAGTTAGTAGATACTTATTTGTCAGCCTTAGCTCTATTACCAGCAAAGTATCGCATTAAAAGTTTGGTAATTTGCGGTCCTGAAATGCCTAAAGCGCAAAAGCAACTCGTCGAACGAGCAGCAGAAAACAACTCTCAAGTTCGAGTTGGAGAATTTACAGATGATTTAATGAGCTATATAAATGCCGCAGATGTTGTGGTATCTATGGCTGGATACAATACTGTTTGTGAAATTTTATCGGCAAGAAAAAAATCTGTCATTATTCCGCGTAGTAAGCCGTCTCGAGAACAATCAATTAGAGCCGAGAGGATGGCAAGCTTAGGATTAATTAAGA
This sequence comes from Chroococcidiopsis sp. [FACHB-1243], assembly GCF_014696895.1. Taxonomy (NCBI): domain Bacteria; kingdom Bacillati; phylum Cyanobacteriota; class Cyanophyceae; order Chroococcidiopsidales; family Chroococcidiopsidaceae; genus Chroococcidiopsis; species Chroococcidiopsis sp. [FACHB-1243]. Next base: position 115,042 of record NZ_JACJQX010000013.1, on the reverse strand, counting down.
CACTCATACCTGGTAAGGAAGATTTTAGCTCCATCACTTTAATGGATCTACTTCTAAGTCAGTTAGAAGGACAACAAAAGCTAGACTTTAACTTAGACATGAATGGTTTAGTTCGAGTGAAAGATTATTTACTTCAACTCATGTCGCAAAAAGTCTGCGAACATCAACTGAACCAAATTTATCAAAAATATACTTCTTTACCCGCTTTAGCGAGCGATCGCTCAGCAGTCTAGATAGTTTTTATTGTAGGAATTCTGAGCTAGTTATGAAAAAAATTATATTTTACTGTCAATATCTGAGTGGTATGGGACACTTAGTTCGTAGCTCAGAAATTGTGCAAAGCTTAGCAAAATATTTTCAAGTTTACTTTATTATTGGTGGTCCTCAAATTCCAGGTTTTGAGCTACCAATACAAGTAGAAGTTATTCGATTACCTGCTCTGTGGCTAGAACAGGGAAAATTTACAGTTGGAGATAGTTCATTTACTGTTGAGGAAGTGAAAGAAGCTAGAAAAAATATCTTAATTGCAGAGTGCGATCGCATCAAACCTGACTGTTTAATTACAGAATTTTTTCCTTTTGGTAGACACAAGTTACTCTTCGAGCTAATTCCTTTAGTCGAACATCTAAAAGCGACAAGTCCTAAAACCAAAATTGTTTCTAGCTTGCGTGACGTTATCGGAAAAGAAAGTGCCCCTGAAGAGGAGGAAACAATTTGCAATCTAATGAATCAATATTTTGATTTGTTACTCTTTCATGCCGATCCTCACTTTCAAACTTTTTCGGACAGTTTTGCTAGATACAAAGAAATTAAGGCTGAAATTGTTCACACAGGATTTGTTACGCAAAAACCAAAAATTACTTATACACCTTTTGAAGAATTATGGGGTGAAGTTAGTTTAGATACCGTCAAAATTGTAGCAAGTATAGGCGGCGGTAGAATCGGCTACGAGGTGCTTGAGATCCTGATTAGATCGAGTGCGATATTGAATCAGAAACTACCGCATGTTATTAAAATATTTACTGGATCGTTTATGCCAGTGGAGAAGGTAAAACAGTTAAAAAAATTGGCAGGCGATCGCGACAATATTCAAATTGAAAATTACACCCCAAAACTACTTGAATACATGCAGACGGCAGATATTTCTATTAGTCTTGGTGGTTACAACACTACAATGAATATTCTGAGTACGGGTGTCCGTGCCATTATAGTTCCCATCGGTCACGAGCATGTAGATAAAGAACAATTACACAGAACGCGAAAATTAGAACAATTGGGAATTGTCAATAGCATTCATCCTCAAGACTTGTCACCTCTATTTTTATCTGAAAAGATCGGTGATTGCTTATCTAAAAAAACATTAAAGAATTCAAAGATTTTCGATCTTCAAGGAGCTGATAACACAGCCAAGTTTCTCAAAAGGTTTCTCAATTCTCAGACTGTTGCTTTGAGTCTTGTTTAATTGCCAATATTTAACCTACCTTCTATCGCTCTACTTTCTTATACGCACCACTAATTAAAGGAGAACTACTAAATGGGTCAGCGCCCTAAAGAAAAAGATTTAAGAGGAGTCATACCAGGTCTTTTGCGGATTTTGAGAAAATTTTCCCCCTATATCCGTAAGCAAAGATTCACAATTGTTGGTGCTTTTTTTGCTTTATTAATAGAAACAGGTCTACGATTACTAGAACCTTGGCCTCTAAAGTATGTTTTTGATAATATTCTAATTCCCGCTCATAATAACTCCACGAATATTCCTAATAGCTTTGGACTCAATCCAGTCATGCTGCTGACTTTCTCAGCCCTAGCAATAGTTGGTATTACTGGACTGGGTAGCATGGCAGCATATTTGAGTACCTATGGTATGTCCTTGGCTGTTGTAGAGATATTATCTGAGGTACGTGGTAGAGTTTTCGATCGCTTACAGCGTCTTTCTCTTTCCTTTCACCAACAACATAAAAGCGGTGACTTAATTACTCGCGTCACGGCTGATATTGAAAAGATGCGGTTGGTGACGATCAAAACTGCTCTACCTTTATTGACCAACATTATCTCTTTACTAGGAATGTTGGCAATTATGTATTGGCTGAACTGGGAATTAGCATTAGTCGCAACAGCAATATTCCCACTTCTAACTTTGCTCACGAGTAAAACAATCGGTCGTATTCGTAGTTTCGCCAAACAACATCGCGATTCTGAAGGTGTTTTAGCAGCGACAACGGGTGAAACTATTGGCGCGATTAAAGTCGTACAAGTTCTCTCTTTACAGGAGATGCTACATAGCATTTTCGCAGCGCAAAACCAAAAAAGTTTAGATGAGGCGATCGAATCTTTAAAACTTTCAGCAGCATTAGAAAGAACGGTGCAAGTCCTAATGGCAGTAATTATCGCCGCAGTCTTGTGGCGCGGCTCCCATGTAGTTTTGCACAAGGGACTTACTCCTGGCGAATTATTAGTATTTATGACTTATTTAAAAAATGCTTTTGAACCAATGCGAAAACTTTCCACTCAAGTCGGGCAGATTGCTAAAGCGACGGCTTCTGGTGAAAGAGTGGTGGAGTTATTGGACTACGAACTCAACGTGCGTGACTTACCAAGGGCAAAAAAAGCACATCCTTTCTTTGGGGCAATCCGGTTTGAAAATGTCTCTTTTGGCTACAGTACAGGTAAGGAAATATTAAAAAATGTTAGCTTTGCCGTTCAGCCAGGGCAACAAGTAGCGGTGGTGGGTCCTTCTGGAAGTGGTAAATCGACTCTTCTGAGTTTAATTCTCCGCCTGTATGACCCTGATTCCGGTCGAATTTTAATTGACAGTCAAGATTTACGCGAATACACCCTAGATTCGCTGCGGCAGCAAATTAGCGTAGTTTTGCAAGATAGCGTTTTGTTTGCAGTTAGCGTACAAGAAAATATTGCCTACGGGAAACTAGGATCTTCTCGCAAAGAAGTAGAACAAGCCGCCCGTCTTGCTAATGCTCATGAATTCATCATGCAACTGCCCCAAGGCTACGATACAGTTTTGGGCGAACGGGGTGGAACCCTATCGGGCGGACAACGACAAAGAATTGCGATCGCCCGCGCGGCGATCCGTCAAGCGCCGATTGTGATTCTGGATGAACCGACTACAGGTTTGGACAGTGCTAGCGAACAAATTGTCAACGCAGCCTTAGAAAAACTCACTGAGGGGCGGACGACATTTACAATCTCCCACAATCTCAGAGCAGTGCAACACGCAGATATCATCCTCTACGTTGAGGGAGGCAGCATTTTAGAACAGGGGACGCATAGCGAACTCATGCGTCTGGGCAGACATTATGCCACCTTGTACCAGATGCAAAGCATTATCGATAGCGAGCAAACAGGAGACACTTATGCGATCGAAGCATGAGGAATATCGAGCAACCCGCGTTATCTTAGTACGCCACGGGCAGAGTACTTACAATGCTCTCGGTCTTTATCAAGGTAGCAGCGATGAGTCAGTATTAACTGAAGTAGGGCGCACAGACGCGCGTTCAACTGGCAATTTTCTTAAAGGAGTGGTATTTGATGCTATCTACTCCAGTTCATTGAAACGAGCGCAAGAAACCGCCCGAGAAATTATAAAAGTCATCTCCCCCCATATCCAATTAAGCATAACAAACAAGTTACGCGAAACCGATCTTCCGGCATGGCAAGGGTTGTCATTTCAATACGTGCGCGAAAACTTCGCCAAGGAATATCGCCTTTGGAAGCAACACCCCCATGAGTTTTGGATGGAATTCTCTGGAAGTGTGGAGAGACAAGGGAGACAAGGGGGACAAGGGAGCAGTGTAGCGCCAGCATTGACTGTCAACCGTCAACTGTCTTCACGCAGTGTAGTGTCAGCGTTGACTGTCAACCAACAACCAACAACCAACAACCAACAACCACTAAAATTCTTTCCTGCCCTGGATTTATATCAAAGGGTGCGAGAGTTTTGGCAAGAAATATTACCGCGCCATAGGGGACAAACCGTTTTACTCGTGACTCATGGCGGAACCAACCGCGCTTTGATAAGTACAGCTTTAGGAATTACACCCGATCGCTATCATTGCATTCAACAGTCTAACTGCGGCATCAGCGTTCTAAATTTTCCTGACGGTTCTCTGGAGTCAGGGCAATTGGAAGCAATGAATTTAAATACTCATGTAGGAGAACACTTACCCAAGCCTCAAGAAGGGGGTAAAGGCTTACGGCTGTTGCTCGTACCTTCTGGGACAAATGCAGCACAAACTCAAAACATAGCTAGGTTTCTCAAACAAGTGCGAATTGACTTTAGCCTCAATAGCATACTTGACTCCTACCACATTACGGTGCAACAAATTCTGCAACACCATCCAGAAACAGTACAGTTTGAGGTATTGCGAGAAGATATTCCCGAAGCTTGGCAAGTAGTCATTGGTAAAAGAAGTAAAGCTAGCTCCAAACAGTTGACGACTGGTTTAGTCATAGCAAGCGAAGATGCGATTGCTCGTTTAATCGGTCATGTTTTCGGCATGAATTCAGAGAGTACGGAACGAATATTAGTCAAAAAAGGAACGATGAGTTGTCTGCAATATCCGGGCGATCGCCATCCGCCAATTTTACAGGCAATGAATATTTTAACGACTCAAAGTGACTTGATTCATAAATCAGATGTAGGGTGGGCAATGCCTACACAGATATTTATTTAATTAAGTTAAAATGTCTGATTCGCAAATGACCAATGACTAATGACCAATGACACAACTATGAAAATTGCATTCATTGTTTGGCGCTTTCCAATTTTATCAGAAGCCTTTATTCTGAATCAAATTACTGGTTTAATCGATCGCGGTCACGATGTCCGCATTCATCCAGTTAATGGATTACCTAAAAACTACACGGGTAAGATACATCCTGTAGTTGAAGAATACCAGTTAATGAAGCGTACTTATTTTCCGCCAACAGTACCAGAAAAGTTTTTTCCTCGTTTGATTAAAGGGTTAGGTTTATTTCTGAAGAATCTAAATCGAGGTTCTTGGAAAACATTACAATTTTTTCAGCCCGGTAAATATGATGCAGAAGTCGCAACGTTAAAATCTTTTTACAGAACTGTCGCGTTACTTCAAGATGGATCGTATGACATCATTCATTGTCAATTCGGTACGCTAGCGCCAATTGCTCTCGCTTATCGCGACGCTAATATTATTCAAGGTAAGTTAATTACTACATTTCGCGGCATTGATATTAGTAAATACGTTCAAGAAAACGGTGTTGATGTCTACGATCGACTCTTTAGAGAAGGTGAGTTTTTCTTAGCAAATTGCGAATTTTTTCGCGATCGCGCGATCGGTTTAGGCTGCGATCCAACAAGAATTATCGTTCATGGTTCGGGATTGGATTGTAGTAAATTTACTTTTAAGCCGCGTCATTTTCCCACTAATGGAAAAATTAAAATTGTCACAACAGGACGCTTGGTTGAAAAGAAAGGAATAGAATATGGTATTCGTGCCATTGCTAAGTTAGTCAAAACTTGCTCGAATCTTGAATACAATATTATTGGTGACGGTGACTTAAAAGCCTACTTTGAGCAATTAATTAGCGAATTAAATGTTAGTCACGTCGTTAAATTACTAGGTTGGAAGCAGCAAAAAGAAATTATCGAAATTCTCAATGATTGCCATATTTTTATGGCTCCTAGTGTCACGGCATCTGACGGCAATCAGGATGCACCAGTCAATACATTAAAAGAAGCAATGGCAATGGGTTTGCCTGTTATTAGTACTAGACATGGTGGCATTCCCGAATTAGTTCAAAATGGCATATCTGGATTCTTGGTTCCAGAGCGCGATGCTGACGCGATCGCCACAAAACTCGAATTTTTAATCGAACATCCTGAAGTTTGGCAAAGTCTGGGGAAAGCTGGTCGAGACCGAGTAGAAGCGAAATACGATATGAACAAATTGAACGATGAGTTAGTAGCAATTTACGAGCAAATGTTAGATGAAAAATTAAATCGAAAAACTTCAGTCCAGAACCTTCAAAAACTCATGCATGTTTAGAGCGATATTTTTACAAAAGAAAAATTTTACTAAATATGAAAATCGCGTTTTTTGTCGCTCGGTTTCCTGTTCTATCAGAGCCATTTATTCTCAATCAAATTGTTGGCGCGATCGAGCGCGGTCATGAAGTTGATATTTATTCCCTAGATGGCGCTCCCAAAGATCTATCTAAAGTGCATCCTTTAGTCGAACAATATCAACTATTAGAACGAACTTTTTACGCACCAAATCGACCCGATAACGAGCTATGGCGTTGGCTGAAAGGGTTGAGTTTACTAGCAGTTAATTTCTACAAAAATCCTTTGGTATGCTTGCAATTGTTGAATACTTCTCGATATTTGAGTCAAGCGAAATCGCTGAAGCTACTTTATCGAGCGATACCATTTCTTAATAAGAAATCGTACGATGTCATTCACTGTCAATTTAGTACTTTGGGAGTGTTTGGCGTGTGGTTTCGTCAACTCGGATTAATTGAAGGAAAATTAATCTCCACGTTTCGAGGTGCAGATATTAGTAAATTCTTACCCAAGTGGGGCGATCGCGTTTATCAAGAAGTCTTTCAAGAAACAGATTTTTTCTTGGCTAACTGTGAGTTTTTTAAAAATAAGGCAGTTACTTTAGGATGCAATTCAGACAAAATTCACGTCCACGGTTCGGGAATTGATTGTAGTAAGTTTGCTTACCAACCTCGATTTTTTCCTGCTGATGGCAAAGTGAAAATTGTGACGACTGGACGTTTGGTAGAAAAGAAAGGAATTGAGTATGCGATCGCCGCAGTTGCTAAAGTCGCTCAAACTTATCCAAATATTGAATACTACATCATTGGTGATGGAGAACTAAAAGCAGACTTAGAGCAATTAATTACTGGATTGAATGCCGAGCGTACTATCAAATTATTAGGCTGGAAGCAACAAAAAGAAATTGTAGAAATTCTCGATACTTGTCATATTTTTCTGGCTCCTAGTGTGACCGGAGCTGATGGTAATCAAGATGCACCAGTCAATACATTAAAAGAAGCAATGGCAATGGGTTTACCTGTTATTAGTACTTTACATGGCGGCATTCCAGAATTAGTAGAAGATGGCGTATCTGGGTTTTTAGTTTCAGAACGAGATGTTGAGGCGATCGCGCAAAAATTAAGCTACCTCATTCAACATTCAGAAATTTGGCAGCAAATGGGTTTATCTGGTCGAGCGCAGGTAGAAGCAAAATATGATATGGATAAGCTAAACGATGAATTAATTGAAATTTATCAACAAGTATTAGATTCAAAAATTCCCCAACACTCTTTGACAGATCGAAGTTTATTATTAACAGCAAATCATTAATACGGAGGAATCGCTTGTAATGAAACCTATAGTGACAATCGTTGTCGTACCTCGGGAGCGTTTTAGCTGTACTCAGGCATCTTTAGAAAGCATTTACGCACACACAGATTTCCCCTTCAAGTTAATTTATGTTGATGGAAATTCTCCAGCAAAAGTACGAAAATATCTGGAAGCTCAAGCCCAAGAAAAATGTTTTGAAATTATTCGCACGAATTACTACCTTTCTCCCAATCATGCACGTAACATTGGTTTGAGTCGTGTCGATACTAAATATTTGGTTTTTGTTGATAACGATGTCATAGTTTCTCCAGGCTGGTTAACAGCTTTAGTTGATTGCGCTGAGGAAACAGAGGCAACTGTAGTTGGTCCTTTAATGTGTGAAAAGCAACCGATTCACAAAAGGGTTCACTTTGCAGGTGGAGAAAGCCGCGTTGTTACTGATGTGAAAGGCAGACGACATCTACGCGAGAAAATGTACAAACAAGGTCATAACGCGTTGGAATTGCGTTCTCAATTAAAGCGGACTCAAACTGAATTGGCAGAATTTCATTGCACTTTAGTTCGCAGAGAAATCTTCGATCGCATTGGCTATCTTGACGAAGCTATGCTCAACACCAAAGAACACCTTGACTTTTGCATGACTGTGGCACAAGTGGGAGGTACGGTCTATTTTGAGCCAGATAGCTTAGTGACATACGTACCGGGTCCACCTCTAGAATGGACGGATTTGCATTTTTATATGCTGCGTTGGAGTGACGCTTGGACTTTAGGCAGCTTACAACGCCTACGCGAAAAGTGGAATTTATCGGAAGACGGTTATTTCCAAACCAAGTATAAAAAATTGGGAGTCAGACGCATTGCCACAATTATTAAACCCTTCGTGCGTCAGGTAAGTTTTGGATTTGAGAATAAGCCGTTGAAGCGAACCATGAAAAAACTTGACCGGAAATTCAATCGCTATCTGAGCGATCGCTATGCCAAAATGTTGCCACAACGTAAACTGGAGCTACCACCAATTCAGAAAGTAACAACGCCAGAGTTGGCTAAAGCGTGAATAAAATTGGTAATGGGTAATTGGTAGTCGGTTCTCCCCTGCTCCCTGCTCTCTGCTCCCCAACACTAATTCATGCCTGAAAAATTACCGAAAGATTATTAGCTGGCATGGCATAAGTCTTAACTAGGGAAAGATTTTCGCTGCGTGCAACTGCGATAACATCATCCAAATCGCGCACGCCCCATTCTGGATTTTGTGCCTGTAAACTTTCATCAAAAGCAGCATTGCTGGGTGCAGTATGCTGACCCGCCTGCTTGAAGGGTCCATACAAGTACAAAATACCCCCTGGTGGCAAAATTCGCCTTGCTCCTGCCATCAATCCCAGACAAGCCGACCAAGGGGCAATGTGAATCATGTTAATGTTGGCGATCGCCACAATCGGATCGCGTTGAAAATCTATATTATGTAAAGATTCTGGCAGTTCGTCCCTTTCTACCACCCAAACCGGATCGCTAGCATCTAACGCCAGTGGTGGATACAAATTATCTGTCGGACAAGATTCTCGCCATGCTGCAATGCTCTCTCGTGCTAAAGGATTTGGATCGGACGGAATCCAATTCCGCGGGTGAAGGTGAGGGGCAAAATAAACTGCATGTTCTCCCGTACCGCTGGAAACCTCTAACACCGTACCTGTAGAAGGCAAAACTTGCAGCAGTACTTCCAGAATCGGCTTGCGGTTGCGTTGGGTAGCAGGAGCGTATTGTCGTCGGCTACTTGAATCGTTCATAAATTGTTCGTGTAGGTTATGGGGCGATCGCTAACATTAATTATTTCAGCATGACTTTCAACATGACATCTGTGCTAACAATGCCGTACCATAAGCCGCTTCCGCGTGCGCTGACTGCGCCACAGGCACGCCTAAATGTCTAGCGCGAATTTGACTCCAAACAGCATTTTTCGCCCCGCCTCCAGCTGTGTAGACGCATCTCAAAGGGGTTGCCCCGAGCTGCTGCAATAATTGATATCCCCGTGCTTCGATCCGTGCCATACTCTCCAATAATCCGTGTAGAAACTCAACCGGATTTTCTGGACGAGGTTCTAGTCGCGGTGGCAAATGAGGATCGTTAATTGGGAAGCGATCGCCTGCTTTGAGCAAAGGATAGTAATCTAGGGGACTTTCGTAATTAGGATCGATCTCACTGCTTAGTGTTTCTAACTCTGCATCTGTAAAAAAGTGCCGTAACACAGCTCCACCAGTGTTAGAAGCCCCACCAGTCAACCACAAATCGCTCAGTCGATGACTGTAAATTCCAGAACGAGCATCTTCCACCCGCGTCTGACTGAGTAATTTGAGTACCAAGGTCGAACCCAACGATGTGACAGCTTCTCCAGGGGAATTTGCTCCACTAGCCAGAAACGCAGCAATACTATCTGTCGTCCCAGCACGTACCACGCAGCCTTGCGGCAACTCCAACCGCGATCGCACCTCTGCCGTCACCTCTCCTACAGGTGTGCCAGGAGTAAGTACCTGGGGCAAATTTGGCAGTGCAGGCAATTTCAATAACCAATCAGGATAACATAACCGTTCCACGTCATATCCCAACTTCAGAGCGTTATGATAGTCACTCACTCCTAGCTGTCCGTGCAATAAAAAACCCAGCCAGTCAGCTTGGTGTAAAAAATATATTTCTGTAGGGGCGCACAGATGTGCACTTCTACAAGCTTTTTGCCACCACAACAACTTTGCCAAACTGGACGTAGCGCCGATCGCTACGTGATGGGGAGGAGCGATCGCGCGTAGTTTGTCCATGACAGCAATGCCGCGATCGTCGTTATAGAGTATTGGGGCAACAATTGGATTGCCCGTCGCGTCACACAGTAGGACGGTGGAAGAAGTCCCATCAATCGCGATCGCCCCGATCTTCTGTCGTAGTTCTAAGGGCAGTTGCTCTAGTAAGCAAAACAATCCCGTCTCCCATTGGGTGGGTGCAGTTGCTAATTTTGCCTCTGTAAAAACATGCTTGGCTTCTGCCAGAGTCTTGCCTGCGGCATCAATTGCCACGGCTCTAGCGCCAGAAGTCCCAAAATCGATTCCCAGAGAAATCATCAGTTGTTAGGGGTTAGGGGAAGAGAGCTGCTCATGAGCTGAGGAAGCAGGGGAGCAGAGGCGCAGAGGAGCAGAGGCGCAGAGGAGAAATTATTAGTCAGGAGTCACTAGTCACTAGTCACTGGTCACTGTCACCCCACACCCTATTTACTAAGAGTTGTAACAAGCTATTCCCCTGATGAGGGAATTCATTTGAAATTATGAAACTATCTGGTAAGAATACTTTGTGACTAGGAGGCTTTTTAATGAATATATCAGATACTCAAGTTTACGTTGCTCTCATAGTAGCGTTACTACCTGGTCTACTAGCTTTTCGGCTAGCTACCGAACTGTATAAGTAGAAATTTAGGTACATTTGTTAACTATGACATCGTGAGGCAGAGACTACTGGTTTGTTTGTTAACTGAACAAACACTCATAGTTAAACTGCTTTAAAGCTGAGTTTTGAGTCAGGGGATCGCTCCTCGACTCAAAACCCCATCTCAAATCATTTAAATTAGTTTGAATCGAGCTTCGATTGCATAACATCTACCAACTAGCAAAACTCCGTTTCGCGATCGCCAGCTAGTTACTCTATACGTCGGCTGTTAACCTCCAAACGTCCTCCCTACTGATTTACCGTATATTCACTAGTATTAATTGTGCGATGGTAAACAGTTTTGGCTACGTTTGCGTAAAACTACGGTTGAGAGCCAGCGCAGAGTGAGAGTAAGGTTTTGGGGATTCTTTGTATCAAAGTGAACAAAAAGCACAATCTACAAACTGTATAAGCCTAGTTGTTTCATCGCCCCTTTTGAGCAATTATGAACGCCATTCAACCGTCTAGACCACCTCTACAGCCACAAAAGACTCGTCGCCAAGATCGCCGCAGAAAGCCCATACAGCGCCAGCAGCGCCATCCCAATCGCACGTTAGTTTTAGAAAATACGGCAAAACTATTTGCTAACTGTGCCATTTCTGCTATAACGCTGTATGGTTTGATACAGTTAGCGCCTTATCTTTGGTCGCAGCAGCAAAAATCGAATGCAATTAATACCGAAGTCAAGCAGATAGAACAGCGCGTCGGTCATTTGCGTCAAGACCTCAACCGCTACTTCGATCCCCGTCAAAGCCATTCTTTGATGAAAGAGCAAAATAACTTAATCGAGCCAGGACAGCGCCAAGTCTACTTCCTCGACAAATCTAGATAGCAATTGACGATAGCAATTAGCCGCCAGAACTACCACTAATTGTCAATCGTTAATAATTGGTTTAACCAAGTTTCCACCTGAGTGCGTAAACGCATAGCAGGATCGGCATTGGAGCTGTTGTGCTGTGGTAACAGATCTAAAGCACGGCGATAGTCAGATATGCAGCAGTTCCAATCGCCCCATAAATGATAAGTCCGACCGCGTTCGGCATAAATATGTCCTTCTAGCTGTCCTAGTAACAGTGCCAGATCGAAACTTTCAATTGCCTCTTCATAGCGTTCCAGATCGCGCAGAGTAATGCCTCGGTTGAGTAACGCCCGCACGTAGCTAGGATTAAGATCTAGAGCGCGATCGTAGTCAGCCAATGCAGCGAGAAAGTTTCCACAGGCGGCGTGATAGTTAGCCCGATTGTTATAAGCTTTTGCTAAATTGGGATTCAGTTCTAGAGCGCGATCGTAGTCAGCGATCGCCTGTTGGAGTTGACCAGCCTGGAAGTATACTAATCCCCGATTGTTGTAGTCAATCGCATTTCCAGGGCAGCGATAAAGCAGTTGGCTCAACAACGCGATCGCGTCGGCATAGTTTCCCTGCTGCGATTTCTCCGCAGCACATGCACGTAAGTATGTATCGGATAAGGCTAGTTCTGGTTGCCGTTTACCAGTTTTGGAGGCTATTGGCGACTGATTAGCCATGCCACTAGTATTACGTTGATGACGGCATTTCCGATTCTTTTTATCTGCTTCTAACGATTGGCTTCTCATGATGGTTGCTGGGCTGTTGAGCCACAAGCTCTATAAAATAAACTTATAATTATCTAGACTCTATCTGCTGTATCTTTGTGGCACTTACTTAGGTGTCTTCGCCTAGACTTTTTTATGTCAAGCATTAGTAGCCCCTAAGTCGATGCTCACACTCTATGATTCTCACTTCATACTGGATCATTCATCTTTCCGCAGATAAATTCCAGAAGATTTAGGAATTAGGTATCAGGTATCAGTTATCAGTTATCAGTTATCAGTGAAGAGTGGTAGTTGGTAGTTGCTCCCTTGTCCCCCTTGTCTCCCTTGTCCCCCTTGTCCCCCTTGTTCCCCTGCTCTCTACTCCCTACTCCCTGCTCCCTTTTCTTCAATACGTTCGACAAGTTGATAAAATGCAAGCACGGTGACTGCTGTGTTTGGATTTTTGAGAGAATTTTGTTATGACTACTGCTACTGTGTATGCCAACGCGCCCGAACTATCCCCAGAAGACTACGTTGCGATCGGGCTAGCAACTTGCTTTGTGAAGGAAGAGGGAGAAGTGCGCGAACTAGAAATTATCGAGCCGATACCCTCTGCTGCTTTAGAAGCGATCGCTAAAGGTATTCCCACATCCTACAAACTGGTTAGCGCTACAACCCTGGGAACGGTTTTAGCTGGGGACAAATTACAGATACCTGCTGGTTTTCCCACCTCAGCCCAATTTAGCGACGACTTCGGACAACGGGCGATCGCTGCTGCTCGTACTTACAAGAGCCGTACTGTTGCTAAGGCTCTCATTCCTCTCGGCACAACTCGCGAAGATTTTAATTATTCCACAGAACGCAAGCGCGTGCTAAACACGAAACGAGTTGTTAGTAAAGACGATAATGTGAAGCAGCACGCCTACACCCATCAAGTTCTGTGATTGTTGAGTTTTATAACAGCATTTGAATCTTTAAAATATGCTCAAACTTTATGGTGGTGCTTTTAGCCGTGCCGCGATCGTTCAATGGTATTTGGAAGAACTAGAAGTTCCCTACGAATTTGTCATGCTGGATATGAAAGCAGGAGAGCATCTCCAGCCAGAATATCTTGCCATCAATCCTTTTGGTAAAGTTCCAGCAATTGTAGACGGAGATGTCCGACTGTGGGAATCTGGGGCAATTCTGGCGTATCTTGCCGACAAGTACGAAAAAGCCGAGCTGTCCTTAGCAGAACGCGCTCGGCTGAGCCAATGGATTTTATTTGCTAATGCCACACTGGGACCAGGAATTTTTGTGGAAGCAAACCGCGATCGCGAAATGCCACGTCTGATGACTACTCTTAATCGAATTCTAGAGCAGCAATCTTATTTGCTCGGTCAACAGTTTAGTGCAGCTGATGTCGCGGTCGGCTCTATCTTAAGTTACATTCCCATCATGTTAAAGCTAGATCTGAGCGAATACCCAGCAGTTGTTAGCTATGCCAAAAGACTCGCCGAACGTCCGGCATTTCAAAAGTCAATTGGCTCTCGCCGTGGTGGGTGAAGAAAAGTAGCCTTCACAGTCTGTCTCATTAAAATTGGTTGAACAATTCATCTGAAAAAAATAGCAGGGTAGACGATGCCTATCCTGCTTCCACGTATTAAGAGTTAGCTCTGCGTTTAGCCCTAGCTTATCTAAAGCCAACAGCCGCTTGCCAAACAAAAGCTAGCAGCAAGAAAAATAGAGGAATCAAGGGCAGAACGTCAACTAGAGGATCTAGGATGGAATATGCTTCCGGTAGTTTTGCTAACAATAATGCGGCTTCCATACTTAAATTTTCCTTCTCAACACAGCTTTCAGAATTGACATGCATCTTAACATGAATCAGTTATCAGTTGTCAGTGAATAGGGAGCAGGGAGCAGGGAGCAGGAGCAGGGAGCAGTTAATCATCAACCGTCTTCACGGAGTCGCAGCGTTTACTAACAACTAACAACCATCACCTGTCTCTTATCTCCTCAGTTCTCCTCAGTTTTGACTTCTGACTTCTGACTTTTGACTTGTCCTTATTTCCTGTTCCCTAAACGAAATTCCTGACAAGACTGGTAGCAATTATCAGGATCGTAAATATGACAATGAGACGTAATCTCCTGCATGAGAGACCAAGAAAAGTTGGATTCTGGGTGTAAATAAGCACCCCAGTTTTGCTGTAGGCTGCGATAAGCTTGCCACAGTTTGTAGGAAGGAATTGCAGTTGAAATGTGGTGGGGGATATGAACGCTGATATCGTGGCAGAGAAATTCTACCCATTGGGGATAATTACAATGAACTGTACCTGACAACTGCGATCGCGCCGCGTTCCATTCATGAGGATGATAGAAAGGAATATCTACAGCTGTATGGTGTACCAGAGTAAAAGTACTCATCCAAAAATGATAAACCAACCAAGGGATAAACCAAAATTTGATGACTCCCCAGAAACCAGTGGTAGCGAAAAGTAGTGGAAATGCGATCGCGGCAAAAACAATGACTAACAAAGCTGAGAATCTGACCTGTTCGCGCTGTTTCCCTTCAAATCGAGTCCAGTTAAAGTGTAATGCTCCCCAGTGTAAGGTAGAAGCCATCCACCAGAATTCACCCCGCATCAGTCGATAACCCAATTGTCCGAGAGAACCTAAACTAGCATAAAATTCTGGTTGAAAAGGTTGCCATGCGTTGTCTTCACCGATTTTATTAGTGTGTAGGTGGTGGTGATTGTGTAAGATGCGCCAGCTATGAAAAGGGTAAATTAACGGTAATAGTAGCGTATGCCCTACTAAATCGTTAACCCAACGACGTTTAGCAAACGAACGATGTCCGCAATCGTGGGCAATCACAAAAAAACCGGTCAACGCTGTACCGGTAAAAATCCAAACAAAGGGTAACAAATACCAAGGCGCGATCGCTAAACCTACATAACCCACCACAACCATAAAAATATTAATGAATACCTGCGACCATGCTTGCAGGCGATCTCGTTGAAAGCACTCCTTTGGTATGGTTTTGAGAATATCTTTGAGACGTATTTCAGGATTGAAGGAACCATAAGTTGATTGTTGAGGTTGTGGAATCAGTGTAGTCATGAACACCTGTAAGAAACGATACCAATTGCTAACACACCACTAAGTTGATAGCGTGCTGATAGTTTTGCGATCGAACTGCTTCGGAATTATATCAACCTTAAGTACCCTAGAAAAAGGGGCATTTATATAGATGAAGTCGCGCATTCGCAAGTCAGAAGTCGAAATTAACTGCTCCCAGCTCCCAGCTCGTCCCTGCTCCCTTGCTTCACTGATAACTGAATTTGCTTTCCCATTATGACCAAATCGCGCTCTACACCGTCAAGATTGGCAACCTGGGGTAAATATCCCCAACGCTGAAAGCCAAACGCATCAAATAGTTCTCTGCTGGGCTGGTTATGGGCAAAAATGAAACCTAATAGAGTCTTTAACTCCAAGCTGGGGCTTTGCTCGATCGCGTAAGATAGCAATTGTCGTCCCACGCCACAGCGACGATAGCTAGGAGCAACATATATACTTACCTCCGCAGTTGCTTTATAAGCTGGTCGTCCATAAAAAGATTGAAAACTCAGCCAGCCAGCTATAGCTGCATCAATTTCTAACACCCAAATCGGACGCTCCACTGGAGAATGGGCAAAAAACCAATCCGTGCGGCTTTCTACAGATACGGGTTCTAGATCGGCTGTTGCTAATCGGTCGGGAATTGCAGCATTGTAAATCGCGACAATTTCTGACAAATCGGCAACCACTGCATCGCGAATCGTTCTCATCACCTCTTCACCCCTCATCTATTTGGGCGCACAACGCTTGCGTTTCCCACTTCCCATTTTCTACTCCCCACTCCCTAATAAAGGTGCAGCTGCCAATAGCGTTTGGGTATAAGGATGCTGAGGATTGTTAAAGATAGCTTGAGTAGTATCGATTTCGACAATCTGACCGCTATTCATCACAGCAATGCGATCGCATAAAAATCGAGCTACCCACAAGTCATGGGTAATAAATAAATAAGTTAAATCGAACTCTTGCTTTAACTCCAGCATTAAATCGAGTACCTGAGCTTGAATGCTAGCATCAAGCATACTGACAGGTTCGTCACAAATTATCAGTCGCGGACGAGTAATCAACGCACGGGCGATCGCGACTCGCTGCTGTTGTCCGCCAGATAGTTCGCTAGGATAGCGGCTGTAGTAATTCTCCAATGGAACTAGTCCGACTCGCTTCAGCATTGCCATCACCTGCTCTTTCGCTTTTGCAGGATTAGCTATGTGATGAATGAACAAAGGTTCGGCAATGTTCTGTCCCACTGTCATTGTTGGATTAAGACAAGCATGGGGATCTTGGAAGATCATTTGCATTTGTCGTCGAGAAAGGCGCAGATCTTGTCGCGACAAAGTAGTTAAATCCGTGCCTTGCCACTCTACTTTTCCCGATGTAGGGCGAACTAGCTGTAATATTGTCCTAGATAAAGTACTCTTACCACAACCCGATTCCCCAACTAATCCCAAGATTTCCCCAGGGAAAAGTTCCAAATTTATTCCATCTACAGCCTTAATTGTCTGGTCTTCAGCTTTAAACAACCGCTCGATAAAATTGCGTTCTAAGCTGTAATGCTGTTTGAGATCGGTGATTTTGAGAATCGGTAATGGGTCGTTGGTAGTTGGCAGTTGGTAGTTGGTAGTTGCTGAGTGGCTGGAATTGCTTCCTTGTCCCCCTTGTCCCCCTTGTCCCCCTGCTCCCTGCTCCCTGCACCGAAACGCTCCCTGCTCCCCATGAATATGCAAAGCCGCCTGCAAGAGCGATCGCGTGTATTCGTGTTGGGGTTGCCGAAATACTGTTTGGGAGGAACCAGTTTCGACTAATTCTCCATCGTGCATTACGCCAATGCGATCGCAGTATTCTCCCACCAGCGCCAGATCGTGAGAAATCAATAACAAAGCCATGTCCCGCTCGCGACATAGGCGCATCAGTTCTTTTAAGATTTGCGCCGCTACAGTTACATCTAAACTAGTTGTTGGTTCGTCGGCAATAATTAGTTTGGGATCGAGCATCAAAGCTAGGGCGATTGCCACCCGTTGGCGCATTCCACCGCTAAATTCATGCGGGTATTGATGAGCGCGATTTTCGGGAATATTCACGGCGGCGAGAGTAGCGATCGCTTTATCCCTTAGTTCTCGTTCTGAGAGTTGGGGTTGGTGCGCCCTTAAAGTTTCCACGCAGTGCTTGCCAATCGTCATCAGCGGATCGAGGCGCGTCATTGGATCTTGAAATACCAGTGCTACTGCTTCTCCACGAAATTGTCGCATCTGGGTAGGCGTGAAATCTAATACCGATCTATCCTCAAACATCACCTTGCCATTCACTCGACTAGCATCTGGCAACAGGCGCATTACAGCCCGCCCTAAAGTCGATTTACCACAACCTGACTCCCCCACCAGCCCCAGGCGTTCGCCCCGTTGCAGCGTCAAAGATACGCCGTTAACAGCCCATTGCAGGGACTCCCTATCTTTTTGCTGTGGATAGGCAACTTTGAGATTATCGATATCTAGTAGAGCTTGGCTCATATGATCGGTTATCAGTTATTGGTGAATCAATTTTAGATTGTGGATTTTGAATTGGTCATGGGTAATGGGTAAGTCGTAGGTGAGAATTAAGAAGATGCGCTCGCGTTAGGGAGACATCTACGCGATTGTCTCTAAAGAGCAACTCAAACAGAAGATATAGAACAACGCCGCATCCTATTGACGTTTGCTGTTTTGGGTGATGGTCGTTCTGGAGTAGAGCTAGCTGCTACCTTAGCAGACTTATTACCCGATTGGTATGCTCAAATTGGTGGTAACAAACAAGAAATCCGGGTAGTCATTCTTCAACGCGGTAAAGAGATTTTAAAAGGCGATCGGGATTAAGTTGCGCTCCTCTGCCAATCGAGCCTTACAACAGCATGTCGTACCTGTGGAATTGTTGTTAGAAGCTGAAATTAGTGACGTGCATCCGCAACGGGTAGAATACAAACACGGCGATCGCACCCTAGAATTATCAGCAACTACGAATATCTGGACGACAGGAACCGCTGTTAATCCTTAATCAAGTTATTTAACAAATGACCAATGACCAATGACAAATAGCAGCATTTTAGTAGAGTGTCAAATATATCTCCATGAATTAACATGAAAGAATAACTATTATGACGAGCGATCGCAACGGCTGAGAAATGTTATTAGATCGAGACAAACAGACAATGCAATCTGGAAATATTCCTTATGAAGTAGCTGTCATTGGAGCTGGTATTTCTGGCACTGCTTTGCTGCATAGCTTAAGTAAGTATACTAATGTAGAGCGAATTCTCTTAGTAGAAAAAGAATCAGAAGTTGGCTTATGCAATTCTCATAAAACAATGAATAGCCAAACGCTTCATTTTGGCGATATAGAAACTAACTATACTCTAGAAAAAGCTCAAAAAGTGAATCGAGCCGCAACCTTAGTCAAAAACTATCTTTTAAGAAACGACACCAGCCAAAAAAGCTTTAGCAAGTACCATAAATTAGTCTTAGGTATTGGAGCAGAGCAAGTTCAAGAACTGCGAGATAGATACAGAGAATTTCAATCGTTATTTCCGCAATTAAAATTAATTCAAAAGCCAGAAATAGAGGCAATTGAACCGAATGTTATTAAAGATAGAAAGCCCGAGGAAGAAATTATAGCTTTATATTCTGAAGCTGGTTATACAATAGATTTTCAGGCATTGTCTCGCTCGTTTTTGCAAAACTCAATTGAAACTAAAAAAACAATTGACATTATGATGTCAACAAAAGTTAAGTTTCTCAAAAAAGTGCAAGATTTATACTATATACAAACCGATCGAGGAACATTTTCGGCGAAAACTGTGGCTTTTGCCACGGGAGCGTATAGTCTTTTATTTGCCAAAACTCTAGGTTATGGAAAAGATTATGCCCTTTTGAACGTAGCTGGAAATTTTTATTTTTCACCAGGTGTTTTAAATGGCAAAGTTTACACCGTACAAATGAAAAAAATTCCCTTTGCTGCTATTCATGGAGATCCGGAAGTTCACGACCAAAGCCTGACTAGGTTTGGTCCCACCGCCAAAGTCACTTTACTATTAGAGAATCGCAAATATGCTACTGTTTTAGACTATCTTAAAACAGCAGGATTCAGTATCAATGCTATTATAAGCTTTTTAAATATACTATCAGATACAACCATTTCCAAATATATTTTGAGGAATCTAATTTACGATCTACCGTTAGTCGGTAAAAGACTATTTTTAAGAGAAGCACGTAAGATCGTTCCTTCTTTACAATTGAGCGAATTACAATTTGCTGAAGGTTATGGAGGAATCAGACCCCAAATTGTTAATACAAAAACTAAGCATCTTGAAATGGGAGAAGCCAAAATTGTTGGAGAAAATATTTTGTTTAATATAACTCCCTCTCCTGGTGCTTCTACTTGCTTGCAAAATGCCGAATACGATACTGAAAAAATTGTTGCTTTTTTAGGAGCGCAATATACATTTAATAAACAACAATTCTGGAAAGATTTAGGAGATGAGTAAGGATACCAGAAAGTAGGGAGCGCACGAGTAGGGGAAAGCCTTTCTCGGAAAATGGAAGCGGAGGAAGCTGAAGGAGAGAATATAATTCGTTATCTCTACTTTTTGCTACACATAAATAAAGAGATGTGCTACGGCACATCTCTTCTAGCAAACTGAAACTAACTCAATTGCCTACATACTACTAGCACTACTAACAGCAATTAATACCTCACCTTTGAGCATTCTCTGAGCGCCATCAAGCAATGCTTCTTCTAAATATGGTTTAGTGAAGTAGCCGCTAGCTCCTAACTGGAGTGCCATTTGGCGGTGACGGTCGGAACCCCGCGATGTCAACATGGCTATTGGTAGTTGACTCAATCTTTCCTCTTTTTGCATCCGTGATAGTAACTCTAAGCCATCCATTCTTGGCATCTCAATGTCGCAGAAAACTAAATCGCAAGGTAAACCATCGCGGAGCTTGTCCCAAGCTTCCTGACCGTCACGCGCTTGTTCCACACGATAGCCAGCATTGGTAAATGTCATCGACAACAGCTCGCGGACGGTAATCGAATCATCAATAATTAGTACTAATGGTTCTGTTTTAACTGGCGCTGCTGGTATTGGCGGTGCAGGAATATGTCTGGGCGACCAAACAGTACCTCTACCATCTTTCTGAATCCGTCCTACAGATAGATCGATTAACTCCAATACATCTGCGATCGGTACAATCCGACCATCCCCCAAAATTGTAGCACCAGCAATTCCTACTGGCTTAGGTGCAGGTGCTTCAAATTGTTTAATTACAATTTCTTGTTCGCCTAACACCTGGTCAACTTGGAGCGCAAAGAATGTATCGGCAGAACGGAGAATCACAATCGAAACTGCGTTGTCGTCGCGACTGCTACCATAAATGCTACCTCTCCCTAATTGGCGAGTGAAACCAAGCAATTCTTTTAAGGGTCGGAATGGCAATAAGGAATCGCGCCAAGGAATGCAGGTCTGTCCTTCTGCGTTAGCGACGATATCATTCACGGGAATGTCTATCATCTGTTCCACACCGTCCATTGGGAATGCAATTCGAGCCTTATCGCTCACGCAACAAAGTGCTTTACAAATACTCAGTGTTAGAGGTAGACGAATTGTAAAGGTTGTTCCCTTGCCCAGAGTGGAATCAGTATGAATTGTACCTCGCATTTGTTTGAGGCTAGTCAACACTACATCCATCCCAATACCGCGTCCGGCAAATTGGTCTACTTGCTCCTTGGTACTAAAACCTGGTTGGAAGATCAGGTTAAAGACATCCAAACGATCCATGCTGTCTGCTTCTGCTGGAGTAATTAGCCCATTTGCGATCGCTTTTGCCTTCACTTTTTCTGGATCGATCCCAGCTCCATTATCGCTGACGGTAATTACGGTCTGATTGCCTTGGTGAAAAGCGCGAATTGTAATTTTGCCAGCCGCAGCTTTGCCTTTAGCAGTTCGCTCATCTGGGGTTTCAATCCCGTGAGTAATCGCATTGTTGACTAAGTGGGTCATGGGGTCGTAGAGTTGCTCTAAAAGCCCCTTGTCAATCAAAGTCTCGTTGCCTTCTACTTGTAGTTCTGCCTGCTTTCCGTATTTGAGAGCAATATCACGCACGGCTCTAGGCAACCGTTCGGCAATTTGACTGAAGGGAACCATTCGCGATCGCGTGATCCCTTCTTGCAAGTGGGTTGTCACTTGGCGGAAGTTGCGCGCTACTTGCTCGGTTTCACCCGTGACAAATTCAATATCTGAAGAAGCCTCGCGTACCCTGACGATCAACTCGATCATTTCCTGCGCTAAGGTATGGAAGCCTGTAAAGCGATCCATTTCTAGTGCGTCAAAGTTGACTCCAGTGGCGTGCTGCTCCTCTACTGAGGAAGAATTGCCATCTGGAACTGAAATTAGTTTTCCTCCCTGACGACTATTGAGTAAGGATGCTTCTAAGAGCGATCGCTCGTATAGTTCCTGCATCCTCGTACCCACATCACCCAACTGCTGGACTTGGTGTAGCAAGTTGTCGAGGAACTGTCGTAGCCTTTCTTGATCTTGCTCTAAGCTATTCCGGTATACAACTAGCTCCCCAACCATATTACCAATACTGTCTAGTTGCTTGACTGGTACGCGCATCATCTGCTCGAAGGCGGGACGGCGAGAGCTAGGGGACGCAGCTGCTGGTTGAGGTGCTGCTGGGGCTGGTTGAGGTGTAACTACATTGGTAGTTTTCGCTGAAGTCTTCTGTAATAGCTGTTCCAAATCGCCAAAGTCACCATCGCTTGGAGTTGTGATAGTAGCTGCCGCGACTTTGGGAGTTTCCTGCAAAAGTAAGTCCAAATCGCCAAAGTCATCATCACTGCTTGGTGTTGTAGTAGGTGTCTCGATCGCAGGTACGATTGGAGATGAGCTTAAATCTAATAAAGCTTCTGCCGTGGCGATCGCATTTGTGACTGATTCTTCCTCATGCAATAAGGCATTTAGTTCGGGAAAATCGTCATCTGTTTCCAACTGCGAGTCCGCTAGGAAATCTGCTTGGGCTTCTCCTAGCAAGTCCTCATTGCCAGTTGTATCTTGGTAGATTGATTCCACCACAGACATTAACTCTGTAATATTCTCATCAATGATAGCCGCAGTGGAGGTAGAAAATAGCTCGGCATCATTTTCAGCCAATTCAGCCATGAAATCGAAGTTATCGCCTAACTCCAAACTCGGTTCGAGTTCAAAGCTTGAAAGATCTTCGTTCTCAGTTTGGGTGGGATCCCCAGCCAAACTTAGTTCTGCTTCCCCAGCACCCCAGGCTGCACTCGTAATAGAACTCTCATCATCGCAAGATGTTTCTATTTCGCTGCCAGCATCCCAACCTACCATCAGTTCGGGACTGCTGAAATCGTCTGTCGCTGCCAGTGATGCGTCGGTGAGTAAATCGCTGTTAGGTTCTAATTCTAGATTGAGTGATGCGTCGGTGAGTAAATCGCTGCTAGGTTCTAATTCTAGATTGAAGGAATCATTTAATTCTACCGTGGCAGAGTCAAAGCCCATCTCTAGGGTTTCGCTGTCAGTATCCGATTGCACGAGCGATTCTGCATCTTCTGTGGAAGCTTCGGTTACTAAGCTGAAGTTATCGCCTAACTCCAAACTTGGTTCGAGTTCAAAGCTGGGAAGAGCTTCGCTTTCAATTTGATGGGTATCAAAATCTATACCTAGTTCATCTTCCCCAACATTCCATGTTGTACTAGGAGTGATATTTTCTTCATCTTCCCCGACATCGAATGTCATACCAGGAGTGGTACTTTCGTCATCAACAGGCATTGATGCTGATTGTGCGAATAGCTCTGAGTTAGATGCGCCAAAACTGATACTGTCGCTCAACTCGATAATAGTGGAATCAACCCCCAGTTCTAGGGCTTCACTGCTAGTATCCCACCCTGTCATCAGCTCGGCACTACTGAAATCGTCTGTTGTTAGTGATTCGTTGGTGAGTAGATCGCCATCGGACTCTAATTCTAAGTTGAGAGTGTTGTCTAACTCTATTGTGGCAGAGTCGAAGCCTAGTTCTGGAGTTTCGCTACTAGCTTCCCATTGTGCGATCGATGCTGTATCTTCTGTAGGCATCTCATCTGTTGATTCTTCCAGCATGAAAGAAGAATCAATGTTTGTTACTGTTATCTTTTCTGAAGTAGGAGAAGTAAACAAATCAGCAGTACTATCAAAGCCTAACTCAGATGCTTCGGTGTCAGTATCCCATTCCAATATGGATGTGGCGCTACTCTCACTCCACTGGGAATCAGCTTCTGTTTCCAAACCAAGACTCTCACCTAATTCCAGACTAGACTCAGCTTCTAAACCAAAGCTTTCATCTAATTCCAAACTAGAATTGATTGCTAAACCAAAGCTTTCATCTAATTCCAAACTAGAATTGGTTGCTAAATCAAGACTCTCACCTAATTCCAAACTAGAATTGGTTGCTAAATCAAAATCACTAACTAGTTCCAGACTGGAATCGACTTCTAAACCAAGGCTCTTGCCTAATTCCAGACTAGAATTGGTTGTCAATTCAAGATCTTCACTTAATTCCATTAGTGTAGAGTCAAAACCCATTTCTGGGGCTTCGCTGCTAGTATCCCATCCTGCCATGAAGTCTGGATTGCTATCATCGGTTATTGATATTAGTGGTTCTAAGCTGGATTCAGTCTCAAAACTAAACTTACCGCTCAACTCCATAGGAGAAAAGCCAAGTTCTAACTGTCCTACATTACTATCATCCCATCCTTCATCGATTTCTGGAGCAATGTTGTCAGTTTCTAAGCCTAAATTCTCATCTATTTCAGAAATTAAATCGCAATTTAATTCTACTGGTTCAATCTCACTGTTCCATTCGGTCAATGATTCTGTAACATCATTATCAGCATCGGTTGTAAATATTGGTGTTACACTTGCGGGATATGCGATCGCAGATAAATCAAACTCTGATTCAGTCAACTCTGATTCTACTTGTGGCACAAAAGCAATCAAGTCATCTGATATAGCGAATTCATTACCTAATTCAAGCTGTATTTCTGTATCGACGATCGCTTCTACCAAACTATCGACAACAGCTTCGGAGCATGATGTTTCGAGCTGCGGTAAGCTCTGAGTTTCCTCTATCCACAACTGATTTAGATTGACGTTTTCTGAATTGTCTGTAGGGTTCGTTGCTTCCAGAGATGTAACGTCATCTAAACCTGCTGTCGGAGCGCTAAACAAACTCAAAAAAGCAGGCTCTTCGTCAATTGAACTTAGAGAAATATCTTGGGCTTCAGTAAATAAATTATTGAGTGCTAAAGTCTCTTCAGAAGAAATAGAAGCTTGCGATTCAATATCTTGAAGCGAGATATCATCCGAGCGATCGTTGATGACATCTAGGAGATCGGTTGTTTCTTGCCAAAGTTGATTATTGCTGTCTGACTTGGGAGTAAATAAGCTGCTAAGAGCGTCATCATCTGACAAGTTGTCCAGTTGTTCTTCTGTAGAGAATGCTGTTTTGACTTCATTATCAACAATTGCAGGAGGTGTGAAGATATCCGCTCCTAAAACGAGAGAATTTTCAGTAAACTGATTCTCGTTTAACTCAAAACTATTGCTATTGTTTTCTTCCCAATCCAGCAAGAAAGTATTAATCGACAACGATTGCAATTGTTCGCAGATGGTAATTTCATCTGCACGGTGAGAGAGAATGAGTTCCTGTGCTTGTTTGAGTTCGCGAATAATGACTGGAGCAAGAGTACGATAGGAGTTGTCAGTATTGGCGATCGCTCCTGCTGCTGTTTCGCACAACGTCAACCAGCCAAATAAGCCATATTCCACTCCCATCTCAGCGAGTCGGGTACAGCACGCCTGAAGTTCTTGGCGCGTTTGAGATGTCTCCGGCTGCTTAAATAGTTGTAACAACTCTCTGAGTGTTTCTGGGACGCTGTACTCAAAAGCGGATGCACAAGCAGCGATCGCTGCTTGTGCATCCGCAGTAACCGCAGGCATGGATAATTCATCTGGATGCATACTACCACCAGCTTGTCCCACCAGTACAGACAGTTGATGTTCCAGAGCAGCAAACACCGGTTCGACTTCTGCCATTAACCGACTGGCTTCACCATCGCTTAAGTTAGAGCCATTTTGGAGTTGCTCCAAAAGTGCCTTTAAATTATCGAAAACTTGCAAAAATAATGATTCTAGAGTTTGCTCGATCTGAATCGACGGACACTCTTTCAAAATTTTGAAAAAGTCTTCCAAGCGGTGAGCTGTACGCTGGATGCTATTCAGACCCAGCATTGCTGCTCCTCCTTTAATTGAGTGAGCAGCTCGAAAGATTTCATTTACCATTTCCGAATCTGCAAGCGTACTTTGCAAATTTAACAAGCCTTGCTCGATCGTATTTAGGTGGTCGCTGGCTTCTTCGAGAAAATAGCCCAAAATCCGCTGTTGTTGTTCCGGCAGCATAATAATTCTTTTGAGTTTTGAGTTCTAAGTTTTCAGGTAAGAGAATTAGTTTTGAGTTAAGAAATTATTTTGAGTTTTGAGATCGGAGGATAGTATTGAGTTGAGGTTGCAGCCATAAATCAATACTTGACAATAAGTGAAAAAATAGTAATAGACAATTTCATCCCTACTCGTGTTACACTCAAAACTCAGTAGAATTGGGCGAAAATAGAATTATAAACGCTCAGTTAAGAACATTATTCGTACTATTTAATTGAAAGTTTTTGATTTTGGAATTACTTTAATGAATTTAGGTTATTACATTCCAAAATTCCAAATTCAAAATGGAATCGCCCTTTGCTACCATTCAAAACACCATAGCTACACTCGGAAGCGTTCCACTGAAGTCTGTAGTTCTCCTGCTACCTGCACAAGGTTTTGCAGAGAGCCAGAAACTCGCTGAGCTTCCTGAGAGGTTTCTTGTGCTGTTAACTCTACTGACTGTACCACAGCTGCCACGGCGCGAGAGGTTTCTGTTTGTTGTACGGTGTCAGCAGTGATCGAACCAACCAAAGCGTCAATACGATTGGATACTTGCACGATGTCTTCCAGCGATCGCTTAGCTTGCTCGGCTAGTTTCGTTCCTTGAATAACCTGTTGAGTTCCCTCTTCCATCGCTGTCATTACCGAACCCGTCTCGCTTTGAATTTGCCTCACGATCTGTTCGATTTCTTTCAACGCTTTGGCAACTCTATCTGCTAGCTGACGTACCTCATCCGCAACAATGGCAAAGCCTCGACCTGCTTCTCCAGCTCTTGCTGCTTCAATACTGGCGTTAAGTGCCAACATATTCGTCCGCGAAGCGATTTGAGAGATCAGTGCCACAATCTTAGAAATTTCTTGCGAGGATTCTGCCAGCCGCTTTACCTTGCGAGTGGTTTCCGCTACCGTCTGCCGAATTTCTAAAATACCTGCTACCGTTCTTTCTACTGCCTCACCGCCTTTTTGAGCGGTGTCGGAAGCAGAACGCGCTACAGATTCAGCCTCTCTCGCCGATTCTGCTACCCGTTGAATTGCGTCTGTTAGCACTTGTACAGAATTAAGCGTAACTGCTAGCTCTTCAGCTTGACGCAAAGCGTCTTGGGACAGCGCCCGGGCAAATGTTTCGTTGTCGGCAGATCCTTGACTGACCTGTCGAGCTGCTAGTTTTACTTGTCCGACGATCTCTCGCAGATTTTGAATTGTTAAGTTAAACGAGTCGGCAACCGCTCCTAAAACGTCAGCAGTGACTTCAGCCTGTACAGTTAAGTCTCCCCTTGCCGCACCTTCTACGTCGTCTAGTAGCCGGATCACCTGCCGTTGTAATTCTTCTTTAGCCTGTTCTTGTTCTTGTGCTTTGCGCTGCGTGTCTGTAGTAATTTGAGCAATGCCTTGTAGCATATCGTTAAACTCAGAAGCTAACAGTCCAAACTCATCTTGAGAATAAACTGTAGCTCTAGCATCGAGATTGCCCGTCCGCACGGTATTAAATTGTCCGCGCAGATCCATTGTGGTTTGTTGAATTTGTTTGAGCGTCAGTCGTCCCATGAAGCGCGAGCTAGCAAAACTTGTAGCTCCAGCAACCAGAGCCATAGCTATACCCGTACCTTGGACTGCACGCTGGTTTTCACCCTTGAGTAGCATCGAGCCGCCAAAGCCAGCAGCAGTGACGACTAGAGCAGAGGTAATACCGACAGTGCTTGCCGTAAGCCATTGCTTTTTCGCCAGAGGAGCTTGCTCGAACTGTCCTACCAAGCCGCCACCGTTGGCAGATAATTGACGATCGCCTGTATCATCCGCTTGCAAATTGGGCATGGACGATGCCGATTGAGCTACTTCTGCCTTGTTGTTGGCGCGATCGCTCAATTCGCCGTGACTGTCCGCAGATGGTAAGGATGAGGCACTTCCTGATAGAGGAGAAGACAACAATCCAGAATCTAGTAATTCAGAAGCCGACTCTGGAAGTTCAAACTCTTCGATTGAATTGCGCTCGGAGCGACTAACATTGTTGTCTTTGGTGTCAAGATCGTAGCGATCGGAAAACTCGCGCTCGATTTGAAAGTGGGACAAGTCTGAATTGTGAGGATGAGAAAGCTCGTGCTGGCTCAAATCTGGTAGGCTCAACTCTAAATTGCTATCTTCTGATAGATTACTTTCTGGCTGATTCCAGACAAAAGGATTGCCAAAAGGCATAGAAGAATTGCTACTGCTGGTAACATTTGTACTGTCAAGATGCGATTGGGCAAACGGACTATCAAATTGATGCGAAAAAGACTTCGGAGAATCTGAATATGACGACTGCTCTGTAGCATAGTAGTCCGGTGGTTCAGCAGCGTCAGCTCCCAATAAGAAAGTATTTTCAATTTCTGACGCTGGCATCCTGCCATTACTATACTGCTCCGAACTTTCGTACTGTTTAACTGACTCCAATCCGTTTTTCGCACAATCAATCAGTTCTGGATCTTGTGTCAGTTGTAATACAGTTTGATATTGTTCTCTAGCAATTTCATATTGCCGAAGAACGCAGTAAATGTGACCTCGTAGGAGGCGACTATTAGGATCGGCAGGAAAGTCTTCGATCAATCGATCGACAAAAGTAGCCGCATCCTCATAGTTACCTTGAATATAGGCTGTTTGAGCTTGTTGATATTGCTGCTCGTGATTAGTACTTGATGTCATTTGCTGCCTCTGCTTGCCTTGATTTCATGCTGCCCAAAGTTCGCTCGATATAATTGCCTTGTGATCTAGCAGTCGAAGACGCTGATGGGTATCTTCATCTAAAATCCACTCACCACGGACAAAGGGAGCCATACTGTTTGCAACTTGAGTAGGCTGCTGTACTTTTTCCGCACTCAGCCATTCCATCCCGACAATGCGATCGACTGCCAACCCTAAGAGTATTTCTTGCTCTTCTACGGCAATTACCGGAATTTCTGGTCGCTCTGTGTTTAAGGCTGTTGATTCTCCCAAAATTTGGCTGAGGTCAGCTACCCAGATCACTCGTCCGCGTAAGTTGATCGTGCCCAAGAGTAAGCTGGATATATTGGGAATTGGTGTAATGCGATCGAGAGGAGCTGAGATGACCTCCCGAACAATAATTGCTGGCAATGCCAGTTCTTGAGTGGGTGTGACAAAAAAGCGTAGGTGTAGTTCTCCTTCCCGAATCTCTAACTGCTGAAATTCTGACGCAACTTGAACTTGGTCAGCACCCATTGACAAGTCCAGATCTACCATGCCACTCACCCTTGCCCTCGCAGTAATTGTTTAACTGTTGCCAGTAATTCTTTTGGTTGAAATGGTTTGACAATATAAGCATCTGCACCCTGTTTCATTCCCCAGTAGCGATCGAATTCCTCGCCTTTGGAGGAACACATTACCACTGGAACATTTTGAGTTTTTGGATCGGTTTTCAGCTTGCGACAAACCTCGTAACCATTCATTCTAGGCATGACAATATCTAACACCACTAAATCGGGACAAGAAGCTTCTTGCATATGCTGTAAAGCCTCCATACCATCAGTGGCTATCATCACCGTCAATCCACTCCCCTGAAGAAGATCGATAATAATCTCTCTTTGAGTAGGACTATCTTCCACGACCAGCACTGTACTCATAACTGTTAATTTGCCTCCTGGCTTCAACGTCCCGCCTGTGGGCACGACCACCGTGGTTAACTAAAAATTATGCATCAATTCAGTAAGCTAAGTTCTTTACTAATCAAGCTACGAACATGCCAAAATTTAGTATAAATATGTGTAAAATCAACTTCAATCGTGTCTTGCATGAACTCGCAAAATTTAAGTTAATGGCTCAAACAATTGTAGGCAAACTCAAAGATAACTGATTTCTAGCTCGAACTCTCGCATGAGCTTATCTCGAAATCGAATAAGTTCTTTATGCGATACTTCACAGTGTTTATGGTGTCAACACACGCGATAAAAGTCATTCTTTCAGGTGCAATACAAATAATTTGGATAGTTAGTGTTTTAAGAGAATCTTAGATTACTAAACTACAGCATCAACTTAGCTCTACCTCAATCGTTTATCCAAGCGCAAATCCACTGAGAACTTAATCCTATTTAAGGTAAAAACTTACCGCAATCGGTGAATCTACAGAGGTGAACAGTTATCAGGGAACAGGGAATAGGAAATAGGGAACAGGAAATAGGAAATAGGGAGCAGAGTGGTAATAACTAACAACCAATGACCAATGACCAATGACCAATGACCAATGACCAGTGACCGGACTAGCAATTGATGAGTAGTTAATTCTGGTTTATGACTTGTGAGTTGTGAGTTGTCTTCACACCTTTCTTAGGCAGGGATTTTTCTACTAGCATCAATAACTCGCTATCGGTGAAAGGTTTAGTGAGATAGTCGGTTGCGCCTACCGTTCTAGCTCTGACGCGATCGATAAATCCATCCTTACCTGTTAGCATGACAATCGGCGTTTGCCGAAAGGCATTGGAGCAGCGCAGCATGGCACATAGCTCGTAGCCATCTAGTGTGGGCATGATAATATCGCACAGAATTAAATCTGGTGGCTGGTGAAACAGCAGACTAAATGCCTGAAGCGGATCGCTACAGCTCATGACTGTAAATCCTTGCTGCTGTAGGATAGTTTCTACAGTTTGGCAAATAGCGATCGCATCGTCGATGCATGTGATTGTTAGCGTTTTGATACCAGAAGACAAATGAGGATTATCAGTTGTTATCCCAGTTATTTTTGGCGTGTGAATTTGTATCCAACCGTGTTTCACGCAAGGATAAACCGCCTTGCCTACCGTTAAAATATCTCGATTGAGATAGCGTGCTAGTTGGCGGAGAGAAGTTTTACCATCTATCCAAGTTTCTAGTCGATTGGCGGTTGCTGCTGGCAAGCCTTGACGTAATCCTTTGAGATTGGCGATTGTCAAACAGCGATCGGGAGATTGAATCTGAGGATATAACTGCTTCCATGCCTGTACCTGCTGTACGATCTTGGTTGCTAAAGAAGTACTGGCTAAAATTGTCAAGTGCGGTGATAGGGCAGCTCCTCGCTTGAAAATAAACAAACCTTGATGCAAACTTAGTAGATCGAACAGGGTTTCATGCACAATGCCGTGGATGATGTTACGAGCTTGAGCCGGGGTGAGAACGCGATCTTCTAGCAATGTCCAAAGATAGGCATACTCTAGGGTGGTATTAGCTGCGAACGTGGAAGTTGTAATTTGCTCTAGGTCGATCTCGATTCGATAGTGTCGTAGATAATCGCGTAGACGAGATAAACTGCGATCGCCATCTGTGGCATAGACGATTTGACCGTTGAGAAAAAAGATAAACCAACACTGCGATCGCGGGTACGAACTCCTTTGACGTAAAGCAAAGTTCGGCTCTGCGTGATTCACATTACTAGAAGGACGGTAGGCTTCAACAAACAATTCCCCCGTTCGCTGTCCTAATTCAATGAGTTGTAAAATACTGCGAATATCAATTTCACTTAAGTTGCCCTGCATTTAGCTGATGAAGCTCCTATGTAATCGCGTATACCCCTTGATTAATTCTTCCCTTTTATAGTCATCGGTCATCAGTTGGCTAACATTGACTCTGACCAATGACAGATGACAAATGACGACTAATCGCTAGTCACCAATTTTGTAACATAATTTAACAAAGGAGAAGTGAAGAAGTTAAGCAATAACTCGGAAGTGACATTGACTGTACTCAGTCCAAAATAGAGTCGGATATTTCTGCGCCTGCTGATATTAGCTTTAACCAAAATGGGGTTTTGACCACAATGGAGATTTAACCAAAGTGGGTCAAACATTACAAGCAAGATCGGTTCGCAGCTGAGGCATTGGTAAAACAAGAGGACGACTGGCGTGCTGTATTTAGCAGAAGTACAAAAGCAAAAAGCTTTTATGGGTCTGAAGACAGAAATCAAGCTGCTGGCATTTCAAAGAGCTGACCAGAGTTGGTCTTCTGTACAGGGAGAAGAGATTGTTGCAGCTGAGGAAGCAAACAATCTCAATGCTGGAGCGCTGATACTAGCTGACTTAAATGCCAATCGACAAGTACAACGCATTCAAGAAGCAGGGCGACCTTTAGTTAGCATCTTAAGTGGGTTCTCCCGACAAATCGAAAAGGCGAAGCTTCAGGAAGAAGAAATCGAGCAGTGGAAGGAATCTCTTACCTTTCAAAGAGATGAGATGTCCCGCCGCCACGAAGAAATGGAAATACGCTTGGAAGAGTTGGAACACATTGAGGAGGAATATAGGCAATTACAGAGTAGCCAGTCGGCAGGATTGGACGAAACAACTGTTAGCCAAGTTGAAGAATTGCTCGAACGCTTATCTCAAGGCTTACCACCGACTACAGCAGTAAGGCAAGAACTAACCTTGGTTCTAGAATTGGTAGAGACCCAGCAAGCGACCTTGAGTCCACATTGGCAGAAACTAGAACAGCAAAAGCAAGGGATCGACCAGCAGCAGTTAGAAGTAGATAGCCAAACTCAGAGGTTACAGCAAGGTCAACAGCAGTGGTGGGAAACACAAAAATCTCTAGAACAGCGAAGAGTCAAACTACAAGCGCAAGCGATGGTGCTGCAAGCCAAGCAAGAATATGCTCAAACCCTCAACGCACATCAACGGCATCAAGAAGATTTACATCAGCAACTGAATCGTTTGATCCAACCCGTAGATGATTTTCTCTTTAGCCAGCAAGTTGATTCTGCCGCATTGGAACAAATGCCTTTAGATCAACTGCAACAAGTGCTACAAGATTTGCGGCGAGATTGGGAGAATGCTTGTCGATTCGTTCACGAGCAAGAAGAGGAACTAAGAGCTAATCAACAGGCAATTGACGAAATTAAGGGGCGCTTGAGCCGAGCTGCCAGCGACGGAGAACGGGCGAATATAGAAGCAGAACTAAAAGACGAACAAGACAGTTATGAATTTCTGCTGCAAACCTTGATGGGTCAACGCCAAAATTTACAAGATCGCAAAGAAACTTTACGGCAACACCAAACTGTTTTGTGGAGACGGCAGGGAATTCCAGTTGGCAATCGAGAAGAAGATTATAAATTAGATTTAGATCCACTATTAAGTCAAATTCAGTCGCAAAAACAACAGCAATCCCTGATACTGCAGCAGCTAGAAAAGGAAATCGAGCAGATGCGCTCTGGATTTGACTTAGAGCAGGGAATGCTCGACCAGCAGGTGCAGGAACAGGAAAGACAGTGGCAGGAATTCCAGACTTGGCAGCAAGAGTTGCTATCTTTGCGATCGCTTGCTGCCGATTGTAGCGGTAGGATAAATCTTTATGAAGAAATCCTCAGACCAGTACAAGATAGTTTGGATGGACTGCGACAGAAATTACAAGGAGTGGCGGGCATACTGAGTGTAGAAGCTAGCGAACCACCACAAGCAGCGATCGCTCAAATTCGCGCCAAAATTACGAGAAACTCATAAAAAAAGTCAAAAGTCAGAAGTCAAAAGTCAAAAACTTAACGCCATAAGCATTTTGTATGGTGGCTTACTGGTGGCTGATTTCTGCCATGCTGCACTATGTTTAATTTACTTTAACCAAATCCAATCTTTGTCTACTGTGGCGATCGCACCGCCAGGAAAAGGATCTGTTTGCGTTCCATTTGGAGCTGCAATCAAAGCTATGAGTTTTTCAATCTGCTCGAAGTTAGGGGAGCAACGTAAAGTTTGCTGCAGAATCTGCCGCATCACGCGCCGTTGTAGAGCGATGTGAGCTGTTTGTAAAATGCGGCGGTTGATTTTGATTGGGTGGTTGGTAGTTGGTAGTTGGTAGTTGCTAGTTGCTCCTCTGCTCCTCTGCTCCTCTGCTCCCCTGCTCTCTTCTCCGACTCCCGACTCCCGACTCCCGACTCCCGATGCTTGAACGGCTTGCTGTCGCAACTCATCGGCTGCTCGTTCGAGATATTCGACTTCTGCTTGTAAAAGCTCCGCAGTTTGAGCTAGGGTTAGCTCTACTTGAGAGTTGAAGTGGGTTTGGATGTAGGGCAACAATTCTTGTCGGATGCGGTTACGGGCATATTTAAGATCCAGGTTAGTTGTATCTTCCCATACCTGAATTTGCCGCTCTTGGCAAAATTGAGCGGTTTCAGTTCGCGCAACTTCTAACAGGGGACGCACCAGTAGGGGCGCATAGCTTTGTGTCCGTACATGAAGAGGGCGTTGCCAAGTTAGAGCTTGCAAGCCATCTGCACCACTGCCGCGAATTAAATTGTATAGTAAGGTTTCGGCGCGATCGCTGGCTGTGTGTCCCGTAGCGATATACGGGTAATTATGCGTTTGGGCGATCGCCGCTAGAGCTTGATAGCGCCATTGTCGTGCGGCTGCTTCATTGAGTAGAGGCTGCTCGGCTGTATGACAATAAAATGGGATTTTCCAACGTTGAGCTAGTCGCGCCACAAAGTCAGCGTTAGCCTGAGAGTCAGAGCGCCATCGGTGATCGCAGTGAGCGATGCCTAATTGCCATTCCCACTTGGGTTGCAAATCTAAAAGTAACTGAACGAGGCATAAGGAATCTTGCCCGCCAGATACAGCTACGAGCAATCGCTGATGCTTCTCTAGGAGATGACGCGATCGCAAGGTACGATGTAGGCGGGCGTGAAGCGGAGTCCAGTTAGCGCGACTCATCTTAGTTGGTTTGTTGTCTGTCACTTAAAAAAACCAACCGTAAGAATGCAAACCTTTACCTAAAAGATTTACACCCAGATAGCAAACCCAAACGATAACGAAGCCAGTTGCAGCTAGAATGGCTGGGCGACGACCTTGCCAACCACGGGTAATACGGGCGTGAAGATAGGCAGCAAATACTAACCAAGCAATCAACGCCCATGTCTCTTTCGGATCCCAGCTCCAGTAAGAACCCCAAGCTTCGTTAGCCCAAACTGCACCAGCAATGATACCGATTGTTAGTAAGGGAAAGCCGAGTCCAATGGTGCGATAGCTGATGTTGTCTAAGGTTTCGGCAAGGCTGAGACGTTGGGGAGAGAGTGTGAGGGAGTCGGCAGTCGTAGGGGCGGGTTTGTCGGAGCTACCTTGAGACGACGAGCCAAAAATTTTGTTAAACCCGCCTGTACTGGAGTCAGGAGTAGAGGATGTCACAACATTGAGAACAGCAGTTTTACCGTTTCCATTAGTTTCTAGCATTAAAGGATTAGAAGCATCGGCAGCAACTGCTGGAGAGAGTTGAGTTAAATCGGTATTGCGCTGGAGGCGATAGCCGTTTTGTCGATAACCTCCAGTACCAACGGAGCTACCATGTAATTCAATTTCCTTGCCACCAGAGACAACTAAAAAGGCGATCGCCAGAAGAGAACCCACCAGCAAAGCAGCATAACTCAGCATCATGACGCTAACGTGCATCATTAACCAATTAGACTTGAGGGCAGGTACGAGGGGAGCAGAGGTCTGCATATCTGATGGTAAAGTCAAAGCTGCAAAAGCAGCGATACCCATAGCAACAGGAGCGGTGAAAACTCCGACCAGACGGCTACGGCTGCTACTTTCCGCGATCAGATGAACCGTAGTGACTCCCCAAGCAAGGAAAAATAAAGATTCATACAGATTGCTAATCGGAAAGTACCCAGCTTCTAGCCATCTTGCTCCTAACAGAGTAGCAATACATAAATTGGCGATCGCTATTCCCGCCGTACCCACAGTTGGGAGAAAGCGCAGCCCTGGAAAAGCCGCTCCAACCCAATAGACTAACATTGTCAGAAATAGGACGGCAAACGAGGCATTGTCCAGCCAATTCTGGAGTAAAACCAAATTCATAATCAGCATTCTCCTATATTTTTTTGTCAAGCATCGAGAGTCTTATTTCGATCCTACTGGGGAATAGTTATCAGTGGAGAGTGGCTAGTGGCTAGTGGAACCAGAATTGCTCTCCCTTGTCTCCCTTGTCTCCCTCAGCTCTCTTTTCCCGACTCCCTATTCCCGATCTTCTTCAGGGCAACAAAGACATCGTAGCGGATACTGCGATCGCTACTAATAGCAGAGGTAACACCGATGGAACGGGTAGCGTCGAAGAATATTTGTTGACCGGAAAACAGCTGCGGCAGGGGCAAGGCTTTGACTGTTGGTTCCACATCGAGAAAAAACTGACCGTTCGTGGCATTCAGCGCTGAAGGAACTGTCTGTTGAAATTGTGCGGCACTCGCTAAACTGCTTTGAGGCTGAGGAATCAGCCGTTCTGCTACAGGTGCGCCGAGAGCGAAGAAAGCAACATCTCCATCCAGCCAACCGCGAGTCGCCACTGTACCGTAAGGTGCAATCCAATTTGTCACAGTACGATCTTTGATTTTGGTTTCTTGTACTTGAAATTGATATTTACTCCGCATCACCCGTTCGAGCTGAAATAGAGCTTGTTCGGCTTTATTGCGGTTTTTGGTTTGGACTAAAAATACTAAAGAAAGGGCAAAATTATCTGGCGCACCTGCTTTGGGAGCCGCAGGAACCATAGATACGGCAAACTCACCATCCATCCAACTGAGTAAATCTTGGTCTAAATCCAGCCCTGTAACTGAAGTTACACCTTTACGCAGTTCTTGGGGACGGATAGGTGCTTGGGGATTGGATTGTACTTCTCGGGCGTATTCTTGCCATAACCGCTGTAAATTGCCGCTTGAGAGCATCATTAATGTTTCTGCCGGTAGGCGGCTTTGCATTTTGCCCGCATTGTTTTCTACAGCGAATACTTGTTGGCTGTCGGGCTTGCGCCAGGAAATACTTTTGAGGCGAATTCCTTCTGATTCCAGATTAATAGTAGCAGCTACACCTTGGTTGTTTTGCAACTGAGCTAAACCTTGGGGTGAAAACGAGCGGCTGGGATTTGCAGCAGCAATTCTCGCAGCTACGGGTACGTTGACGTACAGTTGAGCAAAACGCTGTTTGGTAGCAATCTGCTCAAAAGCAGTGGTGTAACCTGCTGTTTGCTTTAGGGAAGCAGCCGCACCTTTATAAGTGTCGATCGCTCTATCCGTCGCTTGCGGACGATCTGTGACGATTAAATAACGCCCATCTAGGACGGCGGCTGAATAATATTGCGCTTTAGCTCCTTGAGTTTCTCTAATCTCAACGCCTTTGTAGTTTCGCTGGCGAGTTTTGCCTTGTGCGGACGGTCTGGGTTGCTCTAAAATCCGCTTTGCTGCAATTTGGTCGGCAATGGGCAACACCATAACTAGAGACTGCTGGCGATCGCTATTCGGTGGCAAAGATGAGTTTGATGTCGCTGGTATGGAGGGTGGCAGAAAGGCAATGCTAACTTCTTTACCAACCCAAGGCTGGATGTCTCGCTGGTAGTTGTAGCCGTTTGCTGTGAGGAGGCGATCGCCCAACTGGGCTAAATTTGTCTTGAGCTGGGCTTGAATTTGGGGCGTACCGAACTGTTGGAGTTGCTGCCACTGCTGGGTATTTGTAGAAATAGATAGAGCCACCAAAGCATCTTGGGGGATGATATTAGAACCCACAGGCAGGTTTTCTAATTGCCCTTGGCTTTGGAGGAATACCCAGTAAGCAGTTGCTCCCCCACCAATTAATAAGCCAGCAGCTCCCAAAGTCAATAGAAGGGAAGGTTTACGTTTTTCAGGCATGGGATTAATGAAGACAGAGGATGTCTTGGCGAGCGAAGATCTGTAACGATTTTGCCCTCAAAATAGCCTAGAGAAGCACTATTCTAGTTTATTTTTTTCTGTACCTACATTGCCCCTACGCAATCGCCAATACCTAAAGAAAACAATATGCTTTAATTTAAGTCCAAATTAAATATAAAAATCTTCAAACCAATAGCAATTGTAAGCAATTTTGTCAAGGATACTCAATCGAGCAGTAGAGCGAGGAAATTTACTCGTAGTGATGGGAAAGTTAGAAGTTAGAGTGACAAGACAATCACCAACTACCAACTACCCATTACCCATTACCCGTTACCATTATTTAACCAAATCTACCGCTAACGTATTCTTGCGTAGCTTGTTGTTCGGGAGATTGGAAAATGACTTCAGTGGGATTGTATTCTACCAAATAACCCATCTTGCCACCTTTTTCTGTAGCTTGAGCGTTGTAAAAGGCAGTCATGTCTGATACCCGCGATGCTTGTTGCATGTTGTGGGTAACGATAATAATCGTGTATTTCTCTTTCAGTTCCATCAGCAATTCTTCTACCCGTAATGTCGAAATTGGATCGAGAGCAGAACAGGGTTCGTCCATTAAGATAACTTCTGGTTCAATCGCTAAAGCACGGGCAATACACAACCTTTGCTGCTGTCCGCCGGAGAGAGAAAGACCGCTTTGTTTGAGCTTATCTTTGACTTCATCCCACAAAGCAGCTTGACGGATCGCTCGTTCGACTAATTCATCCATATCGCCTTGATAGCCGTTAATTCTAGCTCCAAAGGCAATGTTTTCATAAATCGATTTGGGAAAGGGGTTCGGTCTCTGGAATACCATACCAATGCGACGACGCAGTTCTACTGGGTCAACGCGGCGATCGTAAATATCTGTTTCTTGAAATGTGATTCTACCTTCAATATGCGCCCCTGGAATCAGATCGTTCAAGCGGTTGAAGCACCTCAATACAGTACTTTTACCACACCCAGAAGGTCCGATAAAAGCGGTGATTTTATTTTTATAAATGTTCAGATTGACATCTCGCACTGCTTTGAAATTACCGTAAAAAACAGATAGATTATCAGTTCGTAACACTGTATCGGTTGCCGTAGTTGTGGTGTTAAATAGCATATAGGTAGAACGTGACAGTTGATATGGCGAATCGCAGCATCTAAAGCAATTTTAGCTTGAGACTTAGCGCCGATTTTGTTGGAATTTGTTGCGTAAATAAATTGCTGAAGCATTCATAATTAACAGCACGACCATCAATATGATGATGCCAGCAGCAGCATTAGTGTGAAATTGCGTTTGAGGGCGAGAAACCCAGTCAAAAATTTGAATTGGTAGTGCTGTAAAAGAACTTTGCAATCCTTTGGGAGACAACTCTGGCAAGAAGGCAATATAACTGACAGCTCCAATGACGATCAGAGGTGCTGTTTCGCCAATAGCGCGAGATAGTGCCAAGATTGTTCCGGTTAGGATACCTGGTAAGGCGATCGGAAAAATGTGTTCGCGGATCACTTGCCATCTCGTTGCACCTAAAGCAAAACCTGCTTGACGCAAGCTATCTGGAACTGCCCGTAGTGCTTCTCGCGTGGTAATGATGATGATGGGTAAGATCAACAAACTGAGAGTCAAGCCACCCGCAAGAACGCTCCGTCCGTTGGTAATCGGTTGCAGCCAGCGGACAAAGATTTGCAATCCCAATAAGCCATAAATAATGGATGGAACTGCGGCTAGGTTAGCGATATTGATCTCAATTAACCGCGTGAACCAATTATCTTTAGCGTATTCCTCCAGGTAAATTCCTGCTCCCACTCCCAAAGGAAAGGCAACCAAAGCTGTGACAATTAATAGCCAAATACTACCGACTAAGGGAGCTAATATTCCCGCAGCAGCAGCGCGACGCGAGGAGAAACTCGTGAGAAAAGCCCAATCGATCCGTCCGAGTCCGTCAATCAGGATGTCTACAAGTAAAACGGCAAGAACGACCAAGCCAAATAGGGTAGCAACCCAAGCGGCTGTAGAAAAGATTTTGTCAAAGTTATAGCGTTTGGACAACGAAACATTGAATTTGCCCGTCGTGCCAAAGCCGCTTTTGTCGATGGGTTGGGGTGCAGGTGTAGTCATTCGTATTTCTCCCGAAAGCGGCGAACGAACCAGTAACTAAAAATGTTTAAAGCAAGGGTGATGAGAAACAGAGTCATGCCCACAGCAAAAATAGTTTTATATGCTAGAGATCCTGCTGGGGTATCGCCTTTACTCACTTGAACGATGTAGGCTGTCATCGTTTGGATTGGTACTAGGGGGTTAATACCAAGGCTGGGGTTTTGTCCGGCGGCGATGGTAACAATCATGGTTTCGCCGATCGCGCGAGAAATTGCCAAGATGAAAGAAGCGACAATTCCAGAAAGGGCAGCTGGGAGAACTACAGAAACAATGGTTTCCCGTTTGGTGGCTCCCAAAGCATAAGCGCCATCGCGTAAACTTCGAGGCACGGCATAGATTGCATCTTCACTTAAAGAAGCCACTAGGGGGATAATTGAAACACCAAGTATCAATCCAGCACTTAAGGCGTTGAATCCCTGTAAGCCAGGAATGAGTTTTTGTAGAAAAGGCGTGACTGTCAGCAGGGCAAAGTAACCGAATACGACAGTAGGAACCCCCGCCAAAATTTCCAGTGCTGGTTTGAGCCAGCGGCGCATTCTCGCGGGAGCATATTCGCTCAAACAGATAGCAGCTAATAAGCCTATCGGTAAGGCGACGGCGATCGCGATCGCCGAAGTGAGTAAAGTAGCGCTAATCAGTACCATAATGCCAAATTGCTTGTTGGCAAACAATGGTGTCCAAGCGCGATCGGTGAGAAATCGCCAAATTGGTACTTCGCTGAAAAACGATACAGTCTCAAAAATTAGCGTTAAAACAATGCCGATTGTAGTGGCGACTGAGACAAAAGCAAACGTGGCAAATATGCCTTTCACTAATGCTTCTACTCGTTTACTTGCTGCCCGCTTTGGTCGCCATAGGCTCGACCCTTCAGGCGTTGACGTGGCAGACATACAGGAAATACCTCATTATCAGGGAACGGGGAACGGGAAACGGGGAGCAGAGAAGAGAGTTTTGCAAAGCTGGGGGAGAAAAACAACTTCTGTCTCCTAACTTCTGACTTCTCCTTATCTCCCTTGTTTATGAAGCGCGGCTATTATTTCTCTTGTTTGAGTAGGTCTGCAAGGGTAACACCAGTCTGCGACCCTTTGCCCTCAAAAATAGAGCCTACCTTACCTTCTTTAAAGCGTGCTTGTACTTGACTGACTAAATCGTTTGGTAGCGGTACGTATCCGACTTCTGACACCAGTTCTTGATTTTCTGGTGCGAAGTGGAAATCAACAAATGCTTGGACTTCAGGACGGGTTGCCGCAGATTTTTTCACGTAAATGAATTCTGGGCGAGATAGAGGCTGATAAGTGCCGTTACCTATTGTTTCTGCGCTTGGCTGAATACAACCTTTGCCATTGTCAATGCTCGCCAATGCCAACTTATCTTTATTATTCTCGTAGTAAGCGTAACCAAAGAAGCCAAGCCCACCAGGATCGGCACTCACACCTTGTACTAAGGTATTGTCATCCTCAGATGCAGTATAGTCTCCTCGGCTCTCACCTTCTTTGCCCACAACAGCGTTAGTGAAGAAATCGTAAGTACCAGAATCAGTTCCAGGACCATAAAGCCCTAGTTTTTGGTTGGGGAACTCAGGGCGAATTTGATTCCAAGTTGTGACTTTACCTTGAGCTGCTGGTTCCCACATTTTTTTTAACTCAGCGATCGTCAAGCATTGGGCAAACTTGTTTTGCGGGTTTACTACGACCGATATACCATCGTAGGCTACTGGTAACTCGATATATTCAACGTTACCTTT
This sequence comes from Chroococcidiopsis sp. [FACHB-1243], assembly GCF_014696895.1. Lineage (NCBI taxonomy): Bacteria > Bacillati > Cyanobacteriota > Cyanophyceae > Chroococcidiopsidales > Chroococcidiopsidaceae > Chroococcidiopsis > Chroococcidiopsis sp. [FACHB-1243]. The sequence goes on along the minus strand of NZ_JACJQX010000013.1, from coordinate 73,535 downwards.
TTTACACAGTTCTACTTCTTCTGCCTTAATCGGACGGGAAGCATTGGAAATATCTGTTTCGTTGTTGCAGAATTTCTTGAATCCGCCACCAGTACCAGACTGAGCTACCGTGACTTGAACGCCAGGATTTGCTTTTTGAAATTCCTCTGCCATTGCTTCGGAAATGGGAAACACGGTGCTGGAGCCGTCTACCTTGACTGTCCCAGATAAATTAGAGCCAGTAGTAGTATTTGCTGCTGGACTTGCACCTTCTCCTTGAGGAGAGGCAGGTGCGTTACTTGCAGTCTGGTTACCACTGCCACAAGCAGTTACTCCCAAGACTAAAACCACAGCCGAAGTAAGGGATGCTATACGAATATTGCGAGAAAGCATACTATTTGTTATTTCTGGAATCTTTGCACGGATACTCCTAGAGGAGTATAGAGCTTTTACTATAGATATGTTATTACTTGGCAGTTAAGTGAAGGTTAATGGTAACTATAAATATTCCTTTAGGTAGATTATCACCTTTTGCTAGTGCTGAAATGCCAGGTTTGTATCCGAGTTTGCCACTTCCAGATTTGTATCAAATATTGCCATTATCATAGCATCGATCGCACCTTGGAACTGCGGAGCGCTGCAACACAAGGGAAAAGATAATTTAGATGACAGCTTAATACAACTTTGAGTTCCACCAATCGCCTAGATGGACGTGATAATATAGCCAGTGCAACGCCAGAAATTGCGATCGCGCTGCATTCAGACAAAAGCGTCAACTAAATCTCTATTATTGGCTTTTATCGCTAGTGGCTGTTCCTAACCAATTTCTTTGGTCCTTGATTGGTTTGCTTCTTACTATTGGTGGCACTTTTGTAGAAGCATATATAACTAGTGCGCCGATAAGTTGGCACGAGCGCGGGATACAGACAATATCTCTAGGTGTCACCTGTCAAATTGGTGCTGTCCTACTCGTAGGTTGTTTGGGTGGCAAAAGTGCGGCAGCATTATCCCAAATTGCTTATTTATTGCTCGGCTTGATTTGGTTGCCAATATTTGCTCAAGGTGGCGGTTTTGGCTACTGGCGAGAACTGAATTTTGGATACGTATTGGGTTTTATTCCTGGGGCTTGGGTCTGTGGCTTACTGGCGTTTCGGCAAGATGCAATGAAACTAGAGAGTCTTGCTGGTAGCTGTCTAGGTGGCTTGCTGATAATTCACCTCTGCGGTTTAGCATATTTGTTGCTTAGCCAAATTTTCCACTGGGCAAGCACGCAAGCTCAATCTATAATTCAACCTATACTTCAGTATTCTTGGTATCCTCTCCCAGGACAACTAGCTGTAGTTTGTGCTGTCTCTATTATTGCTTATGGCTGGAGACTGATAATGTTTTATTAGTCATTTGTCAGTGACTAGTGACTGGTGACTAGTGGATAGACTGGAAGAAGAATCTAACCACCAACCTCTAGCCACTAGTCGCTTATCATTTACCAATGACTAAATTATGAAAAATCGCCGTTTCTGGATGGCAGCGATCGCCAGTTTTATCTTAGACCAGTTAACTAAATTCTGGGTGGTACAAAGTTTTGACTTAGGTGAAACTTACCCAATTTGGTCTAATGTGTTTCATTTCACCTATGTGACAAACACTGGTGCTGCCTTCAGTTTGTTTGCTGGCGAAGTGGGTTGGTTACGCTGGCTATCTCTGATAGTGAGTTTGCTGTTAATTGCGTGGGCTTATTTTGGTCCGCCAATGAAACCTCTGGAACAATGGGGTTATGGTTTCATTTTGGGAGGAGCGTTAGGCAACGGGATCGATCGCTTTTTTGCGGGTTACGTGGTAGATTTCTTAGATTTTCGGCTAATTGGATTTCCTGTTTTTAACCTGGCAGATGTGTCGATCAATTTGGGTATTGTCTGCATCCTAATTGCAAGTTTGCCAAAAGTTTCTACTCTTAAAAGATTGCGATAAACAAAAAAATGTAGAGACATTATATGTAACGTCTCTACATACTAAATATCACAGCATTAAGATTGCTAACAAATGCCTGCTTTTACCAACTCAAATTAGGGAGTTGTAGGAGCTGGCTCAGTTCCAGGTGTAGTAGGTGAAGAACCATCGGGAGCTGGGGCAGTACCAGGATCGGTGGGCATAGTGCCATCGGGAGCTGGGGCAGTACCAGGATCGCTAGGCATAGTACCGTCTGGAGCCGGGGCAGTCTCGGGGGTGGTGGGCATAGTGCCATCGGGAGCTGGGGCAGTACCAGGATCGCTAGGCATAGTACCGTCTGGAGCCGGGGCAGTACCAGGATCGCTAGGCATAGTACCATCGGGAGCCGGGGCAGTCTCGGGAGTGGTGGGCATAGTACCATCGGGAGCCGGGGCAGTCTCGGGAGTAGTAGCGTCGGGAGCTGGTGCAGCCTCGGGAGTAGTGGCATCGGGAGCTGCTTCAGTACCAGTAGGCGCACCACCAGTTAAAGGCTGACCACCAGGACAACGAGAATTCAACGGAAACTTTTCGCAGAGGATTTTCTTTCCTTCTTCCGAAAGCTTAATCTCTGGGGGTTCTTTAGCGGCTTCTTGAGCAAATGCGGCGTGGCTCGATAGAGTTAGTGCAAATGCGGCACCTAATAGTGATAAAAACTTGATCTTCATCCCACTCACACCTCAGATTAAATATTTCTGATTAAGTCAACAACAAATTTCGTTAAATGCTACCATATTCCCTATGAAAAGTCAAGATATATAATAAATTTTCAAAGGAAACCGACTCAATCAAAACTTGTTTGCCAAGCAGATATACATATTTAGAAGCACTATAAATGCGTTAAAGTAAGTCTGCGTAGAAAGTCAGAGATGTTTTACCTGCTAAGTAGAATGGTAGCAGAAGCGATCGCGATCGTAATCCGTAGCAGTCGTTGTGTTATTGAGAAAGATCGAAGACAGCAAGTAGCGAGCAGTGACTAGCGATCGCCGATCGCAATTGAACTGCCAGCTACAATTCACCAGAGACTTGCTCACGCTCGACGATCGATGATAATCGCTAGATTTGGCATAATAGATAGAATTTCTGCCAACGCTAAAAAAATTAATTCCTGCTGCCTGAGTAGAACATGACCCCTCCCCAGCCACCGCGAAAACCGCAAACATTGCTCAGTCGAGCAACTCAGGTAGTCAAAACGCTTCAAGCTAAAGTGCAGATTCCAGGGCTTGCCCTGAAGCCAAACGCCAGAGTTGCCGAATTGTGGATACAGGATGCGGGGACAGACAAAGCAGAGACTTACCCTCTACTAGGCGATCGCTATTTGATCGGACGCAGTGCTAAATCTTGCGATATTGTCGTTCGCAACCCTGTTGTCAGCCAAATTCATCTGTCGTTAGCTAGAGATAGTAGCAAGAGGCGATCGCCCTTCGTCCTGCGGGATGAAAATTCTACGAATGGCATTTACTGGGGTAAGCGCCGCGTTGCCGCGATCGAACTTCATCACGGTGACGTTTTCACTCTTGGACCCCCAGAACTTGCCGCTGCCGTGCGGATAAAATTCCATAATCCTCCACCTCAATATGTCCGCACGCTGCAATGGGTGGCAGGTGGGATTGGTGGTGTGACGGCATTGCTGGCGATCGTTGTAGGGTACGAGTGGACGAAGTTTTCTGTCACTCCTTTACCTGCTGCAACTGGGGGTCCAACGATCGTTTTTGCCCGCGATGGAGAAACGATGCTGCGTCAACCTCGCAGTACGGCACATACAGATTTGAAAAGCTTGCGGGACTTTTCGACTTATCTGCCCAAAGCTATCATCGCTTCAGAAGACAGCCGCTATTACTGGCATTTTGGCGTTGATCCCATCGGAATTTTACGCGCCACGGTCGTCAACGTCGGTAGCCGAGAATTCGAGCAAGGGGCAAGTACTGTCACCCAACAGGTATCGCGGAGTATATTTCGCACTTACGTAGGCGCAGAGGACTCGTTAGGACGGAAGTTGCGCGAGGCAGTGGTGGCGCTGAAGCTGGAAACGTTTTATAGCAAAGATTTTATTCTACTCATGTATCTCAACCGCGTCTTTCTGGGAGCGGATACATACGGCTTTGAAGATGCAGCGCGATTCTATTTTGATAAATCAGCCAAGGAACTCAATCTTTCGGAAGCTGCGACTTTAGTGGGAATTTTACCCTCTCCCAACGGATTTAATTTTTGCGGTGACGTGCGCAGCAACCAAAAAGCAATTGAATACCGCAACCGCGTTATTAGTCGGATGTTGGCGCAAGGAATGGTGACAACAGAAGAAGCAAATCGGGCGCGGCGATCGCAAATTGAAGTGAGTTCTCGCGTCTGTGAAGCCCAAGCCAATACAATTGCGCCATACTTTTACAACGCTGTCTTTCAAGAACTGCAAGCAATTTTAGGCAAAGAACTAGCAGCGGAAGGCAATTATATCGTTGAAACCCAGCTCGATCCAAATATGCAAGCAAAAGCAGAAGAAGCTTTACGCAACTCGGTACGGCAAGCTGGAGCAAGTATCGGCTATTCCCAAGGGGCAGCGATCACCCTCGATGCTAGTACTGGTGCAGTGCTGGCGATGGTGGGAGGCACTGATTACAAAACTAGTCAGTTCAACCGAGTGACTCAAGCTCAGCGCCAACCCGGTTCGGCTTTTAAACTTTTTACTTATGCGGCGGCGATCGAAAAAGGAATTTCCCCTAGTAAATATTATTCTTGTGCGCCTGTATCTTGGCAAGGACAGCGATTTCGCGGCTGCGTTCGCGGCAGTGACGAGCTAGATGTAGCGACGGGGTTAGCCCTATCGGAAAACCCGATTGCCCTGCGAGTTGCTCAAGATGTCGGACTAGATAGTATTATGCGGATGGCGCAAAGACTGGGAATTCAGTCGCCCTTGCAACCAGTTCCAGGCTTAGTCTTAGGACAAAGCGAAACCAATTTACTTGAAATGACCGGAGCATACAGCGCGATCGCGAATGATGGCGTGTGGAACCGTCCTCATCTGATTATGAGGATATTAGATAGTAGCGACTGTGGCGATCGCCAAGACTTGAAAACCTGTCGCGAGATTTATGCTTACAATCGCACCCAAACCACAAATCGGCGGATACTTAGCCCAGGAGTAGCCCAGACGGTAACTTCCATGCTACGCGGAGTGGTAGAACGCGGTACTGGTACGGCAGCAAATATCGGATTGGGTGAGGAAGCTGGGAAAACGGGTACGAGTGGTTTAGCAGCCAGAAATCAAAATTTTGACCTTTGGTTTATTGGGTTTCTGACCAGAGAAAAACTCGTGACGGGGGTATGGTTGGGAAATGATAATAATGCGCCTGTGTCTGGTTATGGCGTGCAGGCGGCGCGTTTGTGGGGCAGTTATATGCGAGAAGTGGTGCGCTAATAACGTTCTTGAGGGCGCACATCTGGGGCGCACACCAATAGGGGCGCACAGCCGTTCGCCCCTACAAACATAATTATCGGTCAAAAATCTAACTTTCAGCTCTCATGAAGTAGCTAAATAACTGAGAGAATTGTGATGTAAAACACAAAAAAGGCTGATTAGCCCGATAAGTATGAATCGTCGGCTAAAACTAGAGCGATCGCTTGCTAAGTCGCTACAAGAGTACCTCAGAGGCATTACTGGGGGACTGTTGTTTAGTTTACCCCTGTTGTACACGATGGAAGTTTGGTGGGCTGGCTTTATCGTCCATCCCGTACGCTTGTTAATTTACGTGCTGGCTACTTTTACGCTGCTCTTGGCATACAACCGCTATGCAGGCTTGCGCAGATCTGCTGGTGCGTTAGAAGTCGCGATCGATTCCGTGGAGGAAATGGGTATAGGATTGGTTGTTGCTGCCGTCATGCTGTGGCTGTTAGGACAAATTAACACCGATATGAATCTGACAGAGATCGGTGGGAAAATCGTTGTAGAAGCTATGACTGTTGCTATTGGTGTATCTATCGGTACTGCCCAATTAGGAGGAGGAGGCAAGCAAGAAAGCGATACGGGAATGAAAGGAGAAGATTCCCAACCTAGTTCTAGTCCCGTACCCTTTTTGGCAGATGGCGAAGGCGATTTTGGCGGACAAATTGCGATCGCCTTATGTGGCTCGGTATTATTTGCTGCTAACCTCGCTCCTACAGAAGAAATTATTGTTATTGCAATTGAGGCTTCTACAGCACGACTGCTAGGACTTGCCTTACTCTCAATCTTATTTGCCGTGCTAATTCTGTTTTATAGTGACTTTACTGGTTCCCAGCGCTTCAGCCAGATCAGGGGAATTAAAAATATTTTATTTGGTGCGGTTATCACTTACGCGATCGCTCTATTTGCAGCTGCGGCTATTCTCTGGTTTTTCGGACGCTTTGACGATACAACTCTCTTCATTTGTCTAGCTCAAATCGTTGTTTTAGGAGTCGCTTCTACTTTGGGGGCTTCTGCTGGGAGGCTATTGTTGCAATGAAAAAACTAGAAAAAAATTGGTTAGAGTGGATTGTTTTTGTTATTAGTCTCATTCTCGTATTATTTACGCTGGGTTACATAGTTTATGACGGTGCAACTTTAGGTGAAACTCCACCAAATATCGAACTACAACTCGGTCAACCTCAACCGCAAAGCGATCGCTTTATCGTTCCCGTCACTGCTACAAATCGCGGCGACGAAACAGCAGAAACCGTACAAATCGAAGTGACGCTTAACAGCGATGGTAGAGAAGCAGAAACTGCCGAATTTGAAATTGCTTTCCTTCCTCGCCATTCAACTCGTCGAGGCTGGGTAACATTTCAAACCGATCCTCGAACCGTAGAACAAATTGAAGCACGGGTACTGGGATTTGAAAAACCATAAATATCAAGTCGTAAGTTGTAGGGACGGGTTTAGCAGATAGATATACAACTGAGACAGGAAATTAAGAGTCAAAACCCGCCCGTACAGAAGTCAAAAGTCAAAAGTTAAAAGTCACTAATAACTGACAACTGATAACTGACTTTGGAACCTTATGATTCTTTCGCAAGTCTTGTTATTTAACAGATTTAGCAATATATAGCGGAGAGGAATAAGTATATGCTTACTTTTAAGCCCTGGCAGACAGGGACAGCTTTTCTTATGGCTTTATCTATTGGTACTAGCGCTACTCTACCAATGGTAATGACAGCTCCAGCAACGGCTCAGGTGTTTCCATCGTCGCCAGGAAGTAGTAGGATTAGCGATCGCACGACTATTCGGGCTGGGGCAAGAATTCCCGTGCGCTATGACGAAGCCGAAAAAATCGTTATTAGTCCGAAAGAGAGGATGCGCTTAACTCTTACGGTAGCTGCCAACGTTACCAACCGCAACGGTACAGTGTTAATTCCAGATGGAAGTTTAATTGAAGGCGAACTCGTTCCTGCTGATGGTGGTTCTCAATTTATTGCCAGAAATTTAATTATTGATGATGGCAGACGGCAATCAATTGATGCTTCCTCTGATGTGATTGAAACTACCCAGCTGCGTAGGGGAGTAAGTACGGGATCGATTCTCAAAGGTGCAGTTGTGGGAGCTGCCGCTGGTGCAGCTTTAGGCGGACTAACAGGCAATCGTCGCATTTCTACCGGAGAGGTATTAATCGGTACGGGAGTCGGTGCTGCGGGTGGCGCTGTGCTAGGACGTAAAAAAGCTGATGTAGTTGTCATTAACCCTGACACCGACTTAGATCTGATTTTGGATTCTAGTTTGACAGTCGATCGCTATTAAAGAGAAGAATTGTAGAGACGTTTTATGAAACCTCTCTACAACAGCAATTATTGTGGAGAAAGTTGAATCGGAGAAGTCTCTTGCTGCTGTTGCTCTTGGCGTTCCTCAATTGTGGCTTGAATTTTAGGATTATCTAACAGTTTTTTTGTATCAGCTAACAAGCGATCGCCCCACAAATTTTGTCTGAGAAATTCCAAGTCACCATAGCGACTATCAATTTTTAAGGCTGCCGTTCCCAATTGCAATCCTCTTGCTTGTTCACCTTGGCTGTATAAAGCAACTGCCATTGCCAGTTGGGGTTCTGCGGCTTGCTTGTCAACAGCTAAAGCTGCTTGCCATTGCTCCATTGCCTCATCTATATTGCCCTGTTCGTATTGAATTAAGCCGATATTATTAATAGCAGGCCAAAACTTTTTATCTAAAGCAATTGCTTTGTCATATTGAGCGATCGCATCTGGTAATTGCCCGACTTTGTAGTAAGAATTTCCCAGATCGAACAATGCTTCCTTATCGTTTGGTTTGAGTTTCAAGCCAGCTTGCAGACTATCTATTGCTGCTTTGTAATTGCCTTTTTGAAAGTGCGCCGAACCCATCGCAAACAACACGGAAGGGTTTTGGGGAGCTAACGCCTGCGCTTTATTCAGAGCCGCGATCGACTCGTTATATTTGTTTGTCTGTAAGTACAAACCCCCTAAGAGCAACCAAGCCATATAGTTTTTAGGAGCTAACTGAGTTGCCAGTCGCGCCCTCGGTACAGCCATTTCAAACTGTTGAAACTGCGCTAACTGAGCAGCCTCCTGCGCCAAACTCAATCCCTGTCGCTCCAACTGAGCTGAATCGAGTTGTAGCGTATGTGGAACGAGTGCCTGCCCCAGTGCAGGGGGAGCTACACTCCCTAAACCCAAAATCACCAGTAAAGACAGCCAGGATTTACGACTTGGCACGGTACACGCCTCAATTATCTTGCAACATAACCTTCAGCTAGCTTAAACCATACTAGCGACGAGTGAGTAGTGAGTGGCTGCTGACTAGTGACTAGTAAATAGGGTGTGGGATGTGGAGATTTTAAATTTCTTTCTCCCTCTGCTCCCTACTCCCTGCTCCCTGCTCCCTCGTCTCCCACAAAAGAGCGGATAACCCTAATTTCCGTAGGGAGCGATCGCCCTTTTGCTAGAGATAATCGCACGGTAACAGTCGTTACGATAATAAGTGTACGAAACATTTTAGTTATTGATGCTTCTTTATTACTGGGAACAATATCAGCAAGATAGTGCGGCAAATGCGCAGGCATATAAATGATTTATGACTTGCACCTAATAAATTTTGCTTGCTTCTTCCCTTATCCCTCACCCCTCGCTCCTAATATGACCGCTACCCAGCCTATAGAACTTCCCCTGATTGGTAAAATCAAGCATCCAGTACGATGGCTTGTTGGACTAGTGGCTGCTGGTGTCGTAGTGGCTGGTTCTGCAACTTATGTCATTGTGGATCGCTCAACGCCCAAGATCGATCTAGCTAAGTTAACCGTACCTGTTGAAGCTAGAGACTTGACACTGCGAATTAATGCTAGCGGCAAAGTCGTACCGATCCAAAGTGTCAACGTCAGCCCTAAAGTAGCAGGAGTGCTGAAGAATTTATTAGTAGAACAGGGCGATCGCGTCCAAGCCGGACAGATTATTGCCAAAATGGATGATGCTGACTTGCAAGCGCAACTGATCCAAGTACGTGCCAAACTCGCTCAAGCCCAAGCTGAATTAGCGCAAGCCCGTGCGGGAAATCGCATACAAGAAATCGAGCGCGCTCAAGCTCAGGTAGATGCAGCCCAAGCTAGAGCAAACTTCGCACGGGAAAAACTAGAACGTTATCGGAGATTAACGCAACAAGGTGCGATCGCCCAAAACGAGTTAGATCAATATGTGAGTGAAAGCCAAAGCGCTCAAGCTAACCTACGGGAAGCACAACGCCAGCTATCGCTGCTAAAAAGCGGTAGTCGTCCAGAAGAAATAACCCAACGCCAAGCAGTCGTGCAAGCAGCTCAAGGTGAGTTACAAGCTCTTCAAGTTAAGCTCAACGATACAATTATTCGCGCTCCCTTTACGGGTTTGGTGACGCAAAAGAATGCTTCAGAAGGAGCTTTTGTCACCCCCACAACTTCGGCATCTAGCGGCACGTCTAGCTCGAATTCATCGCTAGCCAACTCAACTTCGATTGTCGTGCTGGCCAAAGGTTTGGAAGTTTTGGCAGAAGTTCCAGAAGTTGATGTTGGACAAATTAAATCGGGACAGCAAGTTGAAATTGTAGCTGATTCTTATCCCGATCGCGTTTTCAAAGGTCACGTCCGTTTGGTTGCTCCCGAAGCCGTTGTCGATCAGAACGTCACTTCTTTTCAAGTTCGAGTTGCACTCGATTCCGGTCTGGATAAATTACTATCTGGGATGAATGTAGACTTAACATTCTTGGGTCAAAATCTCAACGATGCCTTAGTCGTACCCACAGTATCGATTGTCACTCAACAAGGTAAAACTGGGGTTCTAGTCCCAGGAGAAAAGAACAAACCTGAATTTCGTCCGGTCACAATTGGCTCTAGTATTCAAGACCAGACGCAAATCTTACAAGGTTTAAAACAAGGCGATCGCGTTTTCCTCGACCTACCAAAAAACCAACAACCAGAACAAGAAACTGAGTAGTAAAGAAAGTGGTGCGTGGTGCGTGAAAAAAGTTATCTTCCCTGCTCGTGCGCTCCCTACTCCCTGCTCGTGCGTTCCCTGCTCCCTGTTAACTAATAACTGAAAATGGATGTTTTAGAAAGTGGCAAGATGGCAACGAAAACGCTGCTATCTAATAAGTTGCGTAGTGCCTTAACTATGTTAGGAATCGTCATCGGCAATGCTTCGGTAATTGCAATGGTGGGAATTGGACAAGGGGCGCAAAGATTTGTTGCCGAACAATTTGAATCTTTAGGAACTAATGTTTTATTTGTCATTCCAGGTAATCGGGATGCTCAAAGAACGACGGTGGATTTGCCAAAAACTTTAGTTTTAGAAGATGCAAAAGCGATCGCTGCCCAAGTACCGACAGTGGCTAAAGTCGCGCCTCAGCTTCAGTCAAGAGAATTAGTCACGTATCGCAACAAAAATACTTATAGTTCAGTTGTCGGTACGACTCCAGAATATACTGCTGTTCGTAACTTCAATCCAGAAAAAGGACGATTTTTTACTCAGCTTGATGTGAAGCGAAATAATCAAGTTGTTGCTTTGGGTTCGGATTTAGCAAAACGGTTATTTATCAACCAAGATCCAATTGGTAAATACGTCCGCATTAAAGACGTGCGCTTTTTAGTGATTGGCGTGATGGAATCAAAGGGATCTGTCTTGGGAACCAACTATGACGATAGCGCGTTGCTACCAATTACAACTATGGCAAGCCGCATCGTCGGTGAAAATTCTCCTTATGGAGTGAGTCTCACTTTTATTTCAATTTCAGCAAAAAGCGATGCCAGTGTAGAGGCGGCTCAATTTCAAATTCAAAACTTACTACGGTTGCGACACAAAGTGACTAGAGAAGACGATTTTAGCGTCCAAAGTCAAAAGGATGTACTAGAAATTGCGGGGACTGTAACGAGTGCTTTAACGGTCATGCTAGCAGCGATCGCCGGAATTTCTTTATTCGTGGGTGGCATCGGGGTCATGAATATCATGCTCGTTTCCGTTACCGAACGCACGCAAGAAATTGGCTTGCGTAAAGCTTTGGGCGCTACCCAGCACGACGTTTTGATTCAATTTCTGATTGAAGCTGTCATATTGTCGGCAGCTGGTGGCATCGTGGGAACTGCCTTGGGTGCAGGTGGTATCCTACTAATTGGTGCGTTTACTCCCTTTCAAGCAGGAATTTCACCTGTAGCAATTGCTTTGGCTGTCAGCATCTCTGGAGGGATTGGCGTTGTCTTTGGTGTCGTTCCTGCCCGTCGTGCTGCCCAACTCGATCCGATAGTTGCTTTGAGAAGCGCTTGATTGGGGAGGAGAGAACAAGGGGGACAAAATTCAAAATTCACGCATTCAAAATTGGGACAAGGGGGACAAGGGGGAACAAGGGAGTAGTTTTCGATGGGAACACTTTTTCTGCTCGATCCGTCGTTTGTGTCTAATAGGTTAGCGATCTAGATTAGCCAAGACGCAGCAACTCGCTCGAGCGGTTGTTAGTGTACATACCAATAACAAATGATTAATGACCAATGACCAATGACAACCCCAACGAGATTTTCCGACTCAAATTGGGTTGACATGTTAATAATTGTGAGATTGGCTATAGTTTTGTTGATACTCGATCGCAAAAGATAATAAAAAATTTGAGCGTTAATTAAAATTTTCTAAAATAAACGACAGCATCATGCTGACCGTGACAAATCCCTGGAATTATGGCTGTAGTCAATAGTAGAGATGACTATAGCGAGGTGGGAGTGGCTGTCAACAGCAAATAACTTCAGGTCAAAATATCTTCAAATAGGCGATCGCGACTCAAACTCTAGCAAAATTTAGTGAATTATTCGGCACACTCAACCTGGATCGAACCAGAACCTTGAGGTAAGGTAGAGGCGTGTCTATCACTGATGGCTGCGATCGCCCAACTGCTAAAGTTTGGGAGTAAGTACCTGCCCTTGGCAAAAGTTGTCGTGCCAATTCCGCAAATCTGACATGCTCGCCAGTAGCCTTTTACTTTGTCATGCTGTTACGTGCTGCAAGCGGACACTAGAAAACTGAATATTTACTGAATATAAAAACTAAATTCTATAGACCATAAACCATAAACTATTTATCTATGATTAACCCTGAAGCGCCAAATAAAGCCGTATCCTTGCCATTCGGAAAAGCTAAGCGCCGTAAGTCGTGGTTGGCAGGATTCATGACATTGGGATTGCTGGGCAGTGCTGCTGTTACTTTTGCGATCGCCCGTACCCAAACCCCTGAAATCGACCTTGCCAGTCTCCAAACAGTAATGGTCGAATCTCAAGACTTAAAAGTTCAAATAAAAGCCAATGGTCTAGTTCAGGCAGTCAGAAAAATTAATCTCAGTCCTAAAGATGCAGGGCGAATTGAGGAATTGTACGTCGATGAAGGCTCTCAGGTGAAAAAGGGTACGCTCATCGCCCGGATGGACAACGAAGAATTTCAGGCACAAGTTAAACAATATCAAGCAGGCTTGGCAAAAGCTAAGGCAGAACTAGCGAAAAAGCAGACTGGCAATCGTCCCGAAGAAATCGACCAGGCTAGAGCTGAATTAGCAGAAAATGAAGCCCAAGTCCGAGAAGCGAAATCGCAGTTAACGCTGCATCGGGAAAGCGTGCAGCGCAAACTCAAACCAGCGAAAGAAGGGGCAATTTCTCGCGACGACTTAGACCAAGCTTTGACAGAAGAACGTACAGCTAGGGAAAACCTCGACCGGGCGATCGCGAGTTTAGCAGTCGCCAAACACGAGTTGACACTGCGAAAGAAGGGGTATCGTAGCGAAGAAATTACCCAAGCTGAAGCCGAAGTCGCTCAAGCCGAAGCCCAACTGAAGTACTACCAAACTCAACTATCAAACACTTTAGTCCGCGCTCCTTTTGCAGGCACGATCACGCGCCGCTACGCTCAACAAGGCGACTTCGTAACTCCCACAACATCTGCTTCTTCCTCGGATGGCGCTACTTCCGCATCGATCGCCGAACTCTCTAGCGGTTTAGAAGTAGAAGCTAAAATCCCAGAATCCAGCATTGCGCGGATTACCCCCAATCAGCCAGTAGAAATCCGTTCCGATGCCTACAATAAAACCTTTAAAGGTCGCGTCCGCACGATCGCACCCAGAGCAATTAGGGAAGATAACGTCACCTCCTTTCGCGTCAAAGTGAGCCTGCAAACAGGGCAAAACCAGCTCAAATCAGGCATGAATATCAAACTCACCTTCCTTAGCGACAAAATTAAAGATGCAGTTGTCGTACCCCTGACAGCAGTTGTCACCAAGAAAAACGGTCAAACAGGGGTATTTATGCCAGATCGAGAAGGACAGATCGAATTTCGCGAAGTTGCTCTAGGCGCGAGTAGCAGCACTCACGCTCAAGTGCTTGAAGGCGTGAATCGAGGCGATCGCGTCCTGATTACCCCTCCCCCCGGTCAAGCCATTCCTGGCGTAGATGAAGAGTCTAGGAGCTAGGAGTAAGCTGTGGTAGGCGTTGTCCACCCTACTACCAATTACCAATTACCAATTACCAATTCTTCATGAATCCCATTGAATGTATCAAAATGGCAGTTGCTACTCTGACGGCTGATAAGCTGCGGAGTAGCTTAACTATGTTAGGAATTGTCATCGGTAATGCTTCTGTGATTGCAATGGTAGGTATAGGGCAGGGAGCGCAGAACTACACCCTTAACAAACTCGATTCTTTTGGACCAAATCGATTGTTGGTGTTTTCTAGTCGTGACGATTCAGAAGGATTTATTTCCGAACAACGAGGGCTAGTGCTATCGGATGCAGAAGCAGTGAAAAACCAAGCATCAGCGGTTAAGTCAGCTGCTCCAGTCATTGAAAATAACTTATTAATTTCTTACCGTAACAATCAAACTTATACCCAAGTCAAAGGAACAACACCAGCACTGCGGGAGATTAGAAATCTCATGGTCGATCGCGGTCGGTTCTTTGATGCTTCTTTAATGCGTCAAAGTTCTCCCGTGGTCGTTCTAGGTGCAGAATTAGCAGAAAAACTATTCGATCGCGAAAACCCAATTGGTAAAGATATCCAGATTAAGAGTACTAGCTTTCAGGTGATTGCAGTCATGACAGCTAAGGGTTCTTTTGCCGGAGAAAATGAAGATAATGTTGCCTACATTCCCATCACGACAATGGCAACTCAAATTGATGGCAGAAGATCGGCGTTTGGAACACCAATTAGCCACATTCAAGTTGCGGCAAAAGATAAACACAACGTGCGAGTAGCAGCTTTTCAAATTACTAATTTGCTAACGCGATTGCATGGTAGAAAAGACTTTGTGGTCGTCGCCAACAAATCTTTTCAAGAATTAGTCTCGCAGGTGACAGGAGTGCTATCGCTGATGCTGGGAGCGATCGCAGGTGTATCGCTGTTTGTTGGCGGCGTAGGCATCATGAATATTATGCTGGTGTCAGTTACCGAACGCACACCAGAAATTGGCTTGCGCAAAGCAATTGGAGCAACTCCCCAAGCAATTTTGGCACAATTTTTAGTCGAATCAATTATTCTTTCAGTATCGGGTGGTTTAATTGGTACGGCGATTGGGATCGGTGGTGTGGCGATCGTTGGTGTATTAACCCCACTCCAACCCAGCGTTCCCATCGTCGCGATCGCACTAGCTGTAGGAATTTCTGGTGGTGTCGGATTAATCTTTGGCGTAGTTCCCGCCCGTCGCGCCGCTCAACTCGACCCAATTATCGCCCTGAAAAATAGTTAGTATGAGTGGTAATTGGTATGGTAATTGGTAAGAAAGTGGTGCGTGGTGCGTGAAAAGATGTCACTGATAACTGATAACTGATAACTGACACATGACTAATCTAAAAACTATTACTAAACCAGTTATCGTCCGCTTGGAAAATATCTCTAAGATTTATGGTTTTGGAGAAACAGAGGTGCGGGCGCTAGTAGATGTCAATTTAATTGTGGAACAAGGCGAATATTGTTCGATTATGGGCGCGTCTGGTTCTGGTAAGTCTACAGCTATGAATATGATTGGCTGTCTCGATCGCCCGACCAGCGGACACTACTATTTAGATAATTTAGATGTTGCTCAGTTAGATGATGCTGACTTAGCACATATTCGCAATCTCAAAATTGGCTTTGTCTTCCAACAGTTTCACCTTTTGCCCCAACTTAGCGCTTTAGAAAATGTGATGCTACCGATGGTTTACGCTGGGATCAAACCAGCCGAACGTCGCGATCGCGCTACAGCAGCACTCAAGCGCGTTGGTTTAGAAAATCGCCTGCACAATAAGCCCAATCAACTTTCTGGCGGACAACAACAAAGGGTAGCAATTGCTAGGGCGATCGTAAATCAACCAGTTTTGCTCCTAGCAGACGAACCAACCGGCGCTCTCGACTCGCGCACGACTCAAGAAGTCTTGCAGATATTTGGCGAACTCAATGCTAGTGGGATCACAATTATTATGGTGACGCACGAACCAGAGGTAGCAAAGCAAACTCACCGAATCGTTTGGTTTCGCGACGGTCAAGTCATCCACTCGCACCTGACTCCCGATGATATCGGTCAAGTTGCGGCTTCTTAGCGATCGGAAATTCTCGAACTCTGTGGCATGAAAAAACCCGCTACTGCGGGTTGCGATCGCAATTGCACAAAAATGCAAATCCCCAATTGTTTTTGCTACGTCAAATTTGTTAATAGCCCCATGTGCGCTTTTTTTAAGCCCCCTTTTTAAGGGGGTTGGGGGATCGAAAAACTGTGCCACTCATCAAAAGATCCCCCTGGCCCCCCTTAAAAAAGGGAGGAATAGTTGTAAATAAGAAACGTCTTACCGACAACAAATGACGAATGACAAATGACAAATGACAACTTAAAGACTAGAAGTTTTGCCTGTTTGAGCTTGTGTTTCTATAGGCTTAATATCGGTGTAACCCATATTACTTGAAATTGTGCGGAAGATCGAAATCTGATCTTCAAAATGGAGTCCTTCAGTTTGGGAGAGCAGATCGTTAATTGCTTCAGACGCTTGATAATTTGAAGGCATTCCAACAACAGTATCACCCATAGCTTGCGCCCAGGCATACCAAACCATCAGTTGATTATTTTCTTTCAACGCACCGTAGGCGTGAGAATAGTCTGTATTTTCTTTGTTGACAATTTGCCGCATAATTGCAAGCTGCTCTTCGTTTGACAATTGGTAAAAGTCTCCTAACAATCTTGGTGCTAGTTCAGGTTCGGCAGCAGTTGGTGCAGCTGGAGTGATTGAATCTCCCATCTTTTTGTAAACCAAATAAAACCAAGCCAACTTAGCGTCAGTGTCTAAGGCATCAAAAGCTTTTATGGTTTTTTGAGTCTCGGCAGAAAGTGCTTGAGACCGATCTGGATTGAAGCTTGATGTCATTGCGGATATCCTAGTTAATTTAAACTCTCAAGCTTAGGGTTATCAAAGTTGGGGGACGCAATTCGCCCTCCGAGAGAGATAGTTTTAATTAGCGGGAATTTATATCTTTAGTAGCAGAGACAGAAGCGACGGTAGAAAGAGAAGAGACAAGAGAAAAATCTATCTTAGTGGGGTTATGAGAGTAGGCGATCGCATTGATAGGATTGCCTCAAGACTTAAATAATTTTAATAGGAGTGTCCCATGCCAGAAGAAATTAAATCTAATCCGAATGAAACTCCTACACAAGATGCTCAGCTAGCAGCTGAGAATATAGCCACTGGTGCAGAAAAAGCGCCGACGGTGGATGTTGAGGCAGATTATGCCGCTGCCCAGCAATACAGCGTCAGCGAAATTGACCGTAAGGGTGAAGGTGCGATGGCAGCTGAAAAGGTGACTCAACCTGAATTTCAAGTTTCCGAGTCAGACGAACAGCAAACAGTAGCCAAGTCAACAGGAGATCCATCTGACTACATGGATATGGCAAAGGATGTAAATTCTCCTTCAAAGGAAATCAACCAGGAATCGAAGTCAACCGGAAATCCATCTGACTACATGGATATGGCAAAGGATGTGAATTCGTAGGTTGAAATAGAGAGGTGAAATAGAGACGTTCCTGCGAGCGTCTCTACGTGTTTGTCTGGGATAATATACCTCTTTGTTGCAAAACTGGACGGGCTGCTTGTCTGAGTTTAGGTAACTGTTTGGCAAATAATAGCGAGCCGATAATACAAAAACTTCCACCAATAATTAAAGTATTGGTAGCACCAATGCGATCGGCTGAAAATCCGGCAAATAAGTTACCAAATGGAACCATTCCTAAAAAGGACATAGTGAATAAACTCATGACTCGTCCGCGTTTATCGTCTTCAACAATAGTTTGAATGACAGTGTTGCTGGAGGAAATAGTCAGAATAGAACCTAGTCCGATTAAGGCTGACATAAGGGTGGATAACCATAGCATTCTTGATAGGGAAAAAAAGATAATTCCCGTGCCGCAAAGTGCCGGAGCTAAAGCAATGATTTTGCCCAAACCGACAACTGTTTTGCGCGTGCTTAAATAAATTCCTCCGCCAATTGCTCCCACTCCCGATGCTGCCATTAATAAGCCTAAAGTGCGTGCGTCTCCAGCTAGAATTTTGGTAGCAAATATGGGAACTAAGGTAATATAAGGCATTGCCATTAAACTAAATAAAGCCAGTAATAGCAAGGTCGAGCGGATCGGAGAAAAGTTGTAGGCGTAAACAAATCCTTCTTTCAATCTTTGCAATGGGTTGGCGGTTGTAACAACTATTTTCTTTGGTTTTAAGCGCATTGCCATTAAAGCCGCAATGACAGCAATATAGCTTACACCATCAATTAAAAAACAGTAAGCAGCGCCAATTCTCGCAATCAAAATTCCTGCGATCGCAGGTCCAACTAACCGTCCGCCATTAACTAGAGAAGAATTCAACGCGATCGCACTAGCTAAATCGTTTCTTTTCTCAATCATTTCTGGCACAAATGCTTGTCTAGCCGGAGCATCTACAGCATTAATTACGCCTTGAAATAAACTCAAAATAATAAAATGCCAAATATGGATCGTGCCTGATAGCGCTAATACTGCTAGCGCTAGAGACTGGATCATGGCTAATATTTGAGCAATAACTAAAATTTTATGTGTATTGAATCGGTCTACTAAAACTCCACCCCAAACGGCTAAAAAGAAGCTGGGAATTTGACTTGAAAATCCCACAATGCCTAACATCAGCGCTGAATTTGTGAGTTTGTACACAAGCCAAATTGTTGCCGTTTGCGTCATCCACGTCCCAATTAATGAAACCCCTTGTCCAAAGAAAAACAAACGGTAGTTTCTCGATCTCAAAGCAGGTACGATCGCAATATTTGCAGGTCTATTCATTTTTCATCTAGATTCAGGAAAGCACTTACTTTATTAAATAAATACTTTGTTGCTTCGGAACACCATCCAGAGAACCATTGTTGAAACATATTATGAGAGTATATTGCTACTAACAATTTCTCTGCTTCCGGCGATCGCTGTGTACGAGTAACAGTGGAGTTGTGAGTTTTTAGGAAAGATTGGCGATCGCTTGGTCAATTAACCTGGAAAATAGTTGGCGTTCTTCCAGAGAAAAGCCTTGCATGGCTTGCTCCCTCAGATCTAAAGCGATTGGAGGTAGTATATTTTCTAGTTCTCGACCAGCACCCGTCAGCCAGATCCGCCAAATGCGGCGATCGCGGGGGTCGCGTTCTCTGCGGATCAGTCCTCGTTCTTCCATGCGATCGAGGACTCCCGTTAAAGTCCCTCCTACCTGCTGCAATTTTTCCCCAATGCTACAAGTGGCTAAGCCATCTTCCTCCCACAAACAGCACAACACGACCCAGTGAAAGGGTGTCAGACCGAAGGGTTCGAGGCGTTCTTGAAATCTGCGGCTCCCCAACTGACCTAACAGCTTAATCCGGTAGCCAACGCTATACGGCGCTAAAATTTCTCGCAATGGCTCGGCAATTTTTCGTTCGGTAGAAGTAGGAGGCATTTCGGGCATATTTCGCATACGTAATATTATTTTAGCTAAATTCTTTTGAGTTTGACAATCTGTCATAACTGTCTCTAAAAATGTAACCACAAAGCAAGCGGGTAATTTCGTATAGCAGAGTATGGATTGTTGCATTTATTTTGTAGATTGTGCGTCTTGCTCGCACAAATATAACTTTCGGAGTAGTTTTGTGACTAGGCTTAATTCGCTAGTCGTGCTGGTGTCAATACAGTTTAGATAAGACGATCCCCCCTAGCCCCCCTTTTTAAGGGGGGAATCATAGCCCCCTTTGTTAAGGCGGGTTGGGGGGATCTCCGAGGCTCGATGCTTTGAACTAAAATGTATTGCTGCTGGTGTGACAGAAAACGATTCCAAACCTACGGAAGATTTAGAGTAAGTACAGAGTTCGGCGTAAGTTTACCTGGTGCAAAAAAACACGTTATCGTGCGAGATGGAAAAAATCAAAATAGCGCGATCGCAGTTATTCGTCAGGGAATTATTGCTGAAAAGACAACTCTAGGATATAATTGCCCGAATTCAAACTTTTGATTATGATGCTCAGAAGTCAGAGTCACTAATGCCACGATCGCCAGATCGATCCCGTTAATTTATCCAGGTGCAGCCTTGCCAGAGCCTTTGCCAGAGTCTTTAAAAACCAGCTCCGAACAGAGCGATCGCGACAGACACTTTCGTACCGATCATCTCAATGCCGATCTCAAAAAGCGTTCTATACGCGGCGGAGCAGTGACGCTGGTAGCACAAGCTTGCAAGTTTACCTTGCAAATGGGTTCCACAGTCATTTTAGCCCGCCTGCTAGCGCCGCAGGATTACGGTTTAGTCGGAATGGTGACTGCCGTAACGGGTTTTGTCGCCTTATTTAAAGATATGGGGTTGTCGATGGCAACCATCCAAAAGGCAGAAATTAACCACCGCCAGATTAGCAACCTGTTTTGGGTAAATATTGTCGTTAGCCTGTTACTCACTCTCGTAACTTGCGCGATCGCTCCCGTGGTCGCCGTATTTTACAACGAACCCCGTTTAACCTTAATTACCGTCGTTTCGGCAATTGGTTTTTTGTTCGGAGGCTTAACAGTCCAGCATCAAGCTTTGCTCAACCGCCAGATGCGGTTTACGGCTTTGGCAGCAATTGATATTGTTGCTATGGGTTTTGGAGTCGTCAGCGCTTTAGTTTTAGCCTGGTATGGAGCTGGATATTGGGCATTGGTAGTGATGCAAATTGCGATCGCGATCGGTCAAATGGGAGGTGCGTGGTTGCTGTGTAGCTGGCGACCTAGTTTGCCACAACGACACGCTAATATTCGCGAATTATTGAGTTTTGGCAGCCATCTCACGGGCTTCAACGTAATTAATTACTTCGCCCGCAACCTAGATAACATCTTAATCGGTCGGTATTGGGGTGCAGGACAATTAGGGCTGTACGCCAAAGCTTATGGCTTGTTGCTCTTACCATTGCAACAAATTAACGCGCCGATTACTGCGGTCGCGATTCCTAGCTTGAGTCGATTACAGGCAGACCCGCAGCAATTTCGCAACTACTACCTTAAAGCAGTCTCGCTGGTTACGTTTCTCACGTTACCTTTAGTTATTTTGTCGATCGCGATCTCTGAAGAAGTCGTGACGCTGATCCTCGGTTCTCAATGGCGAGAAGCTAGTTTTCTGTTTCGGTTTCTCGGTGTCGCCGCCATATTTCAACCGCTTTGCAATACGGCTGGATGGTTGTACATTGCCACAGGCAAAACAGACCGCATGTTGAAATGGGGTGTGTTTGCTTCTAGTTTGACAGTGGTATCGTTCTTTATCGGTCTGCCTTATGGAGCGCGGGGAGTTGCTTTATGCTATGCCGTAGCCATGCTTTTACAAGTCTATCCTTGCATGTATTATGCAACTCGCGGTCTAGCAATTACGACGAGCGATTTGTTCTCGGCGATCGCCCAATCGCTTGTTGCTGCTCTGATCGCGGGGATTGCCACAATAGGAGTTAAATTTGCACTCGATCCGATTTTACCAGTGTGGGGCATCGCGATCGCTTGCACGTTAGTGATGGCAGTATTGTACGTGGCGATCGTGTTTTATGTGTTTGGCAAGAAATCTTTTTATCTGTCCTTCCTGCGAGAATTTAAACAACGACGATGAAAGTAGCGACACCTTCTCGGTATACTTACCAAGTTCAAGAACGGGGCGATCGCGTGCGTCCCAACCGCTTTCACTCCCGCTATGCAATTCTCAAATTGCTGCTAGAAAAGTTACAGCACTTGGTTGAATCTGAGTTGCTCGTACCGGGAGAAAAGGTACTCGATTACGGTTGTGGTAACAAGCCTTACGAATCTTTATTTAAACAAAAATTCGACCTCTATATTGGAGCTGACTTTCCAGGTAACGATCGCGCTGAAATTGCGGTTGGTTGCCAAGGACAGCTACCAATTGCCGATGCAAGTATTGATTGCGTCCTCTCTTCTCAGGTTTTGGAACATGTAGAACAGCCTCAAGTCTATTTGAAGGAAGCTTATCGAGTTCTCAAGCCAGGTAGCGCTTTGGTGCTTTCGACTCACGGAATTTGGCGATATCACCCCGATCCTTGCGATTACTGGCGCTGGACAGCTGCTGGTTTGCAACGGGAGATCGTTCAAGCTGGGTTTGAGATCGTATCGGTGCAAAGTGTGTTTGGGATGGCATCTGCTGGATTGCAACTTTGGCAAGATGCTACGGAAGAGAAAATACCAGGTCGTTTGCGCAAATTCTACATCTGGTTGCTTCAACGGGCGATCGCTTGGATGGAATCGCGCCATCCCGAACAGTTATCTAACGATGCAGCAGTGTATATTATCCTTGCTAAAAAATCTAGAGGAGAGGAGAAGGTTTTCTCCCACTTGTAGCTTTTCCATCGCAGAATTTTACTGTATCATTTCAGCAAAAAAGGAGAAATTTAATTTTATGGTGGTTAGTCCAGTTGAAACTTTCTACAACAACTTTTCTCCAACTTTTATTCGGGACTACGTTTACGGTAACGAACGGATCGATCGCCAGCTAGAGTTTTTTACTAAGGCAATTCATCCAGATACGGCAAGAATATTAGTTATTGGTTGTGGTTCGGGACAAGGGACTCATTTTATTGC
The DNA here is from genome assembly GCF_014696895.1 of Chroococcidiopsis sp. [FACHB-1243]. Classification (NCBI taxonomy): domain Bacteria; kingdom Bacillati; phylum Cyanobacteriota; class Cyanophyceae; order Chroococcidiopsidales; family Chroococcidiopsidaceae; genus Chroococcidiopsis; species Chroococcidiopsis sp. [FACHB-1243]. The sequence goes on along the minus strand of NZ_JACJQX010000013.1, from coordinate 51,020 downwards.
TAAATGGATAGCAAAAAAAGCTCAGATTTTAGCAGTAGATATTAGTTCGGAAAATCTCCGTTTGGCTCGGAGTTTATTTAGTCATCCTCGCATTGAATATCGCCAAGTTAACGTGGTGACGGAAGCAATTGAAGGAAACTGGGATGCGATTGTTTTACCTGATGTTTACGAACATATTCCTCTAGCAGCAAGGGGAGATTTACATCGTAAATTCAACGCTTTACTGAGTCCTCAAGGCAAAATTTTGTTTACGATTCCTAGTCCAGGAAAGCAAGCAGCACTCTACGCATCGGGTGAAGGTTTGCAAGTCGTGGATGAAGTTGTCACCCTAGAAGATTTGATCGAAGTAGGAAAAGCAGTTCAAGGAACGCTGACCTATTGGAGTACAATTTCTGTATGGAATACAAACGATTATATCCACGCGGTTGTCGAACGGGGCGCGGTAGAAATTGGCACGATCGCCCAACAGGATTATTTACCAATTAAAGGGTTCAGTTCTCTGCGCCAAAATTTGTCTTATCGTGGCTTAGTTACTCTAACAAATCTACCTGGAATTGTTCGGGTGACAAGATGGTGGAAGCTCCAACGAGTCCAAAAGTTAGTTGAGGGCGATCGCTCTTAGATAATAGAGTTGTTTCTACTTGGTTTTAGATGAAAATAGCCTTTGTCGTGCAGGAATTTCCAGCTTTGTCTGAAACCTTTATCCTGAATCAAATTTCAGGTTTAATCGATCTAGGACATGAGGTAGATATTTATGCCGTTCAACCGCGATCGCAAGATTCAAAAGTGCATCCAGATGTCGAAAAGTATGGCTTGCGATCGCGAACTTTTTATGCTGCTAAAATGCCCAATAATCGCTGGCAACAATGGCTGAAAGGATTGGGTTTAATCGCAACTAATTTTCACAAAGCACCTCAGGCGATCGCGCGATTACTCTATTCTGAATCTGTCAGAAAAGTTAGCCGACTTACGCTAATTTATGAATTAACTCCTTGGCTAAAACGTAGTAGATCTTATGATATCATTCACTGTCATTTTGGGATGAATGGTGTTAAAGCAGCTGTATTAAAAGAAATTGGAGCAGTTCAAGGGCGATTGATTACCGTATTTCACGGATTTGATATTACTTTTTATCTTCAACAAGTCGGCGATCGCGTTTACGATCGCTTGCTATCGACCGCAGATTTATTAATGCCAATTAGCAAACTTTGGCAGCAAAAACTCATGGAGTTAGGTGGCGACGAAAAGAAAATTGTCGTTCACCATATGGGAATTGATTGCGATCAATTTACTTTTAAAGTACGTCAATACAGCGATCGCACAGTGCGGGTAATTACTATTGCGCGTCTGGTCGAAAAAAAAGGCGTGGAATATGGAATTCGTGCTGTAGCAAAACTAGCAAAAGATTTTCCCCAAATAGAATATCAAATAGTAGGAGACGGCTGTTTAAAAGACGAGTTACAGAGGCTAATTCAAGAACTTAAAGTAACCGATAAGGTGAAGATACTAGGTTGGAAACAACAGCAAGAAATTACCGAACTTCTTGCTCAAGCTCACATTTATATGGCTCCCAGCGTTACAAGTAGAAATGGCGATCGAGAAGGTATTCCAGTCTCTTTAATGGAAGCAATGGCTTGCGGAATGCCAATTTTGAGTACCATGCATAGCGGCATTCCCGAACTCGTCGAACATGGTAGGTCGGGATTTTTAGTCCCAGAGCGAGATGCGGATGCTTTAGCTGAAAAATTGAGTTATCTGCTAGAAAATCCCGAAGTTTGGCAAGAAATGGGCGTAGCAGGTCGAGCCTGTGTGGAACAATACTACAATATCCATCGACTTAACGGACAACTCGTTGATGTCTATCAAAAACTATTAGGTGCTTGAGGACACAACATTTAGCTTTGCAGCAAGAGTAACGAGAAAAACTTCTGAATCGCGATTAGATATAATTCACCCAGGAAGAAGCAGAGAAATAGCATCGCGGCGCTGACAAAGATTGTCTAGGTTTTATCGGAACAAAGTAATAAAATACACGCAAAAAGATTTATGGCACTCGGACAACAAAGCTTCCTATTACCAGTTCCTACAGGTTCTCTACTCATACCTGAAACTGCGCCAGCCGTTACCTCAGATAGAGACTTTCAGACAAATAGAGGACAAAAAAGCTATTCGGTACGCTTTTCTCTGATAATACCAACATATAACGAAGGAAAAAATATTCGTGCGATTGTCAATATTCTCAGCAATCTGCTCGATCCAATTCTGCCAGAAGATTATGAATTAATCGTCGTTGACGATGATAGCCCGGATCGGACGTGGGAAATTGCTCAGCGCTTAATGATAGAATACCCCCAATTGCGGGTGATGCGACGGACTACAGAAAAGGGACTTTCGACAGCTGTGGTGCGCGGTTGGCAAGCAGCCAATGGAGAGATTTTAGGTGTGATTGATGGCGACCTACAACACCCACCGCAAGTTTTATTGAAACTCTTAGCTGCAATGAACGATGGTGCAGATTTAGCTGTAGCTAGTCGCCACATTGAAGGTGGGGGAGTGAGTAGCTGGAGTGCGGTACGTCGCTTTTTGTCAAGAGGCGCACAACTATTAGGCTTGATAATTTTACCGCAAGTCGTGGGGCGCGTGTCTGATCCCATGAGCGGTTATTTTATGGTACAGCGACAAGCGATCGCCGGAGCAGCTCTCAGTCCTGTAGGCTACAAAATTTTGATTGAAGTTTTAGGACGGGGAGACATTAAAGAAATTGCCGAAGTTGGTTACGTTTTCCAAGAACGGCGCGAAGGCGAAAGCAAAGTTACGTGGAAGCAGTATGTAGACTACATCAAGCACTTGATCGGACTACGAGTTTCGCGAGGACGGATCGGCAGAATCCGGCAAAAAATTAATTTCCCGATTGGCAGATTTATCCGGTTCGGTGCGGTTGGTTTTAGCGGGGTATTTGTCGATATGGCAGTTTTATATCTCCTCCACGATCCGAGTGGCTTGGGATGGGGTTTGACGCGGAGTAAAGCGATCGCCGCAGAAGCTGCTATTATCAATAACTTTTTCTGGAACGATGCTTGGACGTTCAGCGATATGTCCCGACAGCAACGCGGTTGGCGCAAGCGGATCAAGCGGTTATTGAAATTTAATATCGTCTGCTTGATGGGTTTGGTATTGAATATCCTATTATTGAATGTCCTCTACAACACTTTGCACGTTCACTATCAAATCGCCAATCTTCTCGCGATCGCGATCGTCACCTTCTGGAACTTCTGGATCAACCTCAAACTTAGCTGGCGCGTCACTGAAAGCGATAATTGAAGTCAGAAGTCGGAAGTCAGAAGTCAGAAATTAACATTCTGCCTCTCGCTTCACTGATGACTGCTCCTCTGCTCCCTCCTCCTCTGCTCCCTGCTCCCTGTTATTATGTCTCACCCAATTTACTTAGATTGCCACTCGACTACGCCGCTAGATGAAAGAGTTTTGCAGGCGATGTTACCCTACTTTCGAGAGCATTTTGGTAATCCGTCGAGTAACAGCCACGTTTACGGTTGGGAAGCAGAAGCGGCGGTGAGACAAGCAAGGGAAATCTTGGCAGAGGCGATCGCGGCTACGCCAGAAGAAATTGTCTTTACGAGTGGAGCGACGGAAGCAAATAATTTAGCCATCAAAGGGGTGGCTGAGGCTTATTTTCAGAAAGGACGGCACATTATTACGCTAGCAACAGAGCATAATGCTGTTATCGACCCTAGCGAATATTTGCGATCGCTCGGTTTTGAGGTGACGTTTTTACCCGTGCAACCAGATGGGGTAGTCGATCTGGAGCAACTAAAACAAGCGTTCCGTCCCGATACAATTTTAGTCTCGGTGATGGCAGCAAATAACGAAATAGGCGTTGTGCAACCCTTGGCGGAAATTGGGAAAATGTGTCGCGATCGCCAAGTTTTATTTCATACTGATGCTGCACAGGCGATCGGCAAAATTCCCCTCGACGTGCAGGCGATGCAGATCGATTTAATGTCGCTGACGGCGCACAAAGTGCATGGACCAAAAGGGATTGGTGCTTTGTACGTGCGACGGCGCAATCCTAGAGTCCAACTAGCACCACAGCTACACGGCGGCGGACAAGAACGGGGAATGCGTTCTGGGACTTTGTATACGCCGCAGATTGTTGGTTTTGGTCAAGCAGTCGCGATCGCTTTGGCAGAACGAGAGACAGAGGCAAAGCGCCAAATGCAACTACGCGATCGGCTGTGGCAAAAGTTGAGCCAATTAGACGGAATATATTTAAACGGACATCCCAGCCTGCGATTGCCTGGTAATTTGAATGTTAGCGTCGAAGAAGTTGACGGCACTGCCCTACACTTGGGGTTACAGCCTGTTGTAGCGGTGTCTTCCGGCGCGGCTTGTTCTTCTGTCAAAACAGCCCCCTCTCACGTTTTACTCGCCTTGGGGCGTTCGGAACAGCTAGCTTATGCCTCAATTCGCTTCGGGATTGGGCGGTTTAATACGATAGAGGAGATCGATCTCGTAGCAGAACATGTTGTGGCAACAATCTCTAGCCTGCGGCGACAAAAGCAGTTATCAGCGATCGGCGATCGCTGAACAGTTAACAATTATTGGTAAAGATGAATAGGAAAAAAAGACAAGCCACGGGCGATAATTGACTTCAAACTGTGGTGTGTTTGAACGTGGTGTGTTTGAACAATGGAAATGGATAGCGGGCGACCTATCGGTGTAGATTTATTTGCAGGTGTTGGTGGGATGACGCTTGGTTTTGAACAAGCAGGTTTTGATATCCTGGCAGCTGTGGAAATCGATCCGATCCATTGTGCAACCCATCAGTTTAATTTTCCGCTTTGCTCGGTTTTATGTCAGAGTGTCACCGAGACTACAAGTACGGAAGTTAGAAGTTGTTCGGCAATAGGCGATCGCGATATTGATGTCGTCTTTGGCGGTTCTCCCTGTCAGGGATTTTCGTTAATTGGCAAACGCGCTTTGGACGATCCGCGCAATGCGTTGGTACATCACTTTTTGCGATTGGTACTAGAGCTAAAACCAAAATATTTTGTATTTGAAAACGTGCCAGGATTAACTATTGGCAATCATCGGCAATTTCTCTCAGAATTAATTGCAGCTTTTGGCGCTGGTGGATACGAAGTTAAAACAGATTATCGAGTTTTAAACGCGGCAAACTATGGTGTACCTCAAGATCGAGCTAGGTTATTTCTGCTTGGCTGTCGTTACGGTTTACCTTTACCTGACTATCCTCAACCGATAACGAAACCCTCACTCTCTCGTAAATCAAAATATATTTTAAATTTACCTCATTTAAAATCAACTCCTACAATTTGGGATGCACTGTGCGACCTTCCAGTCGTAGAATTGTATCCAGAATTACTTCAGCAAGATTGGGCAATTGTTGAATACAGCAAACCCAGTCATTATAGTAGTAAAATGCGCGGTATTTTTGCTAACAATGATAACTACGCTGGCGATCGCTACTTCGAGACGCGCTTATTAACTTCTAGTTTGAGAACTCGCCACGGTGATAATTCTATTGCTAGATTTGCTACTACCAATTGGGGGGAAGTAGAGCCAATCAGCCACTTTTATAAACTTGCTCCTGAAGGTATTTGCAATACTTTGCGAGCTGGAACGGCGAGTAATTTAGGTGCTTTTACGTCACCCCGTCCGATTCATCCTTATAAGCCTAGATGTATTACCGTTAGAGAAGCTGCCCGATTGCATTCCTATCCCGACTGGTTTCGATTTCATCAGACGAAATGGCACGGTTTTCGCCAGGTAGGAAATTCTGTACCACCGCTTTTAGCGCAGGCAATTGCTAGAGAAATTCTCCGCGTTTTAGGAGTAGTTCCAGTTAAACCAAAAGAAACACAACAACTGGGGAGCGATCGCCTACTTCAACTCAATATGACTCAAGCAGCGCGAATTTATGGCGTAGCGGCAAATGCGATCGCGCCAAGGTTAAGACAGAAGCGAAGAGAATGAGTGTCGTTGTCGGTATTGTTGACTAGAATTGGTAGGCTATTTGTTTCGCGCTAGCCGAGAGTATGGGCGATCGTGCCAGTCAAAAACTTTAAATTAAAAAAACTTTAAATAATGTCTCGGAATTCTGATAAAACTTAAAACAGAGGTGACTGAGAGCATACGTGATGGTGGCAGCAGCAGACTACCGCGAGATTGACATTGCCCCATTAATCGACCATACCTTGCTGATCCCGACGGCAACGCCCGCCCAAGTGGAACAGTGGTGTATGGAAGCAGACAGATTTGGATTTGCCGCAGTTTGTATCAACCCCGTCTACGTGCGGCAAGCAGCAGAATTGCTCTACGGCAAAAAACCAAAAGTTTGCACGGTGATTGGCTTTCCTACCGGAGCCACGACATCAGCCGTGAAGTTATACGAAGCGCAAGAAGCAGCCGATAGCGGGGCGACTGAATTAGATGTCGTCATCAATTTGGGCTGGCTTAAAGCTGAGAAAACAGAAGCACTGCACCGAGAAATAGCCGAAATTTGCGAAGAAACGGGGCAAACAGTCAAAGTTATTTTAGAAACCACCCTTCTGACAGAGGCAGAAAAACGACTTGCCGCAGATATATGTATGGATGCGGGGGCAGCGTTTCTCAAAACAAGTACGGGATGGAATGGGGGTGCAACAGTGGCAGACGTGCGTTTACTTAAAGAAGTTGCTAAGGAACGAGTCGGTATTAAAGCATCGGGAGGAATTCGCACTATAGACCAGGCAATAGAGCTAATATTGGCAGGGGCGACGCGATTGGGTACATCTCGCAGCGTCGATCTACTCCGCCAGCGCGATAACCTGGAAAAAGGCAGTTATCAGTGAACAGGAGCCAGGAGTCAGAAGTCAGGAGTCAGGAGTTAGAAATAGTTTTTCTTCCTCAGCTCCCGATCGCTCCCGATCGCTCCCTCAGCTCTCTTCTTCCCCAGCCCCTAGCCCCTAGTTATGAGTCGTACCTACAAAGCCACTGGAATTAATTTAAAGAGTATGCCTTTGGGTGAGGCAGATCGGTTGCTGACGATTTTGACTCAGGAGTTTGGTTTGATCCGAGCTGTTGCGCCTGGGGTGAGAAAGCAAAATTCAAAGATTGGTGGTAGAAGTGGGTTGTTTGTCGTCAACGAATTATTGATTGCTCAGGGGCGATCGCTCGATAAGATTACTCAAGCTGAGACCATAGAGTCATACCCTGCTCTGAGTCAAGACTTAGGTAAGCTCGCAGCTAGCCAGTATTTGGCAGAAATGGCGATGTGTCAAGCTTTGAGCGAACAACCCCAAACTGAATTATTTTTCTTGCTCAACGAGCATCTCAAACGCCTGGAGCAATTGCCTAAATCTGCGGGATCTTCGACTTTAGCTCACTTATGCCATGCAGCGTTTCACCTGTTGGCTTTGGCAGGAGTTGCGCCCCAAGTTCAAGCTTGTTCTTTAACGGCAAATTCCCTGATTCCAGATTTTTCTACTCCCGACTGGCAAGTAGGATTTAGTACCTCAGCAGGGGGAACGGTAAATTTGTCTGCTTGGGAAAATGCAACAGCTACAGGGAAAAACAGCGATCGCAACAAATCCATAAAACCTGATGTTACTAATACTAATATTTTGCCACCCACGGGCAGAGTGGCAGAGGCGATGGGTACGGCTTATCGGGCGATCGCCCACAAGCAAGAGAAACTCGTACTCGATCGGCGGATAAATGCCGCAGAACTAACTCTATTACAACAGCTGTCTCAGGCTAATCTACCTGCGATCGCCGTTCTGGATCGCCATAACTGGCTATCAATCGAACGCATTTTGCGTCAGTACGTACAGTATCACTTCGGTCGCCCCATTCGGTCAGCTGCCCTGATCGATAGTTATTTCGCTTCCCTGCCGAGTCCTTTAACAGAAGATCATGCAACCGTTTGATTTAGATACAAGAAATACCAAGCCATCCTCTTCTCAGGCTAATTCCCTCAGAAGTCAAGTTGGAGGTCACGCTGCTAATTCGCGGTCTACGCCATCTACGCCCAAATATCTATCTAGTAAAAAGCAAATATCTCATAATTCTGTAGCTGAAAGCACAAATATTCCAGAAAAAACATACACTCAAGAAAAAAGCGAATTTTCTATGGGAGAGGCAGATGACAAGCTGCCAAAAATAGAGCAGTTAAATGAAACTGTCAGAAATGGCGTAATGACAAAAACGCCAGCAAGTCAAGATAGCGCGATCGCCACGGAGTCGGGTGGCTCAAACGGCAATTTTCAAGTGCGTGGAGATGAGCCACCATCTGAAGAGCCACAAGGATTTTTGCCCGTTTTGCGCAACCGCAATTTTCTCTCTTTATGGAGCGGTCAAGTCTTTTCTCAACTTGCCGATAAAGTTTATTTAGTGATGACGATCGCTATCATTTCTAGTCGCTTTCAAGCCAGCGATCAAAGTATCAGCGGGTGGGTTTCGGCGATTATGATGGCTTTTACCATCCCCGCAGTCTTATTTGGCTCAGTTGCAGGGGTATTTGTCGATCGATGGTCGAAAAAGATTGTACTTGTAGTGACAAACTTGCTACGGGGCATTTTTGTGTTGTCAGTCCCATTTTTGTTATGGTTCACGCAAGACTGGCATTCAATTTTTAATTTGCCCGTAGGCTTTGCGATTCTTTTAGGATTATCGTTTGCGATCTCGACACTGACACAGTTCTTTGCTCCAGCTGAACAAGCAGCAATTCCTTTAGTCGTGGAGCGAAGACACTTACTATCAGCTAACTCGCTTTACACCACGACAATGATGGCTTTGGTGGTTGTGGGATTTGCGGTAGGAGAACCATTACTGGCGATCGCCGATACAATTACCGATCGCATTGGGATCGGTACGGGTATGGGTAAGGAGATCGTTGTTGGCGGGAGTTACGCGATCGCCGGACTGATTTTATTTCTGCTCAAAACTGGCGAGAGCCTACCCGACAGCGATCGAGAACCGCCCCACGTTTTGCAAGATCTACGTGATGGACTCAGCTATCTCAAACACAATCGTCGCGTTCGCAATGCCCTCCTCCAGCTAATCATTCTATTTTCCATCTTTGCCGCTCTAACCGTGCTTGCCGTGCGGCTAGCAGAAGTCATTCCAGGGTTAAAGTCTTCTCAATTTGGCTTTTTGTTAGCGGCTGGCGGAGTTGGAATTGCCTCTGGTGCGACTCTCCTCGGTCAATTCGGTCAACGCTTTGCCCACGCTCAGTTAAGTTTGTGGGGTTCTGCGGGCGTAGCAGCCTCCTTAGTCGGGCTATCGATGTTCTCCCAACAACTGTGGTTTGCTTTAGCATTGATTGCGCTGCTAGGGGCTTGTGCTGCCTTAGTAGCGATCCCCATGCAGACCACAATTCAAAAAGAGACTCCGCCTGACATGCATGGTAAAGTCTTTGGTCTCCAAAATAACGCCATTAATATTGCTTTATCTCTACCGCTAGCACTGGCTGGCTTAGCAGAGACATTAATTGGTTTACAGGCAGTTTTTCTAAGTTTAGCTGTAATCGCGATCGCAGGAGGTCTCTTAACCTGGTATATTTGCCGTACAGAGACCCAGATTGTTAGTTAGTTATCAACGAGAGGCTTTGTGGGGAATTAAGGGAGCAGGGAGCAGGGAGCAGGGAGCAGGGGAAAGAGAGCTGAGGGAGCGATCGGGAGCTGAGGGAGCTGAGGGAGAGAATTGACTCACCACACCCCACACCCCACAATGCCAGTTGCTACAACGGGGGAAACCCCCGCACCGCACTGGCTCCCCCACACCCTATACCCCACACCCCACACCCCACACCCTACTCCCGACTCCCTAAGTCTCTCACTAGATCGGAAAATCGAGCCGCAACCGAATGCATATTGCCTGGATTGGAAAAAAATCACCCTTTTGTGGCAATGTTACTTACAGTCGAGAAGTTACTAATGCCTTGCTAGACCGAGGAAATCAGGTTAGTTTTCTTCACTTCGCTCAAGAAGAAGAAGAAGCTAAGCGGGATAATTGGCCCGACTGCCCAGAAGTCCCTCTACCCTTCTTCTATAAGTCTCAAGTCTATACAATCCCGACTTTAGGGGCAACAAAGGTTTTAACTCAGTCGCTACGGGAGTTAAAACCTGATTTAGTTCATGCATCTTTAACGCTATCTCCCCTAGATTTCATCCTGCCAGAGATTTGCGAGGAGCTGAATTTGCCCCTTGTGGCAACTTTCCATACTCCCTATGCTGGTAAAGGAGCAAAACTCGTATCGGGAACTCAATTGCTGGCATATCAACTGTATGCCCCATTTTTGATCAACTACGATCGCGTTATTGTCTTTTCGGAAGTCCAGCGAGAGTTGTTTGCCAAAATGGGTTTGACTGCTGACAAAGTAGCAGTGATCCCCAACGGCGTAGACGTAGAGAAATATAGTCCTGGGACTTCACGTATCAAGCAAGAATTCCACGCCGAACGACTATTCGTCTATCAAGGTCGAATTGCTGCGGAAAAAAATATCGAAGCAATGCTTCGCGCCTGGAAGCAAGCGGATATGAAACCTAGTAGTAAATTGCTCATGGTAGGTGATGGTTCCCTTACTGCTTCTTTACGACCTTTCTACAGCGCAGAATTTGGCATTTACTGGCTGGGATATATTGCCGATGAAAATCGACGGTTGGAGATTTTGCGTGGTAGCGATGTGTTTGTTTTGCCGTCTTTGGTAGAAGGATTGTCAATTTCTTTGTTAGAGGCAATGGCTTGTGGTCTGGCATGTTTAGCTACAAATGTAGGTGCAGATGGGGAAGTGTTAGAGAATGGCGCTGGTGTAGTTCTCACTCCCAGGCGCGTCACGTCACAATTATCAACTCTGCTACCTTTGTTTCAAGATCATCCAGAACTTACCATCTTACTAGGGCAAAAAGCGCGACAGCGAGTATTAGAGCGCTATACCCTGAGTCAGAATATCGATCGGCTAGAGCAGCTTTATGACAGCGTATTGTCACAACGGCAAAGTTCAAAAATTTTCAGTTCTAAGTTTCGCGCTCGACTATAGATAAGTTGTAGAGGCGTTCCCGGGAACGCCTCTACAACTTATCTATTCAACCAACCAGCACTTAAAACTACTGTTAAACCTAAAAACGTTACTACCAATGCCCATGTAACGCGGTTCAGCGTTGTTTCGGCACTTTTGGTACTACTAAATAACTGTGCCTGACCGCCGATCGCACCGATCCCATCACCTTTGGGACTGTGCAGTAATACCAAAACAATCAAACCCACGGCAGAAAATGCCCAGATAGCTTCAAGAACTGTAGTAACTGTCATAGTGCGAATTAGCTCAGATAGCGCAAAAAAAGTATAGCTTACTTGCTTACTTATTTAACTTTACCAGCCCATTCTGACAGGAGTACGGGAAGATTGTACTTCATACTTAGCTGGAGCAATTAAAGATTGACCAGTCATCTCGGCTGGTTGGGGAAGCTGCAAGATTTCTAGAATCGTCGGCGCGAGATCGGCAAGCTTGCCGTCACTCCTAAGCGCTACCTCTGTACCGTAACCCGGGATCTTCGCTTTTTCACCTTCAATTAAAATGAAGGGGACTGGATTAGTCGTGTGTGCCGTCCAAGGATTTCCCTGTTCGTCGCGGAGGGATTCAGCGTTACCGTGATCGGCTGTGACTAATGCCGTGCCTCCTACTTGACCGATACTTTCCAATAAATGTCCCAAACAGCGATCGACAGTTTCAACTGCTTCTACAGTCGCACCTATATCACCTGTATGACCTACCATATCAGGGTTTGCATAGTTAATGACTACCAGGGAGTAAACTTGTTGCTCGATCGCGGCGATCGCTACATCAGTCACCGCTTCAGCTGACATGGCTGGCGCTTTGTCGTAGGTCGCCACCATCGGACTCATTACCATTTCCCGATCTTCACCTGCAAATGGGTCTTCTAAGCCGCCATTAAAAAAGTAGGTAACGTGGGCGTATTTTTCTGTTTCTGCGGTACGAAATTGTTTCAGTCCGTGGTGAGCGATGACTTCGCCTAAAATATTGTTCAGATTTTGTGGCTCAAAAGCTATAGGGATCGACAATTCAGAGTCGTATTGCGTAAACGTGACAAATGATAAAGGCTCGATCTGCTGCCGTTCAAAGCCGTCAAAGTCTGGCTTGACAAAAGCATAAGTGAGCTGTCTGGCGCGATCGGGGCGAAAATTGTAAAAGAGTACGCCATCACCTGGTTCTACTGCTCCTGGAGCGATCCGTATAGGGATGACAAATTCATCAGTGACTCCCTCATCGTAGGAAGCTTGTAAGACCTCAACTGCCGATCGCCCGTCGCCTACACCGTCTTGAGTCATCACATCGTAAGCACGTTTAACGCGATCCCAACGGCGATCGCGATCCATTGCGTAGTAACGACCGCTTAGAGTGACGATCTGACCAACACCAATTGAATCTGCGTGTTCTTGAATCTGTTCGAGAGCTTCCAAGCCTTCTGTAGGTGCTGTATCGCGTCCATCTGTAATTGCATGGATGCATACTTGAGCGAGCTTTTGCGCCTTCGCTAAGTCTAGCAATCCTAACAAGTGGCTTAAGTGGGAGTGTACCCCACCTTCCGAGCATAAGCCGATTAGGTGCAATTTACCGCCTCTGTCTTTGACTTCTCGGCACAACCGGGCGATCGCTGCGTTCTGCCCAATTGAACCATCTTCGACCGCGTCTGTAATTCTGACTAATTCTTGCGGTACAACTCGCCCTGCACCAATATTCAGGTGTCCGACTTCCGAGTTGCCCATTTGACCCTCTGGCAACCCTACTGCTTTGCCTGAAGTGCGAATTAGAGTTCTGGGATAAACTGCCCAGAGGCTATCCATTACAGGAGTTTTTGCAGATGAAATCGCGTTACCGTCTGCTGCCTCGCGATAACCCCATCCGTCTAATATCACTAGCACCACGGGAGCAACAGGTGCTTGGGTCATACGATGTTACCCTTTACTTTTGTTAACTCACCCGTCATGATACCACTACCGATCGTCTCTGCAAGGGTTTTTTTGCTGATTTTGTCATTTTCTCTACTATATCTTTCAGCTTTTCTAATGGGGATCGCCTTCTGGAAGGGGTGAGGAGTGAGGAGTGAGGAGTGAGGGAATTTTGGATTTTGGATTGTAATTCCGAATGCTCCCTTGTCTCCCTTGTCTTTTTTTCTAACCCCTACTCCCTTTCTTAGCGGCAGCTTTAGCGGCTTTGACGGCTTTTTTAGCAGCTTGCTCGGTAGCAATCGCAGCTTGTCTTTCCTGTTCTCGTTCTTCTGCTAATTTGTTTTGGTAGTAATGGTAATCTCCCAAATAAACTCGAAATTCTCCATCGCGAATTTCAATAATTTTGTTGGCAACTTGAGAGATGAAGTAGCGATCGTGAGAAACGATCAGTACCGTACCATCGTAGTTTTGAATTGCTTCTTCCAGCATTTCTTTCGCTGGAATATCTAAATGATTTGTCGGCTCATCTAAAATTAATAAATTTGCCGGACGTAGCAGCATTTTTGCTAAGGCAAGACGGGCTTTTTCGCCTCCACTTAAGGCTGCAACTTTTTTAAATACCGTGTCGCCGCTAAATAAAAATCTTCCTAACAACGTGCGAACTTCTTCATTCGTCCAGTCGGGAACTTCATCATGGATCGTTTCCATGACGGTTTTGTTTAAATCTAAGGCTTCTGCTTGATTCTGCTCAAAATAGCTAGGAATCACGTTATGAGCACCCAGTTCGACAGCTCCTTCTGTCGGCTCCTCCATTCCCGTAATCAGACGCAGTAATGTAGATTTACCCGCACCATTGGGACCGAGAAAAGCAATGCGATCGCCTCTTTCTATTAAGAGGTTTCCACCTAAAAATAAGATTTTGTCGTCATATATATGGGTTAAATCTTGAATTTTCACCACTTCTCGTCCGCTACGGGGTGCGGGTGGAAAGCGAAAATGCAGGGTTTTTAAGTCAGATATCGGTGCTTCGACACGCTCGATTTTATCTAATTGTTTTTCGCGGCTTTTTGCTTGCGTACTGCGAGTAGCACTAGCTCTAAATTTATCGACAAAAGCTTGCTGTTTATCAAGTTCTTTCTGTTGCCGTTCGTAGGCACTTTGTTGTGCTTCCTTCGCTTCAAACTTTTGTTGCAAATAAATTGAATAGTTGCCTAAATATGTTGTAGAAACTCCCCTTTCAGTTTCGACAATTTGAGTGCAAAGGCGATCGAGAAATTCGCGATCGTGCGAGACAATTACCATCGGTGTAATTAACCCTTTCAGGTAATTTTCCAACCACTCAATAGTTTCTAAATCTAAATGGTTAGTTGGTTCATCTAGAAGTAACAAATCGGGTTTTTGTAGTAAAATCTTTCCCAAACTCATTCGCATCTGCCAACCGCCACTAAAAGCGCTGACAAGGCGATCGCCATCTCCTGGTTCAAATCCCAGCTCTGGCAAGATTTTATCGATTTGCGCCTCCAAGCTGTAACCATCCAAAGCTTCAAACTGGCGCTGGAAGCGATCCATTTGTCGCAGAAGTTTATCTAATTCTTCGGGTGTTGCGGTTTCTAACTGATGTTGTACTTTTGTCAAACTTTCATGAACTTCGTTTGCCGCAACAAAGGCGCGCCAGAATTCTTCCTTTACAGTACGAGTTGGATCTACTTCAAATTCTTGGGTTAAGTATGCTATGTGTAAACTAGCAGGACGAATCACCTCTCCAGTGGTTGGCTCAATCTCTCCAGCAATTATTTTCAGTTGGGTAGACTTGCCTGCTCCGTTGACACCTACTAAACCGATGCGATCGCCTGCTTTGACTTCCCAATTCACATCTTTCAGGACTTCACCAGTAGGATAAATTTTACTAATGTGTTCCAGTCGCAGCATTCAGTATCTCCAAGGGCGATCGCTTCATCGACATCGTAACAAAATTTAATGGCGAAATGTAGGGTGCGTTCTTCAAGACAGAGGAAAGATTTTGAGAATCTTAATTTCTGGGTTGAAGTCACCTAAGATGACTAACATGATTGACGCGCAGCCCTCACACCTCTATATTGAATTATCTTCATTAGGCTGTTGGTACGCAAATTCGGTGCATCAATTGATTCAAACAAGGAAAAACAAATGAGCTTGTATGATGAGACAATTTCCAAAATTCTCCAACTGCCAGAACCGCTTGTTAAGGAAGTAAGTCATTTTGTAGACTCTTTGCGACTAGACAAAGATAACACTCGCTCGGCTCTATGGATGCAATCTACGGAAGCATTGAAAATTAGCACTTCAGATTTATCAGATTATTCAAGGAATCCAGAAGAGTACGAAACACGTCTAGCACGGGGAGAGATTCAGCAGTAGTTTTAGGTTAGTTGGATGGGAAGGAGGCGATCGCTTTAACTGTGGTATTGAAAACAGCGATCGGAATTTCCAACGTCAAATTTATTCGTATTGGTAATAAATCAGTTAGGGCGCATAGATGTACGGGCGCATAAATGATGTAGGGGCGCACAGCTGTGCGCCCCTACAAGATATGTATTATTTCAAAATATCCATCGTGCGTCCATACAAAATCTGTATTATTTCAATACGTTTATCAAAATGCCCATTCGTGATTTGGATCGTCTAGCGCCGCTTTTACTGAAGCTAAATTAGTAAATTCTTTGAATGGGCTTGATTTCGCTATTTCTGTAATTGAACGTAAGGCTACTTCTAGTTGCTCGTTATTGCCTGTTGTAATTGCGCGATCGACTACATTGAACAAAGCCCGAAAATTTTCTGCTCGTTCATCAAACGAGCGATCGAGATATCCTATCAATATTGCTCGCTGAGCGTTAATTTTCGCGATAGTAGTTTTTTCCCACGCTTCAATTTCACGCCGCTTTGTCTGCTCTTGTTCGGTAATTTCTTTGTAGTTTATATACGCTGAAACCGCTGTCCCTATAAACGTCGTTCTCTCCCAAGCTGTAATTTCACGCCGCCTAATTTCTTGTTGTTCTGTAACTTGCTGATAATCTGAAACAATGCCAGATAAACATTGTGCTGCTTCAAGCGCAGTTAATACTGCGCCAATATATTGCAAAGGCATTTTTACTAAACTCCTAGATAACGGTACTTAGCGTGGACAGTCACGGCATCCTGATTCAATAGTCCTTTTTTGTCTAAAACAGGTGTTTTTATAATTTCTGTAAGTGCTTTTATTAAAAGCCCTAGCTGCTGAAATTTACAAGCATCCCTATCTTTGTTAAATGATGGCAATGATTCAAGTTCATTAAGACCTAGAACAGCTCGATCGTTAAGCAATTTAACCAAATCCTCTAACTCAAAAATTTGCCGCCTTGCTTGTTGAAGAAAGTCTCTTGCTGCGTCAAATTGAGCTATTGCCGTGTTTACTTCAGCTTCATACTTCCGTGCTTTGGTTAAAGCTTCCTCTGCTTTACCCGCTAATTGAAAACCACCGATCATTAAGGCAGGACCCAGTGTCAGACCTCCCAAAACAAAACCTCCAACAGCCATACTACTACCACCTAACCATGCTATTGTTGCATTTCTAGCAGCAGCTCCACCAAGCGATGAGATACCTACTTCAGTAGTCCACAAACCAAAGAATCTTGTTACTGTAGCTGTTCCTACAGACTTTGCAAGTGTAATTGTCCCAGAACTTACTGCTGCACCTGTAACTGCTGCTGATAAACCGCCTTTAACCCACTCTTCAGCCTCTATAGCCATAACTTGATACTGTTTGAGCTGCTGAATTGAAATTTCTAGTCCTTCTAAAATCTGCCGATCGCTTTGCGAAGCTTGCTGACCAATTCGCCGCTCGATAAAATCAACAAAACGTCCAACTGTGCACATTTTGATATCAATCTGAAGTTGACTGTACTCCTCTGCTATCTGGTTAGCAGTTTCCCAGTCTGCTTGCAATTGACTAACTTTACTTTTGTAGCGTTTTTGAGCGCGTTCACCAATTTTTTTTGCTAGATCCATATCAGCCATACCTGCGACACACGCAAGCCCACCAAAAGCTGTAGTACCTAAAGCAATAGCACCAAGAATAATTGGAATCACAAAATACTCCTATTTTTATTCATATACAACCAGGCGCACAACTGTGCGCCCCTACAAATATGTTTTGCGTACTGCCAAGAATCACTAAATATTTTCTTAATTTACACGCTATAAACTTAGAGAATTTGAGCTTTGAATGAAGGTAACTAAAAGCTTATATAAAGTCGAGCGATCGAGATTATGTTTAATAAATTACTGCGGGCATATTGTAGGGGCGCACAGCTGTGCGCCCCTACAAGCCATGTATTACATCCAATGAAAAAAGCTAATAATGACCTCGTATAATTCCAAAATTCATCGCCGTCAGTCTATTCGTTTACGTGGTTATGATTATTCTCAAGCAGGTGCTTACTTTATTACCATTTGTACCTACCAAAAAGAATGTATATTTGGCGAAGTTATGGATTGTCAAATGCGCTTGAATAAAGTTGGATGTATAGTAGCTGAAGAATGTTTGCGATCGCCCACAATTCGACCAGGAATTGAATTAGATGAATGGGTTATCATGCCTAATCACATACATGCAATTGTTATATTCACATCTTCTGTAAGAATACTAGATTCAGGGGCGCACAACAACTGTGCGCCCCTACGTCGAAAACCGCGTTCTCTGTCGTCATTGATTGCTGGATTTAAATCTACCACTACAAAGCAAATTAACGAAATACGCCAGACTCCTAAAATATCAGTTTGGCAACGAAATTATTATGAACGAGTTATTCGCAATGAAGCTTCTTTAAATAAAATTCAGCAGTACATCATAAATAATCCTTTTAATTGGCTTCACGATTTAGACAATCCAACTAATTCTGCTTTAAAGTAATATAGCCGTTGTCGATTGGATAGGATACCAAATCTGTGGGGGCGCACAGATGTGCGTCCCTACAAATATATGGTAATCAAAAGAAAATTGATATAGATTGCAATCGCACTTCCTCCCTCCACAAATTCCAAAGCGCGATCGCATTTTCCCATCACGGGGAGCTTCCCTGCCTAGTCTCACATACCAAAAAATTAACCCTCCCTAAACTTAGGAAGGATTATGCCATCATATTTTACCGTATCAATCCAAGCGCGATCGCTCTCTACGCACCCGCACTCGATGCAGCTAACTCTGCTAACTGTTCCTGCTGATCTTGAGCGATGCAATCTTGAATAATTATTTCTATATCGCCTTCTAGGACTGGGTTCAGAGAATAATTCTGTCCCAAACGATGGTCTGTGACCCGATTATCTTTGTAGTTGTAGGTGCGAATCTTCTCCGATCGCGAACCCGTTCCAACTTGCGATCGCCGCATGGAAGTAACAGCTTCTTGTTGTTCCCGCAGCTTCATTTCGTACAATTTAGCTCGCAAGATTTGCATTGCCCGTTCTTTGTTTTGTAACTGGCTGCGTTCTTCCGTACAGAAAATCCGAATTCCCGTTGGTTTGTGGAATAAGTCTACCGCTGTCTCCACCTTGTTAACATTTTGACCGCCAGCACCGCCAGAGCGAGCTGTTTTCATTTCAATCTCAGTCGGATCGATGTGAATTTCTACGTCATCCACTTCTGGCATCACCGCGACAGTAGCAGTAGATGTGTGAACTCGTCCCCCTGCTTCCGTGACTGGTACGCGCTGAACGCGGTGAACCCCTGCTTCAAACTTGAGTTTGCTGTAGACAGAATCGCCCTGAATTTCTAGCACTGCTTCTTTAAATCCGCCCATTTCTGCCAGAGATTCGCTCACTAGCTTGACGCGCCAGTTTTGAGTTTCGGCATAGCGGGAATACATTCTAATTAAATCTCCAGCCCAGATACTCGCTTCATCGCCACCAGTACCTGCCCGAATTTCTAACATAATATTCTTGTCATCGTTCGGGTCGCGGGGTAGCAGTAAAACCTTCAAGCGAGCTTCTAGCTGCTCTAATTTAGTTTCTAATTCCTGCACCTCCAAAGCTGCCATTTCTTGCAACTCTGGATCGCTAGCTGCTTCTTTTAAAACTTGACGCGCTCCTTTAAGCTCTTCCTGAGCGGTTTTCCAAGTTTCATAAGTATTGACGACTTCTTCAAAAGAAGAACGAGCCTTCGCGACCCGATGCATCTCTACCGGGTCGGTAGCGATATCTGGGTCGGCAAGGCGACGAGTCAATTCATTGTAGGTTTGCTCGACTGATTTGAGCTTATTTAGCAGGTAAGGTTCCGCCATAGTCGCGATCGCTCAGCAAATAGTAGATTGGGTCATATACAAAAATTTTAGACTTCAGATTTTTCTAACTTAAATCCAAAATCTAAAATCCAAAATTGAACTGACCGCGCTACTTCTTCTTGGGCTTTCCTTCTGTATTGCCTGCTTGGGAGGGATCCATCATGCCGTATTTTCTCAAGAAGCGTTCTACGCGCCCTTCAGTATCGATAATCTTTTGAGTTCCAGTATAGAACGGGTGATTGCCAGACCAGACATCAACGTGGAGTTCTGGCTTAGTCGAACCAACAGTCATTACTAGTTCCCCGTTGCAGTAAACCTTAGCTTCGGGATACCACTGCGGATGAATATCTGGTTTTGCCATCTTTTTTTCCTAATTTTCTAATCTTATTGTAGCTTTTGGCTGGTAATAGCTAGTAAGTAATAGGCAACTACCAATTACCCATTACCCATTACCAATTTATCGCTTCGAGAATTGAGGAGCTTTCCGTGCTTTATGTAAGCCGTATTTCTTCCGTTCTTTAGCTCTGGGATCGCGAGTCAAATAACCCTCTTTCTTCAGATGCAAGCGATTTTCTGGCTCCAATTGACAAAGGGCGCGGGCAACTCCTAAACGAATTGAATCGGCTTGTCCGGTTAAGCCGCCGCCGTGAGCGTTTACGAGAATGTCGTATTCGTTCTCTAGACCTAGCGTCTCTAGAGGTGCTTTAGCGGCTGCAAGGTAGCTGGCATTGAATTGAAAATATAAGTCGCCAGCTTTACCATTGACGACGAGTTGACCGTTACCTGGAACTAGACGAACTCTAGCTACAGACGCTTTGCGTCGTCCTGTACCCCAGTACATGACTCGCCCGTTAGTGGCAGGGGTTTGTGTTGCTTGCATTACTTGTCTCCTGGGATGGTTTGAATTTTAATTGCTTCTGGTTGTTGCGCTTGATGGGGATGTTCTGCACCAGCGTAGACTTTGAGCTTAGTAAAGAGTTGTCTGCCCAAGCTATTTTTTGGCAGCATACCTTTAACAGCTTGTTCTACAATGCGCTCTGGTATCCGTGCTTGAAGTTGAGCAAAGGTTTCGGTTTTCATCCCGCCAGGTCTTCCAGAATGACGGCGATAAAGTTTTTGACTGCGTTTTTTCCCTGTGACTTTAATTTTCTCAGCGTTAACAACGATGACAAAATCACCAGTGTCCATATGTGGGGTAAATTCTGGCTTATTTTTGCCTCGCAAAATATTAGCAATTTCAGTGGCGAGCCTGCCTAAGCGTTGGTCAGCGGCATCGACCAGATACCACTGCTGATTAATCATATTTTGAGGGGGGATGTAGGTTTTGGTCATGGTGGTTTTACTATCCTGAAATAATCTACTGGAATATTTACCCTAAAATAATTTACTTGAAATAATTTGGGTTCATGTTTGTGCGGCAGCCTGAGAAAGTAGAGCAGATGCTATGTAGGATGGAGTAGAAATCGGCTCTGTCTGTTCTGTTGGGGCAGCGGTTACGTCTGGTAAGAAAAATTGGGGTTGCGTATCATACCAAACTTCAGCAGGAAAAGGAAATTCAGTATAGCCAACTCGTAGCAGGCACAAGCCAGCAGCAGGAGCGGCGTACTTGACTTCAGCGCGGCGTTGCTGCTGCCAAATCTCGGTAAAATTAGCTAGCGATCGCTGTCCACTGCCCACTTGAACCAGCAATCCCAGTAATAGCCGCACCATGCCGTACAAAAAGCCATTTGCCTGCAATTCAATTTGCACAAACGAACCTTGACGATGGCATTCCGCTGCTTGTACTTCTACCCAAGAATGAGCGCGACTAGAACCCGCCCGATGAAAAGCTGCTAAATGGTGGTTGCCGAGTAGAGGTTTTAATGCTGCTTGAATTAATGATTCATCTAGAGGTACGTGATAATAGTGCCAGCTAAAAGCTTTGGCAAATAAATTCGGTCGGGGGTCGGTGTAGAGAGTGTAGCGATAGCGCCGCCACTTAGCAGAAAAGCGGGCGTGCCAATCCAAGCTCACCTCAGCCGAAGCGCGAATTAAGATATCTTCTGGCAGACGACTGTTGAGAATTGCTGCCCAGCGATAGGCTGGAATCGGACAATCAACTACATTAAAGTGAGCAACTTGGGCAGCAGCATGAACTCCAGCATCCGTTCTGCCTGCTCCATGAATGACAATTGGATAACCCAGGACATTAGCGATCGCAATTTCTATTTCTTCCTGAACCGTACGCTGCTGCGGCTGTCGCTGCCATCCATGAAAACGAGTCCCCAGGTATTGAATTACCAGGGCGACTCTACTTGTCAATTCCGGTTGCCAAACAGCCATTTCCAAAGCGCCACAGTATTTTAAACGAGTTCGATAATTGCCATTTCTGCATTGTCGCCCCGACGGCGTATCGTTTGTAAAACGCGAGTGTAACCACCAGCGCGGCTACCATAGCGATCGGGGACTTGCTCGAATAGAGCGTGTACGAGTTGCTTATCGTAGATATATCCGATAGCTTGACGACGAGCTGCTAAAGAGCCATCTTTAGCTAGGGTAATCATTTTTTCTGCTTCAGACTGTACGACCTTTGCTCTTACTTTAGTAGTGGTAATTCGTCCGTGTCTGAGTAGTTCGGTGGTCAGCGCTCTTAGTAGGGCGCGGCGTTGGTCTGCTGGTTTACTAAGTTTTTTAATGCTATTGCGGTGACGCATGATTGTAAAAGGATGTAGGGTGAAGCCCTTCCCGTAGGGTAGGATCGGGGGTGAAGGATGGATTGCTACATCCTTCTTTCAAAGAGTATTTCAGGTAGGTTTGGAAGATTTCTCGTGCGGCAAGGTAATGCCTAAACGCTTCTGTAACGCTTCGATCACTTCCTCCGCTGACTTCTGACCGAAGTTCTTAATTTCTAGTAGATCTTCTTGGGTATAGTCTAGTAAGTCAGCTACCGAATTCACCTGCGCTCGTTTGAGACAGTTGTAAGCCCTGACGGAAAGTTGCAGTTCTTCAATTGGAATCTGACTAGTCGGGTCTTCGTCGGCGGGAATTTCGTCTTTCATCGCCGCCAGCGAGATGTCTTTTAAGGGGGTGAACAGGTCAACGAGAATATTTGCGGCAGAAGAAAGGGCTTCTTGCGGTGTTAGGCTACCGTTTGTCCAAATTTCCATAATCAACCGATCTTTTTGCAGCGAACCGTCTACCCGCGCATCTTCAACGCTGTAGTTGACCTTACGAACTGGCATAAAGATCGAGTCAATTTGTAGGTAATCGATGGACGTAGCTTCGTCGCGCCCTCGTTCGACCGTGCGATAACCCTTTCCCCGTTCGACCCGAAATTCCATTTCTAATTTCGCCCCGTCTGCTAGGGTAGCTACGTACTGATTGGGGTCGATAATTTCTACTTCTGCTGGTAGATCGAAATGAGCCGCAGTAACTGTAGTAGCCCCGTGGACGAGCAATCGACCAGTTACGGCTTGCGAGGAGTGGCTTCTGAGGACGATTTCTTTCATCTGCATCAGAATTTCCATTACGTCCTCGCGCACGCCAGGAATTGTAGCAAATTCATGGCTTACGCCTGCAATTCGGACGGCTGTGACTGCTGTACCTTCTAGATTAGAGAGTAAAATTCGCCTTAAGGCGTTACCTACTGTCGTTCCTTGACCGCGATCGAGAGGTTCCAAGACGAACTTACTATATTGACTCCGATTCTCCTGCGTAATAGACTCAACACATTCGATTTGAAATTGCGCCACGGAGTAACCTCCCCTATTGTTAGCTCCTATAAATTGGCATAGCAACCGCTTGCCTGAGTTACATGCCTGAATTTTTCCCTGAATTTCTGAGTTGATTTATCTGTTCCGCCGTTTCAGTTTCTAGCTGACTTTTGGGACAAGATAACGCGATCGCCCACTGGACGAACGCGCAGGTTGCAGAAATTTCCACATTTTTTTGGACATTTGAGTTTATACTCGGCGGCGTTTGGGCGGACGACAGCCATTATGTGGAATAGGCGTGATGTCGCGAATTAGAGTAATCTCTAATCCCGCCCCTTGCAGCGCTCTAATTGCTGTTTCTCTGCCTGCTCCAGGTCCGCTGACCATGACTTCGATCTGACGCATACCTTGGTCAACTGCGCGTCGTGCAGCACTTTCAGCTGCAGTCTGCGCGGCAAAAGGAGTGCCTTTCTTCGCTCCCTTAAAGCCGCTAGAACCAGCCGATGCCCACGAAATCGCATCGCCATTTTGATCTGTAATGGTGACTATGCTGTTGTTGAATGTAGATTGGATGTATGCCATGCCATTTGGTACGTTGCGTTTTTGCTTTTTCGTACCGCTTTTCTTAGTTGGTCGCGCCATAGGGTTACGATCGGTTTAATTTTGCTCTACTCAATTCAAAAATGCTCTACATTTCTAGGAAGTTATTTATTTCCCTGGAGCCTTTTTCTTCCCTGCTACCGTTTGTCGTCTGCCTCGACGGGTACGAGCATTGGTACGAGTGCGTTGTCCTCTAACGGGTAAGCCCATCCGATGACGACGACCCCGATACGTACCAATATCGATCAGGCGTTTGATGTTCATCGTCTCCAAACGCCTTAAATCTCCTTCAACTTGATAGTTTGCTTCTATCTCGTTTCTCAGAGCTGCTACATCGGCATCGCCGAGATCTTTGACGCGGGTATCTGGGTTGACACCTGTAGTCGCCAAAATTTCTTTCGATCTCGTTAAGCCGATCCCATAAATATAGGTCAGACCGATCTCAATCCGCTTATCTCGCGGAAGGTCTACACCAGATATCCGTGCCACGCTGTTTCTCCCTAGTCTTGCTTTGCTGCAACAATATTCACTCTTTCACGGTGTTAACTGAAACACCAGATGGCGACGATCGGCGCCCATCATTTTATAGTTAGCCTTGACGTTGCTTGTGTTTCGGGTTAGAACAAATAACCATTACCCTACCTTTACGGCGGATAACGTTACACTTTTCACAAATTCTTTTTACAGAAGCTCTAACTTTCATGACTTTTACATTACAAACTCTATATTATAATACTACGATTGAGTTTTCTGCAAGAATTTAGCACTCATACTGAGTTTTCGGACTTGGATGTTGCTAAAAATTAACTTCAATTATTTTTTGCGTAGTCTATAGGTAATTCTACCTTTAGACAAATCGTATGGCGTGAGTTCGACTTTCACGCGATCGCCAGGTAGAATCTTAATGTAGTTACGGCGAATTTTGCCAGAGATGTGGGCGAGTACGTTAAAGCCGTTGTCCAGATCGACGCGAAACATAGCGTTAGGCAGCGATTCTGTCACCGTGCCTTCCATTTCAATTAAATCTTGTTTAGACAACTTGTTGATTCCTCAACTCTACTGATTTTTTTGTGGAATTAGCTCTAGCGCTTTTGGACATATTTTTCCACTGTTAATATATCTTATCGAAAATCGGCAGTCGGGAGTCGGGAAGAAGAGAACTGAAGAAGCAGAAGGCGCTTCACCGCTCGCTTCAACACAAGAGCGCACCGCGCACCAACTTCTTACCAACTACCAATTACCCACATCCCAAAACATCCCCAACAGTTAGCTATGAACTGCTGTTTGCAGGTGAGCCGTCACTTCTTCCATCGAGCAATTGCCATCGACCGAGACAAGTTGTTGGCGATTCCGGTAGAAATCAATTAAAGGCGAAGTTTCATGGTGATAGACTTCCAAGCGACGACGAATCACTTCTTCAGTGTCGTCAGCTCGTCCTTCTTTTTCTGCCCGTTTCAGCAACCGATCTACAACGATCGCTTCTGGTACTTCTAGATTCACCACTCGCGTAGAACCTTGGTTAAGCTTTTGCAGCAGTTCGTCTAAAAATACTGCTTGGCTGAGTTTGCGGGGAAACCCATCTAGAATCCATCCCGCTTGCGCGTCTGATTGCTGAAGGCGTTCGGCAACGAGATCGTTTACTAGTTGGTCGGGGACGAGTTCGCCTCGGTCGGCGTAGCCTTGAGCTTGAATTCCTAAAGGCGTGCGATCGCGCATAGCTTGGCGCAAAATATCACCAGTCGAGATATGGGGGATCTGCCAGGAATTGGCAAGGTGTTTTGCTTGCGTGCCTTTACCTGCTCCTGGCGGTCCCAAAAAAATCAATCGCGGCACTACTTCACCATTCCTTCATAACGCTGGGAGATCACATAGGTTTGAATCTGTTTTGCCGTGTCAATTGCCACACCAACTAGAATCAACAGCGAAGTTGCTCCTAATCCTTGAAAGGTCGGGACTCTGGTAGCACTTTCCACAGCTGTAGGAATAATTGCCACTGCGCCGAGAAAAACAGCTCCCAAAAATGTCAGTCGATTAAGCACCCGTTCGACGTATTCGCTCGTTGCTTTACCTGGTCTAATGCCTGGAATACTAGAACCCATCTTCTTCAAGTTCTGTGCCAAGTCAACCGGATTCACGATCAACGTGGAGTAGAAGTAACTGAAGAAAACAATCATTACGAAGTACACTAGGGCGTAGAGCCAAGGCGTAGAACCGCCAGGACTGATTGCATTGGAGATGTTAATCACATATTCGTTTTGGGTAAACCTAGCGAGTGAAGCTGGCAGAATTAGGACGGCAGAAGCAAAAATAATTGGCATTACACCGCCTTGATTCAACCGCAAAGGTAGATAGCTACTCCGCTCTAGATAAAGCTTGCGTCCTACTTGACGACGAGCTGAAATGATCGGGATGCGGCGAGTGCCTTCTTGGACGAAGACAATTCCGACAATCATGACTAAAAATACCAGCAATAGAACGATGACTCGTCCGATGGTTTCCCTGCCTCCAGTTTGTGCCAGAGTAATGGTATCGCCTAAGGATTTAGGTAGAGAGGCAACGATGTTGACAAAAATCAACAGCGATGCACCATTACCGACACCGCGCTCCGTAATCAGTTCCGATGCCCACATGACAAACATCGAACCAGCTGTGAGTGCAATCGCGGTTTCAATCACGAATACTGGTCCTGGGTTAAGGGCAAATGGTCTGATCCAAATTGCTGCAATAAATGTACTTTGCAGAATTGCCCACCCTAAAGCGACGTAGCGGGTGACTTGAGAAATTTGTCGTCTACCTGCCTCACCCTCATTTTTCTGTAAATTCTCTAAAGCTGGGATTGCAGCTGTCAGTAATTGGATTATGATCGAGGCATTAATGTATGGCAATATTCCTAAGGCAAAAACCCCCAAAGTTGAAAGTCCGCCACCGGAAAAGATATCTAAAAAACCGATGATAGAACTGTTATTTTGTACGCTTTGAGCGAACTGTTCGCGGTTGATTCCTGGTACAGGTAAAAATACACCTAAGCGAGCCAAAATTAACATACCGATAGTGACAAGCAACCTTCCTCTCAGTCCGGCTGCTTGTGCCATCTGCATGAAAGTTTCTTGAGCTGTTGGGGCTTTATCTCGACTAATCATAAACGGCTACCTTTCTACTGCCATAGGCATTTGCGTTAAATAACTTCAGTCAAAAACTTTAGCTACTTAACAACTTCACAACTCCCGCCAGCTGCTTCTATCTTGCTTTTAGCTGATGCTGTAAAAGCTGCCGCTTGTACCTTGAGAGCAACGTTTAATTCCCCATCTCCCAAAATTTTAAGCGAACCTTTAGCAGCTTTAATTATTCCCGCCTCTTTTAACGAGGACAAGTTAACTTCCGTATCAGCAGGAAGTGAAGACAGCTTGCTTACATTAATCGTAATGTATTCTTTACGATTAATAATTGGAAAGCCTTTCAACTTAGGTAGACGGCGATACAAGGGCTGCTGACCGCCTTCAAATCCTGGTCTAGTACCACCACCAGAACGGGCTTTTTGCCCGCGCATCCCTTTGCCAGCACTCGCACCTTGTCCGGCAGAAACTCCTCGACCGAGACGACGAGCGCGTTTTTTTGAGCCTTTTTGGGGTCTAACGTCAGTTAGTCTCATAACTTTTTTGTTAGTTTGTCATTGGTCATTGGTCATTGGTCATTGGTCATTGGTTTGACGCATGACGATTAGACGATATAGAGCTTTTCTACTGGAATGCCGCGTTCTTCTGCGACTTCGGCAAAAGTGCGGAGTGTAGCAAGGGCATTAACGGCAGCTCTAGCATTATTCAGGGGGTTGTTGGAACCTAGCTGTTTGGCTAGAATATTCCGCACTCCTGCTAATTCCAGTACGGTTCTGACTGCACCCCCCGCAATTACACCCGTTCCAGGTGCGGCTGGACGCATTAATACTTTTGCTCCGCCACCAGTGCCATTAGTTGGATGGGGAATCGAGTTAGATTTGGTCAATGGGACATCAATGAGATGTTTTTTGCCATCTGCTACGCCTTTTTTCACAGCGCCGATCACATCTCCAGCTTTACCTACTCCGATCCCAACTTGACCGCGCTCATTACCGACAGCGACAATGGCACGGAAGCTGAGTTTTTTTCCTCCCTTAACGACCTTACTCACCCGCCGGATTTGAATCACCCGCTCTTGAAAAGTCGTTTCTTTTTCTTTAGTTCGATTAGCTTTGCGACGACCTGTTGCCATATTGAGTGCCTCTAAAAATGTTAATTGCTAATTGTTAATCGTTCATTGTTAATCGCCATCAACTATTAACTATTAACCATTAACAAATTAAAAATCTAATCCTGCTTCCCGTGCTGCGTCAGCTAGTGCTTTGACTCGACCGTGGTAGAGGTTTCCGCCTCGGTCAAAGACAACTTGTGATATGCCTTTAGCTTTAGCGCGTTGGGCAATTAATTTACCAACTTCCACTGATGCTTCGCACGTTCCTTTAGATTCGAGGGATTTTAAATCTGGGTCTAAAGTAGAAGCAGCTACCAAAGTATGATGTAGGGAATCGTCTATGACTTGAGCGTAGATATGCTGGTGAGAGCGAAACACTGCTAGGCGCGGGCGTTCCGTACTGCCTACTACAACTTTTCTGATCCGACGATGCCGTTTTTCCCTGGATTCTCGACGACTGAGCTTCATAATTACTTCTTACCTGCCTTACCAGCTTTACGTCTGACGGCTTCTCCGGCGTAGCGAACGCCTTTACCTTTATAGGGTTCTGGCGGGCGCTTGTCGCGAATTTGAGCGGCGACGTTGCCAACTAATTCTTTGTCAAAGCCGCTGACAATGACATTCGTGTTGTTTTCTACGGCGAGTTGGATGCCTTCGGGTGGCTCGATTTGCACGGGATGGCTGTAGCCAAGACTGAGGACTAAGTTGCGTCCTTGAAGTTGCGCTCGATAGCCTACCCCTTGAATTTCCAACCGCTTTTGGAATCCTTGCGAAACTCCATCCACCATGTTTGCCACTAGGGTGCGGGATAAACCGTGGAGTTGTCGGGAGAGGCGAGATTCATCGTGCCGTTTGACTAAAATTGCGTCTCCTTCCTGTTCCACTGTAACGGCACTGGGAAGGACGCGAGCAAGTTCCCCTTTAGGACCTTTGACAGCGACGTGGGAGCCGTTAATGGTGACGGTAACTTTGCTGGGGATGTTAATGGGACGTTTGCCGATTCGAGACATGATTAACTCCTTGTTTGTCATTGGTCATTGGTCATTGGTCATTGGTGAATAGAAATGACAAATAACAAATGACAAGTGACGAATTTACCAGATATAGCAGAGAACTTCGCCACCTAGACCTTGACGACGGGCTTCGCGATCGGTCATGATGCCGTGCGAGGTGGAGATGATAGCAATGCCAATCCCACCTAATACTCGCGGTAATTCTTTTCGGTTGGAGTAAACTCGCAGTCCTGGTCTGCTGACTCTTTTGAGCGCAGTGACGATCGGCTGGCGATTTTTACCCTTGTACTTGAGGGTAACTACCAGATTGCGTTTTACCCCTTCTTGCGCTTCTTCTTCAAACTGGGCGATAAAACCTTCTTCTTGTAAGACTCTGGCAAGGTTGCGAGTCATTTTGGTAGAAGGGATTTTTGTTGTCTGATGCCGCGCCATATTAGCATTGCGGATGCGCGTCAGCATATCAGCAATTGTGTCGTTAGCCGCCATCGTTTCCTCTTGTAGAATTTATTGATCTCGGAAGGGCATACCAAATGCTTTGAGTAAGGCACGACCTTCCTCGTCAGTATTGGCAGTGGTAATGATGGAAATATCCATGCCGCGAATTTGGTCGATACTGTCGTATTCGACTTCAGGAAAAATTAGCTGTTCTCTTACACCAAGGGTGTAGTTACCGCGTCCGTCGAAGCTTTTGGGACTGATGCCGCGAAAGTCACGAATCCGAGGTAAGGCAAGATTGACAAAGCGATCGAGGAAAGCGTACATGCGATCGCCCCGCAGAGTTACCATAATGCCTACTGGCATCCCCTGACGAATTTTAAAGCCCGCGATCGCTTTTTTTGCTCGCGTGACTACGGGTTTTTGACCTGCGATCGTTGCTAGCTCAGTCAAAGACGATTCCATTGCTTTAGCGTTTTGTGCTGCTTCACCTAAACCTCGGTTTATGGTGATTTTCACTAGCTTGGGGACTTGATGGAGGTTTTTGTATTGAAATTGCTCCACCAATTGCGGCACAATTTTCTCTTGGTATATGCTTTTGAGTTTTGACGATGCCATAGTCTTTCCTTGTTTACCCTGGTCTTGGTCAGGGAATTATATTTGTCATTTGTCAATCACTCATCACTAATGACTAGTGACTAATGACCCATGACTAATTATTTGTCGATGATTTCACCAGTTTTTTTCAGCATCCGCACTTTTTTGCCTTCTTGGTTGAAGGTATAGCAAATTCGGCTAGCGACATTTTGCTTGGTGGAATAGTGCATGACGTTGGAACTGTGGATGGGAAATTCTAAGGTAACGATCCGACCCGATTCCCCTTCTTCTTTGGGCTTGACGTGCTTAGTCTTGACATTTACGCCTTTGATAATTACTTGGCTTTTTTCTGGAAGCGATCGCACAATTTCGCCGACTTTACCTTTATCTGCTCCAGAAATTACCTGTACCGTATCGCCAGTTTTGACGTGCATTTTGTGGCGAACTGGTTTATTTTCTTTGGCTCCTTTTCTCTTTACCATTACAGCACCTCCGGCGCTAAAGAAACGATTTTGGTATAGCTTTTATCCCGCAGCTCTCTGGCTACAGGTCCAAATACCCGCGTTCCTCTGGGGTTGCCATCTTGGTTGATAATCACGGCGGCATTGTCATCAAAACGAATGCTCATGCCGCTATCACGTCGCAAACCTTTGCGGGTACGGACGATCACCGCTCGCACGACATCAGATTTTTTGACTCCCATATTGGGAATGGCATCTTTAACGACGGCGATAATTACGTCGCCGACGTTCCCGTAACGACGATTACCAGCACCAAGGACGCGGATACACATTAATTTTCGCGCCCCACTATTGTCCGCGACGTTGAGATAGGTTTGGGGTTGAATCACTGTTGTTCTCCCGTTGTGGTAGTTACAGCAGCGATCGCGGTGGTGGGACTATCGAGAATCTCTATCACTTCCCAGCGTTTTGTACGGCTGAGAGGTCTAGTTTCGCGAATGCGGACGCGATCGCCCTCTTTACATTTATTCTCTTCGTCGTGAGCTTTGTAGCGCCGAGTACGCACGACAATTTTGGCGTACTTGGGGTGAGGAGAGCGGTTTTCTACCGCAACTACCACAGTCTTTTGCATTTTGTCGCTCACGACTAAGCCAATTCTTTCTTTGACTGCCATCGTTACTTACTCTTCTGTTGCGGGTTCAGCTTCATTCGTGTTTGCCAGTTGGCGCTCGCGTTCCACCGTCAGCAATTGCCCTAACCGATGTTTGGCGTGCTTGATTTGGTGCGGCTTTTCTAACTGGCGGGTTGCTTTTTGCAAGCGCAGGCTAAACAATTGCTTTTTAATAGCAATAATTTCTGTTGCTAACTGTTCGTCGGTTAATTCTCTAGCTTCTGAAATCTTAGGTAGGGGCATGACTTATACTTGCTCCTCCTCGCGCATAATAAACTTTGTTTGAATTGGTAGTTTGTGAGAAGCCAACCGCATTGCTTCGCGAGCAGTTGCTTCTGGTACGCCAGCGATTTCAAACAAAATTCGTCCTGGCTTAACTACAGCTACCCAAAACTCAGGCGAACCTTTACCCGAACCCATACGGGTTTCAGCCGGACGCATGGTAACTGGTTTATCGGGGAAAATCCGAATCCAAATCTTCCCACCACGACGGATATAGCGAGTCATGGCGCGACGGCTTGCCTCAATTTGCCGAGAGGTAATCCAAGCTGGTTCTTGAGCTTGTAGGGCAAATTCACCAAAGTTGATGTTACTACCTCTGGTGGCAAGTCCTTTCATTCGTCCGCGTTGTTGTTTGCGGAATTTTGTTCTTCTAGGGCTTAGCATGGTTTGTCATTCGTCATTCGTCATTTGTCATTTGTCATTTGTCATTTGTCATTTGATGACGAATGACAGTTAACCTTCGTTAGAACGGTCTTCAAACTGCTGCCGTCGGCGCTGCTGTTGACGGCGGCGGGGTTGATTGGTTCCAGGGGTAGGCTGTGGTTCTTGTCCAGGGATAATTTCTCCCTTAAACGCCCAAACCTTGATTCCTAAAATGCCGTAAATGGTTTTTGCGGTACAGTAGGCGTAGTCTATATCTGCCCGTAAGGTGTGTAATGGCACTCTACCTTCGCGCGTCCATTCGGTACGGGCAATCTCTGCGCCGTTAAGCCGACCGCCAACTTGAACTCTAATCCCTTGAATGCCAGCTCTTTGAGCGCGTTGAATCGCTTGGCGTACTACGCGGCGGAAGGAGACGCGACGCTCTAACTGTTGCGCAATGTACTCGGCAATTAGAAAGGCATCGGCATCAACTTGGGCGACTTCGACAACGTTAATCCGAATTTGGCGTTGGCTGCCCAGAAGTTCTTGAAGTCCGTTACGCAAGGCTTCAATGCCAGCTCCACCACGACCGACGACTACACCAGGGCGAGCAGTGCGTAACTCTAGCTCGATTTGATCTGCTTTACGCTCGATCCTAACTTCAGCAATTCCGGCATTATTGGCAGCATAACGACCTAGCTTCTGCTCGATGTATTGCCGTAGTTTATAGTCTTCTTGGAGAATTTCAGGATATCGCTGTGGCTCGGCAAACCAACGAGAGTGGTGTTCTTTGGTAACGCCGAGGCGAAAACCGACTGGATGAATTTTTTGTCCCATGTTGAGTAGTGAGTAGTGGGTAGGGAGTAGGAGTAGCGAACAATTAACATCGTTCGATACTCCCTCCTTATTGAGCTGCTACGGCGATCGTGATGTGACAGGTCGGCTTGCGAATCTGATACGCTCGCCCTTGCGCTCTCGGACGGAAGCGCTTCAGCACTGGTCCTTGGTCGGCATAGGCTTGGGTAATTTTTAGCTCGGATGGTTCTAATCCAGCGTTGTGTTCGGCATTAGCAACGGCAGAACGCAGCACTTTCAACACTGGCTCACAGGCACGGTAAGGCATGAACTCTAGAATAATTAATGCTTCCCGATACGAGCGCCCCCGAATTTGATCGAGGACGCGCCGCACTTTAAAAGGAGACATGCGAATGTAACGGGCGATCGCTTTGATTTCTTGTGTATTAGTTGTGTTTGTAGCCATAACTTTCTCCGTTTTTGTCATTCGTCATTTGTTATTTGTCATTAGCTAGAAACAAATGACTAATGACTAATGACAAATGACTACCTACCTGCTTTTTTGTCACTCTTGGCGTGACCGCGAAAGGTGCGAGTGGGAGCAAATTCACCTAATTTATGTCCTACCATTTGTTCGGAAACATAGATGGGAACGTGCTGTCTGCCATTGTGAACTGCGATCGTGTGACCGACCATCTGTGGCAGAATTGTTGATGCCCGCGACCAAGTTTTGATCACCTGTTTTTCGCCTCGTGAATTCAGCTTTTCAATTTTGCTGAGTAGGCTATCGGCAATGAAAGGACCTTTTTTTAAAGAACGACCCATAGTTTTATGTGGTTGGTGGTTGGTAATTAGTAGTTGGTAGTTGGTAATTGGTGGTTGGTAATTTTCCATTACCTATTACCCATTACCCATTACCCAAATTTAGCTTTCGCGACCGCCACGTCCGCGCTTGGAGGATTTACGACGGCGACGGACGATTAAAGCAGAACTTGGTTTTTTCCGCTTACGAGTCTTCATACCTAATGCTGGCTTACCCCAAGGGGTGACTGGACCCGATCTACCAATGGGCGCTCTACCTTCACCACCACCGTGTGGGTGATCGACGGGGTTCATAACGCTACCCCGAACGTGGGGCTTTTTACCTTTCCAACGGGTGCGACCAGCTTTTCCTGCGCTGAGGTTTCTCGCGTCGGTATTACCTACTTGTCCAATTGTGGCGTAGCATTCACGACGAATCATGCGGACTTCGCCGGAAGGGAGCTTGAGGGTGACATAATTACCTTCTTTGGCTACCACTTGGGCGCTAGCACCAGCAGCACGAACAATTTGTCCGCCGCGTCCTGGAGTCAGTTCGACGTTGTGGACTGTTGTACCAAGGGGAATGTTAGCTAAAGGTAGTGCATTACCGTCTTCAATGGGCGCATCCACTCCAGCAGTCACGACTGTTCCTACTTTCAAGCCGTTTGGCTGGATAATGTAACGCTTTTCTCCATCTTGGTAGTAAAGTAAGGCAATTCTAGCGTTCCGATTGGGATCGTATTCGATCGCTGCGACTTTGGCTGGAATGTTGCGCTTATCGCGTTTGAAATCGATGATGCGGTAGAGTTGCTTATGTCCGCCACCGCGAAAACGAGAAGTGATGACACCGCGATTGTTCCGTCCTTTAGGATTGTGAACGTACTTTACTAGCGACTTTTCTGGTTCGCTTTTGGTAATTTCAGCAAAATCGGAAACGATCCGTTGGCGCGTGCTAGGGGTGTATGGTCTATAGGAACGAGTACCCATAATTTTTTTCCTTAGTCATTTGTCATTTGTCATTTGTCATTTGTCATTTGTTTATTATTAATGACTAACGACCTTTGTACGGGCGGGTTTGTTTGATTAAGTTATTTGGTATCCACAGAGTCACGTCTTTTAAACCCGCCCCTACGACGGATGACCAGCTTAAACATCTGGGAAGAGAACTTGTCTGATCTTGTCTTCATCCCCAGGCGCTACGGTAACGATCGCTCGTTTGTATTGAGGTTTGAAACCAACAAATCTGCCTACCCGCTTTTTTCTTCGAGGTTTGAGCAGGGTGTTGACTTGTACGACTTTAACTTCAAATAAGTCTTCGATCGCTGCCTTGATTTGCGGTTTGCTAGCTTGAGGAGTCACGTCAAATGTATATTTGTTCTGCTCCATCAACCGCGTGGCTTTTTCAGTCAAAATCGGACGGCGGACGATATCTGGTAACTGGCGGGGGTCGATCTTAAGCACTGTAGACCTCCTGAATCATATTAAGGGCGGATGATGTAGCGACAATTTTGTCAGCGTTGAGGATGTCATAAACGTTTAATTCATCGGCTGAAATTAAAGTCAGCTTGGCGATATTACGGGCTGACAAGTAAACGTTTTCTGTTTCTTCAGCGACAATTAATAAAACTTTCGTGCCTGGTTCTATTCCCCAGCGCGCGATCGCGGCTGTCATTTCTTTCGTTTTTGGTTGCGAGATCTGCTCGGCAAAGTCTTCTACGACGACCATATCATCAGCTCTACTCGCAAAAGCCGTGCGCAATGCCAGCAATTCCTCTTTGCGGTTCATTTTCAGGTTGTACGTTCTCGGCTTGGGTCCGAAGGTGACACCACCACCCCGCCAGAGGGGCGAGCGGATCGAACCAGCACGAGCGCGTCCCGTGCCTTTTTGTCTCCAAGGTTTGCGACCGCCACCTCTTACTTCTGCACGAGTTTTGGTGTTAGCAGTTCCTTGACGGGCATTTGTTAATTGTTTAACTAGGGCGCGGTGAACGATATGAGAAGCGCTTGTCTCTTTCGCCACTTTTAATTCGAGCGTCGCTTGTCCGACTGCTTCACCTTGCCAATTTTTGACTACACACTCAACCATTTTGGGTTTTACCTTTTCAATTGATTTTGGATTTGGGACTGGTAATTGGTAGTTGGTAATTGGTAGTTGCAAGTTGCCTATTACCCATTACCTATTACCCATTACCCCTTACCAATTTTCTTAGTAGGTATAATGTTGAGCAAAGCACCTGGTTTACCTGGAACTGCTCCTTTTATCAGCAATAGATTGCGTTCTGCATCTACCCGCACGACAGTCAGTTTGCGAATCGTGACTTGCGACCCACCTAAACGACCTGCCATCCGCTTACCTGGGTAGACACGACCAGGAGTCGTACCAGCTCCGATAGATCCAGGAAGGCGGTGATTTTTAGAACCGTGAGACATCGGACCGCGACCGAAATTATGTCGCTTTTGATAACCAGCAAAACCGCGACCGATGCTGTTACCACTGACATCAACAATTTGTCCTGAATTAAATATATCTGCTGTAATTTGCTGCCCTAGCGTATACTCGCTTGTATTGTCGAGGCGATACTCGTGCAAATGACGTAAAGCAGGAGCAGAAGATTTTGCTAAATGACCCAATTCTGGCTTGCTCAGTGCTTTGGGTTTTACTTCTTTAAATCCGACTTGAATGGCAGTGTAGCCGTCAGTTTGTTTAGTTTTTATCTGGGTTACAACACATGGACCCGCTTGAACGACAGTAACGGGAATAGCCTTTCCTGTCTCGTCAAATACCTGGGTCATACCCAATTTAGTGCCAAGAATACCAATGGACACGGGAATTCTTTCTCCTTTTTAACTCAGTTGCATCGGAACCGGATTGCAAAGGTGGGATGCGGTTCTTACTATCTCTGCTGCCAGTATCTGTCCAGCCCGTTCGCCTTCAAAAGGTTTTCAGGTTGGAGTAGCGAGCAATCGGCTTAATTGGTTTAAACCCACTTCATCGCTGTAACTCGCAAAACACTCTACTGCGAAGCAGTTGCCAATGGCGAGAGAATTTGCTCTGGCACTGTCTAGCTTGAGTAGGACTTAAGTAGCAAGCTACTTAGTATCCATTCCTGAGAACCTGAATAGTTCTCTAGGTTTAGCTTCTCTGAGATTTCGTCAACCCACGTTCTCAGAATCCAGGGAAGCACTAGTAAAGCAATTCAACTGCCTCACACGCCAGACTGCCACTCACGCGCTAAAAAATGTAGTCAGACACTCATAAACAAATTGCTTGCCTCTTAGAGGATCTCATCCTCTTCCCGAAGGACTTCAGCAAGCTGTCAAAAACAATTAATGAGTTTTGTCTAGCTACCTTGTTTCGTCACGATCTAACAGTTTAGACTATGCGATCGCAAATGACAACTGTTGACGGGATTTTTTTCAAGGCGATCGCCGAGCGCTAATAACTGACAACTAATAACTGGCAACTGATAACTGGCAACTGAATATTAAGATAAGAATGGAATTAAACAACCATACTTAACGATGCCACTCTTTACTACTGGTAGCAAATTAATTCGCGACTTAGAAAAGCACGGGGCGCTGGGCGTTTACGCTCCGCTAGAAGGTGGGTTTGAAGGTCGTTATCGTCGCCGCCTGCGTGCTACTGGCTACACAACCCTGAATATTACTGCTAGGGGGCTAGGAGACGTATCGGCTTATCTAACTGGAGTTCATGGCGTGCGTCCACCACATTTGGGTAAGAAGAGTGTAGGTCAAGGGGCAGCAGTGGGATATGTTTATTACCTGCCACCAATAGTCGGCTACAACCTGGAACAACTCCCACCCAAGTCTAAAGGGTTAGTACTGTGGATTATTGAAGGACACATTCTCTCGAATCAAGAAATTGAATTTTTGGTCAATTTGCATAGCCTAGATCCGCGAGTAAAAATCGTCTTAGAAAGAGGAGGAGAGCGCTATTTTCGCTGGCAACCTCTTCGAGATACACTTGCACCTAGCTACCAAGCTGTATAAAGACTTATTTGTCGCAAGAGCAAAAAATTTGGCGATCGATAAACATACAGAAATTAATCGAGGAAATCTTCTTTTTGATCGGTTGCACATTAGCATAGAAGTGTGACTGAGATTGACAACGCCTTACGCTCATTAAAGGAAGGTCACTGGTTCAAATTGATTTGCGGAGCCAGCTACCAGCATCTGCCTGCGGTAAGAAATCTTAGCTTAGCGTATACTCTGGCTGGTGCTGATTGCATTGATGTGGCAGCAGACCCATCTGTAATTGCGTCAGCGCAAGCCGCACTCGGGGTGGCAAGTACGTTAATGGAAGAAGCTCGACAGCGCGGCTTTGGCAGTCGAGTAAAGTTGCCTTGGTTGATGGTAAGCCTCAACGATGGCGAAGACCCACATTTTCGCAAAGCAGAGTTTAATGCGGTTGAGTGTCCCTCACTATGCGATCGCCCGTGCGAACGAGTTTGTCCTGCCCAAGCAATTGTGTTTCATCCCCCCAAGGACGATTATTCTAAAGTTGTCTCTTCTGGAGTTATATCGGAAAGTTGTTACGGCTGCGGGCGGTGTTTGCCTGTTTGTCCGCCGCAAATTATTTACACTCGCTCTTATGTATCGACACCAGGAGCGATCGCGCCGCTCGTACTTGCAACTGGTGTCGATGCAGTAGAAATTCATACCCAGGTAGGTAGAACAGCAGAATTTAAGCGTTTATGGTTAAGTATAGCTCCCTGGATCGAGCGCTTGAAACTTGTGGCAATTAGCTGTCCTGATGGTGATGGGTTAATAGAATATCTCCACAGCCTGCATCGTCTAATTTCTCCCCTTAAGTGTCCGATAATTTGGCAAACTGACGGGCGACCGATGAGCGGTGATATTGGCGACGGTACAACCTTAGCCGCCGTGAAATTAGGTCAAAAAGTCTTGGCGGCTGGCTTACCTGGATACGTTCAACTTGCAGGTGGAACGAACAGTTATACCGTTGCTAAGTTGCAGGCGATGGGAATGTTAAGTCAAAAGTCAAAAGTTAAAAGTCAAAACAATTACAACTCCCGACTCCCGAATTCCGAATTCCGAATTCCGAATTCCGAATTCATTTCAGGAGTTGCTTACGGCAGTTATGCCCGCGTTTTGCTATCGCCGATTTTGCACCAATTAGAACAAATGGAGGTAAATCCAGCCAATGAAAGAGCGATCGCCCGCTTGGAAAACGTACCGGAATTACTATGGCAAGCAGTAGAACTTGCCTATTCGCTGGTATCTCAACTGAAGTCTATGGAGTTGCCATAGAACAAAATTGCTAAACCTTCTCGCTATTGTTGACTGAATAGCTCTAGCCAGCATGACAAAAACAGACGATCTCCAGAAGTTGTTAGATATTTTGCCACTAGACATTAAAAATGTTTTAGAGCAACACCCACAACGGGACAGCTTAATTGAAGTGGTGATGGATTTAGGTCGTCGCCCAGAAGCTCGTTTTCCCGATCGCGCCGAGTACCTTGCTGAGTCTGACATCTCTCACGATCAAATTAGATATAGCATACAGCGTGTGGGACACTTTGGCGGTGACAATCGGGCAGGACTGGCGCAAACCCTGCACCGGATTAGTGCGATTAGAAACCGTGCTGGCGATATTATCGGTCTAACCTGTCGTGTCGGACGAGCTGTCTTTGGCACGATTGGCATGATCCACGACTTAGTAGAAACCGGACAGTCAATTCTACTATTAGGTCGTCCTGGGGTGGGTAAAACCACAGCTTTACGAGAAATTGCCAGAGTGTTAGCCGATGATTTAGATAAGCGTGTCGTTATTATCGACACTTCAAATGAAATTGCCGGGGATGGAGATGTCCCTCATCCAGCAATTGGGAGGGCGCGACGAATGCAAGTATCGCGTCCAGAATTTCAGCATCAAGTGATGATTGAGGCAGTAGAAAATCACATGCCAGAAGTCATCGTGATTGATGAAATTGGTACGGAGTTAGAAGCTTTAGCGGCTCGTACTATTGCCGAACGGGGCGTACAACTGGTAGGAACGGCGCATGGCAATCAGATTGAAAATTTGATCAAGAACCCGACTCTATCAGATTTAGTGGGTGGTATCCAGTCTGTCACTTTAGGCGATGATGAAGCCAGACGGCGGCGGACGCAGAAAACCGTTTTAGAACGTAAAGCTCCACCAACGTTTGAAATTGCCGTGGAAATGTTGGAAAGACAACGTTGGACGATCCATGAAAGCGTTGCTGATACAGTCGATGCTTTGCTGAGAGGACGCATACCAAATCCACAACTTAGAACTGTCGATACAGATGGTAAAGTCACTATTGTACGGCAGTCACCTACGCCACTTCGGGGAGTAGGGCAAGATGGTTTTGGGCGGGGCTACGAGGTAGGCAATCCCAGGCAAGAGGAAGAATCGAAACTATCGCCAACAATGACTGTAGGTGGGTGGCGTTCGACTGGACGAATGGTACCACTCGCTGCCGTACCAGAACCAGCCACGCGAGAACAAGAGTTCGAGCGCTTGTTGGATGAATCTCTGGCTCGAAGCGATCGCTTTAACAGCGATTTGGCGGTGAATGCGGGTCCGAATGGGGAAGATTTACCCTTGCATATTTATCCCTACGGTGTGAGTCGCCACCAGTTAGAGCAAGCAATCCAAGTGCTGAGTTTACCCGTGGTACTGACGAAAGATATTGACAGTGCCGATGCAATTTTAGCTTTGCGATCGCACGTCAAAAATCAGTCTAAGTTACGTCATGTCGCTAAGGCGCGTCACGTCCCAATCCACACGCTCAAGTCAAATACTATTCCACAAATTATCCGCACGTTGCGGCGGTTGTTGGATATGGACGAGCCAGTCGTACCGGACGAACGGGAACTGA
Source organism: Chroococcidiopsis sp. [FACHB-1243] (assembly GCF_014696895.1). Classification (NCBI taxonomy): domain Bacteria; kingdom Bacillati; phylum Cyanobacteriota; class Cyanophyceae; order Chroococcidiopsidales; family Chroococcidiopsidaceae; genus Chroococcidiopsis; species Chroococcidiopsis sp. [FACHB-1243]. The sequence goes on along the minus strand of NZ_JACJQX010000013.1, from coordinate 10,923 downwards.
GTTTATTCATCCAAAATGGCAGCGAGGACGAACTTGATGCTTTAGAAGAGGCTCGTTTAGCGGTAGAACAAATTGTGATTCCCAAGGGACAACCCGTGGAGTTGTTACCCCGTTCGGCAAAGGTGCGGAAGATGCAGCACGAATTGGTAGAACACTATCGTCTAAAATCGGATAGTTTTGGTGACGAACCAAATCGGCGCTTGCGGATTTATCCGGCGTAGTGCTTTTCTGAAGTATAAAGTTAATTTCTATCCGCCTTAAATTTAGGGCGGATTTTTGTCTCGCGCAAAGGCGCAAAGACGCGAAGAAGAACACAAAGGAAAGTTCTTTTTACAACTAAACTCAGGTAGATATGACACAGCGAAGGAACGTTGCTATCTTAATTTTTGATGAGGTAGAGATTTTGGACTTTTGCGGTCCCTACGAAGTCTTTGGAGTGACAGGAAAACGCAATGGCTCTGAGCCTTTCAACGTCTACACGGTAGCAGAGGAACGCCGACCAATAATTGCGCGAAATCAGTTGAGTATTAATCCGCAGTACACTCTACTTGACTGCCCGCGATCGCATATTCTACTCGTGCCTGGTGGTTTTGGCACGCGGCGAGAAATGCACAATTCAGCTTTAATTGACTGGATTAAAGAACGCTCTCAACAAGCAGAGTTATTGCTTTCCGTCTGTACGGGCGCGTTACTTTTGGCTAAAGCTGGTTTGCTGGAAGGACTTACAGCTACTACCCATCATGGCGCGATCGATTTACTCAAGCAGGTTGCACCGAATACACAAGTTAAACCAGATAAAAGGTTTGTAGACAACGGCAGCATAATTCTATCAGCTGGAATCTCAGCAGGGATTGATATGTCGTTGTATGTAGTCGCTAAGCTTTTGGGAGAACAACAAGCGAGAGAGACTGCGGAGTACATGGAATATGACTGGCAGCTAAGTGGAAAGTTAGAAAATTATCTGGAATAGCCGTAAAAGTTCTTGACACAATAGCAGTACTAACTGCTATCATGGTTAAGGCTAACGAGCGATGGGGCGTAGCCAAGTGGTAAGGCAGCGGGTTTTGGTCCCGCCATCCCTAGGTTCGAATCCTAGCGCCCCAGTTTATATCTTGAGTTTTGAAGTAGAAGCTTTCTTTAAGGGTGAACTGAGGGAGCTGAGGAGGTAGGGGAAGAAAGAGTAGGTTAATCCCCTTACATAGAGCTAAGCAGCGTTTTTGTGTAGAGATTTTCTGTTATTGAAGGGCTAGATGGGCTAAGCTTGCCGTTGGAATCTCACAGTTGGGAAAAATGAGTGTAAACGCTCCCACGATTTTAGCTCTGGATTTTGATGGCGTAATTTGTGACGGCTTACCAGAATATTTCGCTACGGCTTGGCGAACGTACTGCAAAATTTGGTTACCATCTTCTCAAACCCCACCTGAAAATTTAACATCGCAGTTCGATCGCTTGCGTCCGGTAATTGAGACGGGTTGGGAGATGCCAGTGTTGATTAGAGCTTTGTTATCCGGGGTGACAGAAGCAGAAATATGGCAAAGTTGGAGTGCGATCGCGCAAAAATTCTTGCAACAAGATAACTTAACTGCTGCTGAGGTCGGTAAGCAATTGGATACAATTCGAGATGAATGGATTTCTACTAATCTCGATAGTTGGCTAGACCTGCATCGGTTTTATCCTGGGGTTTTGGAAAGATTGCACTCATTGATTGATAGTCCGGTTAAACCGCTGATTATTACGACTAAAGAAGGGCGTTTTGTCGAGCAACTTTTGCAACGGCAAGGTATACAATTACCCAATCAGTCGGTTTTAGGCAAAGAAATCAAGCGTCCAAAATATCAAATTATCAGAGAGTTAATTGCGATCGCCACTCAAACACCAGTCGTGTTCTGGTTTGTGGAAGACAGACTCAAGACTTTGCAACTCGTGCAACAGCAAGCAGATTTAGAAGACGTGAGACTTTTTCTAGCTGATTGGGGATATAATACCGCAGCCGAGAGAGAACTGGCGCAGCAAACCCCCCGTATTCAGTTGCTATCGCTGGCTCAGTTTGCTGAAGATTTTTCCGCTTGGAGCTAAATTGTAAATGATGATTTTTGAATATTTATCATCAAAAACTCACAAAAAATAAAAATTGAATATAAGCTGACTAATAGCCGAAAGCTTATAGCTCGATATGCTCGATCTGACAAAAGTAGCGAAGGCGATGCAAGGCATCAGCCAACATTTAAGCACGGAAGTAGCTGCAAGTCGCCAACGGTTAGAGTTGGCGCAAGATCTCATGACAGCAGCTTCCAAAAATCAGGCAGAATTGATGCAGCGACAAAAACAGTGGCGCGATCGCATTTTATTCAGCACCGCTGTACCAATGGAACCGCTTAACACCTGCATCGATCTACCAGTACCACCTAAAACTCATACCGTTCTCGCCACGGATGGCTCGCAGATTGCTCCCAATCATCACGAAATCGCTTATTGTTATCTACTCAATATCGGTCGGGTAGTCTTGCACTACGGACAAAATCGCCAACCTTTGCTCGATAGCCTACCAGAAGTATTCTACCGTCCCGAAGATTTATATATTTCGCGTCAATGGGGTATCCGCACCGAAGAATGGATGGGTTATCGTCGTACTGCTTCTGAAGCTACCGTGCTGGCTGAATTGGCTGCTGCGGTGGTAGGGAGCAGGGAGCAGGGAGTCGGGAGCAGGGAAAAGAGAGCTGAGGAAGCTGAGGAGGTTGAGGGAGCAACTACTAACTACCAATTACCAATTACCAATCTAAAATCTAAAATCCAAAATCCAAAATCTAAAATTTCCCGACTCCCGACTCCCGACTCCCGACTGCCGATTCTTGCTATGGTCGATGGATCGTTAATCTATTGGTTTTTAGAACAATTGCCTTTAGAAGCACGCGATCGCATTTTGCCACCAATTTTGACCGCTTGGGAACAGCTTAAAGTCTTGGGTATTCCCATCATGGGTTATCTCAGCGCTTCTCGTAGTATGGAAAGCTTGAATTTTTTACGTTTGCAAGCTTGCATTCACGAAGTACCGGACTGCGCTAGTTTTTGTCCGAATCAAATTGAAAAAGTTCCTTGTCAGGTTCTCGAACCATTGCGGGATGCAGCGCTGTGGTCAATTCAATTACAGCCAGGACAAAGGAGTACTTTGTGGCGTAGTTCTGCCCGCATAACAGAATTATATGGAGATTATGCGATTTATTTCTGTTACATACATGTCGGTACGGAAATTGCACGAGTAGAGGTTCCGGCTTGGGTAGCAGAGGATGAAGCTTTATTTAACCAGTCTTTAGGTTTGATGTTAGCTCAAGTACAGAAAGGCTATGGCTACCCTGTCGTGTTAGCAGAGGCGCACAATCAAGCAGTTGTGAGGGGAGGCGATCGCGCTCGTTTCTTTGCGATGCTAGAACAACAAATGATCAAAGCAGGCTTGAGAAATGTCGGCATTTCCTATAAGGAAGCGCGTAAGCGAGGCAGTATTGCCTAGTATCTATTATGAATAGGTTAACTTCTATTAGAGTATGACAAACTACTATTTCAGTTGTGGCGATCGCGCTGATTTTTTGCCATGCTATAACAGCAAACAAAGCAAAATAAAGCTCGCTTTAGAGCGTCTCGATTGAAATTTATGACATCACGAGATGGAGCTACTAAATTGTGTAGCCTTGGAGCGATGTAGTTAAGCCTAGACCAGAAAGGATTTGAGACAATGACAACAAAGCCAGTTACTTTCATTACAGGTGCAAATAAAGGAATTGGAAATGAAGTTGCACGACAGCTTGCCCAGCATGACTTCACTGTTTTGATTGGTACACGTAACGTACAACGTGGAGAAGCAGCAGCAGAAACACTCCGTGCTGAAGGATTTGACGTTCATTTTGTACCAATTGATATCAATGATGAAACGTCAATTAAAGATGCTGCTGAAACTGTAGCTAAACAGTGGAGACAAGTTACTGTGCTGATTAATAATGCTGCTGTCAATTATGATTTCTCACCAGCAACTCGACCATCTATGCTGAGTGTAGATGTTCTCAAAGATACTTTTCTCACGAATGTTTTTGGTGCATTTGCAACAATTCACCATTTTCTACCGTTACTCAAGCAAGCTGGAACAGCACAAATCCTTAAACCACAAATCATAAATATTTCATCAACGCTTGGTTCTCTGACTTCTCTCAGTGACCCAGAACATTATTACTACGGAGTTAATACCGTTGCTTATAACTCTTCCAAATCTGCACTTAATGCTATAACTGTTGCCTTAGCAAAAGATTTAGTAGAGGACAAAATCAGCGTCAATTCTATTTGTCCTGGTTGGGTAAAAACTGATATGGGTACAGATAATGCACTGCGTACTGTCGAACAAGGAGCATCAATTATCGTCAAACTTGCTACGATGGAGAATCCACCGACGGGTAAATTTCTCGACGATGATGGAGAAATTTTGTGGTAGCTCCTCCTGTCATAAATTCTAATAGTATTGACATTTAAAAATGAAGCACTTGGATCGAATTTCTGTATCAAATTGATAAGATATCGAGCGAGTGCTTTACTTGCGCGATCGCAATGTTGAATTATAAATTACGAATTGCCAGTTCCGAATTAGAGCCTCGGATTATTTGCTCTAAACGTAACTCTTTGTACTTGTCCTAACTGCCCTAAAAGTTTAGCTTCTTCCTGATTATATGTAACCAATACTCCACCTGCATTACCAACTTCGAGTTTCAGTTGTTCGTTAGCTACCCATTTACGCTGCGTTCCTGGAGATAACTCTCCTTCAAACTCTTTCTTTCCGTCAGCAGTTACCCGTATCCAAGATTTGTCTTTTACAGTTATATCAACTTCAACTGGCTTGGTTTGCTTCTTGAGGTTAGCAACTGGTTTGACTGTGGCTGATGCTTTAGGCTTAGCGACATTAGCAACGGGTAATGGAGGCTGTGACTGAGTATTTTGACCGATCTGAAAGTCAGAATTACTCAAAGTTTGAGATAAAATACTGACTGCACCAATAATTAAAAGAATGTATATAGCGTAGAGATGGGAAGTGTGTAATTGAGCTGGGGGTAGGCTGACTCCTACTGGCTTCAAACTCTGCCGATAATCTTCTAAAGGAAAAGAATTAGCTAATTCCGTACCATCTAAATCTAATGCTTCAGCATATTGCTTAATAAAACCTCGAATATAAACTGGTTCAGGTAACTTATCAATATTACCTGCTTCGATCGCCCGCAAAAAACTCTGACGAATTCGCGTCGTGGATTCAATTCGCTCTAGAGAAATTTGTTTATCTTCTCGCCTGCGGCGCAGAGTAGCACCTATTTGCGCCAACTTTTCAGCTCTTTGTTGTTCGAGCGTCAAAACGATTGGTTCTTGTTGTTGCTGCTGTTGCTGTTTCCACCGCTTCATAGATTTATCTGTTGCACTTCTTGATAGCACCTTACACCTGCACCCTTGTTGTAGATTTGAGTTGATTTTGTAGTTGATTTTGTAAATAATCAATTTCGCGTTTTTCGAGCGAACGATAGCAACCTGGAGGCAAAGCTGCACCTGCGGTTGGTTCTAGTTGAATCGAACCAATTGTAGTTCGATGCAACTGGAGCGTGGGATAACCCAACTGTTCTGTCATGCGGCGAATTTGCCGATTTCTGCCTTCCCATAAAATGAATTCTAACCACGTGCGATTGGCATCGCGAGACAACACGCGCACTTGTGCCTTTCTGGTCTTTCTCCCCTCTAAAACAACTCCCTGTCGCCATTGTTTTAACACCGATTCTGGCGGATGTCCCGCAACTACAACTTGATATGTCTTGGAAATATCATGACGGGGATGGGTGAGAGCAAATGTCAGGTTTCCATCATTCGTCAGTAACAATGCACCTGTAGATTCAGTATCCAAACGTCCGACAGGATGAATACCTTGACCTTGACGTAGATTAGGTGGTAACAGTTGCATCACTGTGGGTCTACCTTGGGGGTCGTCACAAGTTGTAACTACACCAGTTGGTTTATTGAGCAATAAATAGATTGTCTGGGGACGATGAGGCGATCGCAGTAGCTTTCCATCAACTTCGATCGTATCCTGAGTTGGATTAGCTTTTTGTCCCAGTTCTACCACAGCACCATTGCAGCGCACGCGACCCAACTTAATCATCTCTTCCGCTTGCCGTCTCGAAGCGATTCCCCACTGAGAAAGAATTTTTTGTACCCGTTCCTCCATTTGTCGATCCTTAGACCCAGGTAATACCAATATATACGCTGAGAATTCGGAATTCGGAATTAATGCGCGAATGCGTGAATTTTGAGTTGCTCCCTCAGCTCCCTACTCCCTGCTCCCTAACCACTGATAACTGAACAAATATTAACTACACTAATTTGAGCAACTGTTACACTGACATATTTCCCTTGAATCCGAACAACTTAGAGCAAGACAAGACCGCTAAGCATCGTCTAATCAGTAAAGTGCTGTCTCCGGCACTATGGCTGTTTGTCCGATCGCAAGTCGAGCAAGTATCTCATTTAGAGGTACAAATCGCCAGCAGCGATCGACAAATCCTTTCTGGTAGTATTCCCCGCCTATCTATCTCTGGCGATCGCATTGTTTATAAAGGTTTACATTTCGCAAAAATCAGCCTAATGGGGGAGGGAATGCAGATAAATTTACGGCAAGTAATGAGAGGACAACCGTTACAACTGCTAGAACCTATGGTCGTCTCTGGGGAAGCAATGCTACAAGAAACAGATCTCAATGCTTCCCTGAAGTCGGATTTACTGTCTAGCGCTTTAACGGAGTTACTATCAAAATTAGCTTCTAGCAACAATGCTGTGCGAGAACAAATTGAGTGGAAACAAATCGCGATCGCCCCAGGAAGCTTGTTATTGCAGGGGAATTTAGTTAATTCTAGCCACACTATACCTATTGCTCTCAAGTGTGGTTTAGAGCTTTCTACTTGTCAAGAATTACTTCTAACTCAACCCCAACTTCAAATTTCTAACTTATGGGAAGAGTTAGAAAACTATGTCATAGATTTAGGTTCTCACGTCAATTTAAAAGAAATAACCTTAGAACTAGGTCAAATTATCTGTCGTGGTAGTATTACCGTCATGCCTTAATTAGTTATCAGGGAGTAGGGAGTAGGGAGCAGGGAGCAGGGGAAAGAGAAAGTCGCCCAGCGATCGGGAGCTGAGGGAGAGAATTGACTCACGACTCACGACTCACTCTAATAAGGGCAACAACAGAGTGACGAAATAGTAAACTAGGGGGGCGGTAAAAACGTAACTGTCGGCGCGATCGAGGATACCCCCGTGACCTGGAATTAATTGTCCTGAGTCTTTGACCCCAGCATCGCGTTTCATCATGGACTCTGTGAGATCGCCTAATAAACTGGTAATCCCGATTAACAATCCCAAAGCTATACCTGTCCAAGGCGAACCAGCCCAATGAAGAAACCAGCTGCCAACTGTAGCTACAGCTATACTACCAGCAACTCCAAATACAGACCCTTCCACGGTTTTCTTGGGACTAATATCAGAAAGGCGAGTCCGTCCAAAAAATTTACCAATAGTATACGCTCCAATATCAGCTGCCCATATACAAAAAAAAGCTAGGAGTGTGACTGTCAAACCTTGCGGTAAAGCTGCAAAATTTCCTTGCTTGATGAGATTAATAGTCGCTATATCTGGTAAGTAACCATCGAATGGAATGTTGCTAACAGCAGGATTGCCCAGCGATCGCAATCTAATCCAATAACTAGGTAAATAACCGCAATAAAATAGTCCCAAAATAGAAGTAGAAATATCGGCGATCGAAGCTAATTTTGGTAAAAATAGGAGATAGAAACAAATAAACGTTCCTGCTACTGGCATCACGGCATCAGCCAAGTTAGAAGAAACTGTAGCGATCGCGAGTAAAGCCAAACTGACGACTATCGTTGTTTTCGCAGCAGGTGCAATTCCCTTGGCTCGGACTAACTCAAAATATTCTAGTTGACCCAAATAAACGATCGCCATAAACATAAAGGTAAAATACCACCCTCCTAAGACGCTGGCAGTTAGGGCAAGAGCGATCGCGATAATTCCACTAATAATTCGAGACCAAGGCATAGAGCAATTTTGGATTTAGGATTTGGAACTTTCGATTACAGACTTTGACTTCAATCCAAAATCTAAAATCTAAAATCGGATGGGATTAGTCTAGCTTTTCTCCACTCAAAATAAAAATAGGATCGACAGCAGCAAAGATTTGCTGATTACCTTTTTGCTCTAAGCGATTGACAGATGATTGCACGACATCGATATTTCTAGCATGTAACTCAGCTAAACCTTGAGAAATAGCATATAAACTTTCCAAATTACCAGCAGTGGTAACGACTCTACCTTGTAGCGGCAGATATTGCCAAACAGCTTTGAGAATATTTTTGATAGGACGACCACCTTCAATACAAACTCGGTGCGGAGCTTGAGGTAAATCTGGTAAGCATTCTGGGGCGCTAGCTTCTACGACTTCAACATTTTTCACATTAAAGCGATCGCAGTTGCGACGGATCAAGCTAGCAACTTCGTCATCTCGCTCGACAGCAATAATCTGGGCTTTCGGACACAACAAGCCAATCTCAACCGGAATTGTCCCTGTTCCTGCGCCAATATCCCACACCAAGGAGTTTGGTTGTAACCGCAGCTGAGAAATCAGCAATAACCGAATTTCCCGCTTACTCAAGGGAATTCCTGGCAAGCGCTCGAATAAATCGTCAGGGATACCTGGTGTAATATAGGGCCAGAGTTGGGAAGGCATAGAAATTAGATGAACGACATCAGCTTGCCCCAGCAGTAAAGGAAAGCTCTCAACAATAAGAACTTAACATCACTCGCACTTTTATACATAAAGTGAGGAGTAAGGAGTGAGGAGTGAGTGGTGATGAGAGAAGTTCTGCACTCCTTACCTCTTTCCCTTGTCTGTTGTTAAGTCATCAGGAGTAAGCAGGCGAAAACTGCTAGCGAAGATTGGGAAATCTGGTGGTTAACGAAAGGATACAACAGGTTAAGCTAACAAATGTCAACTTTGAGTTAGCGTCAGTTTACACCAGAGGCAAGATGACAATTTGGGTTAACGAGCAGATCGATCCGTCTGGAATGATACACGCCTGCATTGCTTGCTGTGACGAAATGCAGGCGCAAGCTTGTCACGAATCCTACTTGCAAAATTTGACCGAAACGCAAAAAGAATCCGGTTGGGAAGCCAGATTGCGAACGGTAGAATCGTGGGATGAAGTGCCAGTTAATGCTTTGAAATTGGACTAACGAGAGTCAGTTATCAGTTGTCCGTTATCAGGGAGTAGTGAGAAGTGGTAATGGGTAATTGGTAATGGGTAGTTGGTAGTTGCACAAGAAGCACACCTGCTTCCCTGTCTCCCTTGTCCTCCCTGTCTCCCTTGTTCCCACATCCTAGTGCTTGGGCGGACGGGGGAGTTGCTGGGGGCGAATTGGTCCCAAAATTTGATTGAGCTGGCGCAATTGCTCTGCCGTCCCCATACAAATGAGTAAATCACCTGCCATTAACGTAGTGTCTGCCGTGGGACCGCCAATTAAAGTACCATCAACGCGGCGGATTGCTAAAATTAACGCTCCTGTTTGCGATCGCAGTTTTGCTTCTCTCAAAGTTTGACCAATGCAGGGACACGCTGCCGGATCGAGGCGAAATTCCTCCATATACAGTTCCCTGTCTGCTCCCGTGAGGATGCCATCGACGAAATCTAATACCTGGGGTCTTAGTGCTGCCGCAGCCATGCGTTTACCCCCCGTAATGTAGGGGGATACGACTGCATCAGCTCCTGCCCTTTGTAGCTTTTGTAAAGCCTCTCTCGTACTGGCTCTGGCGATCGCTCGAATTTGCGGATTAAGGGTTTTGGCTGACAGTACCGTATAGAGGTTTTCGGCATCAGAAGGCAGTGCTGCAACTAGACAAATCGCTCGATCTATTCGCAGTTGTAGCAGAGTATCGTCTAACGTCGCATCACCCTGGATTGCTACATAACCGAGCTGCCGTGCTTTTTCCACCGAAGCATCATCTAAGTCAACCGTGACAAAATTAGCCCCTTCAGCTTGAAATTCCAGGGCAATTTGCTGACCCGTGCGCCCGAAACCACACAAAATGTAGTGTCCAGAGAGCGATTTCATTAACCGCCGTTGCTGCCTCAATCGAATTCCTTCTTGAAAGTACCCTTGAATTACTGCTTCTGTAAAGCGATTGACGATGTAACCAATCGTAATCACTCCCATTAAAATGAGACCAATGGTAAATAATCGTCCGCGATCGCCCAACGGTCGAGTTTCACCATAACCGACGGTAGCTAGGGTAATTACCGTCATGTAAGCCGCATCTTCCCACGACCAACCTTCTATAAAGCGATACCACAGAGTCCCCAATAGCAAGACACCTACAAGCGCGATCGCCCCCGCTAGTAACTCTTTTTGAATTCGACGATATATTTTCTCTGGGGTTGAGTACAAGAGAGGGATTGGGTTTAGAGGTTACGGGCTAGGGAAAGGAAGTGAAGGGAGAAAATAGCTGCTTCCTACTTCAGATTCACGAATGACAAATGACGAATGACAAATCCGAGCTAGTTTAGATTATGTGCGATCTGAGTCGGATGCGACGGAAAGTTTTAGGCAGTGCTGCTAAATTGACAGCAGAAAGTTAAAAATAAATTTTTGATTGAGGAGTAAATAGTGACTATAGATACTCTTATTTCTAACCATAACTTGTCAGTATCAGCTGCCACTGCGGTAAAACCCTTCGACTCAGACAGCTTCAAAGAGTCAGTCATGGACACATATGCCCGTTTCCCCATAGCCTTAGAACGGGGTGCAGGTTGTCGGGTTTGGGATACTACAGGAAAAGAATATCTC
>NZ_JACJQX010000125.1:0-5217 GCF_014696895.1 Chroococcidiopsis sp. [FACHB-1243] | reverse complement strand
GATAGATTAGTAAAGCGCCGGAAGAGAGGCAAGCCGAGAGGCGAGCGCTAGAGAGGGCGACCGAACCTAGAAAAGAGTATAGTTTGAAAGCGCCAACAAGCACAAGAGAGTTGGTGTCGAATTAAGAACAATAGATTTGAGTTAAGGAAAAAAACGGAGAGTTTGATCCTGGCTCAGGATGAACGCTGGCGGTATGCTTAACACATGCAAGTCGAACGGAGCTTTTCGGAGCTTAGTGGCGGACGGGTGAGTAACGCGTGAGAATCTGCCTTTTGGACGGGGACAACTGCTGGAAACGGCAGCTAAGACCGGATGTGCCTGCGGGTGAAATATTTATAGCCAAAAGAGGAGCTCGCGACCGATTAGCTAGTTGGTGGGGTAAGAGCCTACCAAGGCTGCGATCGGTAGCCGGTTTGAGAGGACGACCGGCCACACTGGGACTGAGACACGGCCCAGACTCCTACGGGAGGCAGCAGTGGGGAATTTTCCGCAATGGGCGAAAGCCTGACGGAGCAATACCGCGTGAGGGAGGAAGGCTCTTGGGTCGTAAACCTCTTTTCTCAGGGAAGAAACAAATGACGGTACCTGAGGAATCAGCATCGGCTAACTCCGTGCCAGCAGCCGCGGTAATACGGAGGATGCAAGCGTTATCCGGAATGATTGGGCGTAAAGCGTCCGCAGGTGGCACATCAAGTCTGCTGTCAAAGCCCCCAGCTTAACTGGGAAGAGGCGGTGGAAACTGGTGAGCTAGAGAGCAATAGGGGTAGAGGGAATTCCCGGTGTAGCGGTGAAATGCGTAGAGATCGGGAAGAACACCAGTGGCGAAAGCGCTCTACTAGGTTGCAACTGACACTGAGGGACGAAAGCTAGGGGAGCGAATGGGATTAGATACCCCAGTAGTCCTAGCCGTAAACGATGGATACTAGGCGTTTCTCGTATCGACCCGAGGAGTGCCGGAGCCAACGCGTTAAGTATCCCGCCTGGGGAGTACGCACGCAAGTGTGAAACTCAAAGGAATTGACGGGGGCCCGCACAAGCGGTGGAGTATGTGGTTTAATTCGATGCAACGCGAAGAACCTTACCAGGGCTTGACATGTCTGGAACCCGTGGGAAACTATGGGGTGCCGAAAGGAGCCAGAACACAGGTGGTGCATGGCTGTCGTCAGCTCGTGTCGTGAGATGTTGGGTTAAGTCCCGCAACGAGCGCAACCCTCGTGTTTAGTTGCCATCATTCAGTTGGGCACTCTAGACAGACTGCCGGTGACAAACCGGAGGAAGGTGGGGATGACGTCAAGTCAGCATGCCCCTTACGTCCTGGGCGACACACGTACTACAATGCTACGGACAACGGGAAGCCAACCAGCGATGGGGAGCAAAGCCCAGCAAACCGTAGCTCAGTTCAGATCGCAGGCTGCAACTCGCCTGCGTGAAGGCGGAATCGCTAGTAATCGCCGGTCAGCCATACGGCGGTGAATACGTTCCCGGGCCTTGTACACACCGCCCGTCACACCATGGAAGTTGGCCACGCCCGAAGTCATTACTCTAACCTTTCGAGGAGGAGGATGCCGAAGGCAGGGCTGATGACTGGGGTGAAGTCGTAACAAGGTAGCCGTACCGGAAGGTGTGGCTGGATCACCTCCTTTACAGGGAGACCAACTTCAGCGACCAGCGACCAGCGACCAGCGACCAGTAAGATGGGTCGCGAAAGTGCGGGTCAATAGCTGGAAACTGATGACATCCCGAGGTCGGACGACACTGACAAAAACAGCTCGAGTGCAGCAACGCTTTCAAACTAGAACTGGTTCGGTACGAGCGGTATCACCAGTAGGGGCTATTAGCTCAGGTGGTTAGAGCGCACCCCTGATAAGGGTGAGGTCCCTGGTTCGAGTCCAGGATGGCCCACCTAAAAGAATTGAGAATTTTCAGTTCGAGATTCACAAAAATTGAAAACTTCAGTCGGTCAAGTCAAATCCAGTTGGATGTGATAGGCTAGTGAAGTTGAAAAAAATTCAGCACTGTCTGCGAGTGGAGACAACTGCTGGATGGTTTCCAGCGAGCACCTTGAAAACTGCATAGAGACAAGAGAAATAGTCAGGTAGAAAACCAAGAATTTGCGAACCTAAACATAGGTCAAGCGAAATACAGCTGACGGTGGATACCTAGGCACGCAGAGGCGAAGAAGGACGTGGCGACCGACGAAAAGCTTCGGGGAGCTGGCAGCAAGCAACGAGCCGAAGATATCCGAATGGGGCAACCCCTAGTACAGCCTGTTGAATCCATAGACAGGTATGAGCCAACCCAGCCAACTGAAACATCTTAGTAGCTGGAGGAAAAGAAATCAAACGAGATTCTCCCAGTAGTGGTGAGCGAAAGGAGAAGAGCCTAAACCAGAGTACTTTGTATTCTGGGGTAGTGGGACAGCGACATGGAAGCACTAGACTAGACGAAGCGATTGACAAAGCGCACCAAAGAGGGTGATAGTCCCGTAGTCGAAAGTTGAAGTGATACTAGCTGAATCCCGAGTAGCTAGGGACACGGGAAATCCCTAGTGAATCAGCCGAGACCACTCGGTAAGGCTAAATACTACTGCGTGAGCGATAGAGCAACAGTACCGCGAGGGAAAGGTGAAAAGAACCCCGATAAGGGGAGTGAAATAGAACATGAAACCGTCAGTTGACAAGCAGTGGAAGGATGATTCAACGTCCGACCGCGTGCCTGTTGAAGAATGAGCCGGCGAGTTATAGTCACTGGTATGGCGCAAGCCACAGCGAAAGCGAGTCTGAAGAGGGCGAATTATCAGTGTATATAGACCCGAACCTGGGTGATCTAACCATGGCCAGGATGAAGCTTGGGTAACACCAAGTGGAGGTCCGCACCGACCGATGTTGAAAAATCGGCGGATGAGCTGTGGTTAGGGGTGAAATGCCAATCGAACCCAGAGCTAGCTGGTTCTCCCCGAAATGTGTTGAGGCGCAGCGGTAAGTGATAATTGCTGGGGGTAAAGCACTGTTTCGGTGCGGGCGGCCTCAAGCTGTACCAAATCGAGACAAACTCAGAATACCAGCAACAATCTTACTAGTGAGACGGTGGGGGATAAGCTTCATCGTCAAGAGGGAAACAGCCCAGACCGCCAGCTAAGGTCCCCAAATCAAAGTTAAGTGGCAAAGGAGGTGGGAGTGCACAGACAACCAGGAGGTTTGCCTAGAAGCAGCCATCCTTGAAAGAGTGCGTAATAGCTCACTGGTCAAGCGCTCCTGCGCCGAAAATGAACGGGACTAAACTTTGTACCGAAGCTGCGGACTTGTAGCGATACAAGTGGTAGGGGAGCGTTCTGCGATAGGGTGAAGCACTAGCGGCAAGCAGGTGTGGACGAAGCAGAAGTGAGAATGTCGGCTTGAGTAGCGCAAATATTGGTGAGAATCCAATACCCCGAAACCCTAAGGGTTCCTCCACAAGGCTCGTCCGTGGAGGGTTAGTCAGGACCTAAGGCGAGGCCGAACGGCGTAGTCGATGGACAACGGGCGAACAATCCCGTACTGAAGATTAGTTGTGCAGAGGGACGGAGAAGGCACGCACCAGCCGAAGGTTGGTTATCGGCGCAATTAACCGAGGCGAAGAGAAGCGGCGAAAACGCTTCGAGCTGGGGTTAAGAGACCGAGGGTCTACGGACCCGAAGTGGTAGCGGTCAAGCTTCCAAGAAAAGCTCTAAACACGTTAACTAATCGTCACCTGTACCCAAAACCGACACAGGTAGGGAGGTAGAGAATACTAAGGGGCGCGAGATAACTCTCTCTAAGGAACTCGGCAACATGGCCCCGTAACTTCGGAAGAAGGGGTGCCTACGCAAGTAGGTCGCAGTGAAGAGATCCAGGCGACTGTTTACCAAAAACACAGGTCTCCGCAAAGTCAATAGACGAGGTATGGGGGCTGACGCCTGCCCAGTGCCGGAAGGTTAAGGAAGTCGGTCAGGGCCTTGAGCCTAAAGCTGGCGACCGAAGCCCCGGTGAACGGCGGCCGTAACTATAACGGTCCTAAGGTAGCGAAATTCCTTGTCGGGTAAGTTCCGACCCGCACGAAAGGCGTAACGATCTGGATGGTGTCTCAGAGAGAGACTCGGCGAAATAGGAATGTCTGTGAAGATACGGACTACCTGCACCTGGACAGAAAGACCCTATGAAGCTTTACTGTAGCCTGGAATGGTGTTCGGGCTTTGCTTGCGCAGAATAGGTGGGAGGCAATGATTCACTCCTTGTGGGGAGTGAGGAGCCGCAATGTGAGATACCACTCTGGCGAGGCTAGAATTCTAACCCGCGACCGTGATCCGGTCGGGGAACAGTTTCAGGTGGGCAGTTTGACTGGGGCGGTCGCCTCCCAAAGTGTAACGGAGGCGCGCAAAGGTTCCCTCAGGCTGGTTGGAAATCAGCCGCAGAGTGTAAAAGCACAAGGGAGCTTGACTGCAAGAGTGACAACTCGCGCAGGTAGGAAACTAGGCTTTAGTGATCCGACGGTAGTGAGTGGAAGCGCCGTCGCTCAACGGATAAAAGTTACTCTAGGGATAACAGGCTGATCTCCCCCAAGAGTCCACATCGACGGGGAGGTTTGGCACCTCGATGTCGGCTCATCGCAACCTGGGGCGGAAGTACGTCCCAAGGGTTGGGCTGTTCGCCCATTAAAGCGGTACGTGAGCTGGGTTCAGAACGTCGTGAGACAGTTCGGTCCATATCCGGTGCAGGCGTTAGAGTATTGCGAGGAGCCTTCCTTAGTACGAGAGGACCGGGAAGGACGAACCGCTGGTGTACCAGTTATCGTGCCAACGGTAAACGCTGGGTAGCCACGTTCGGAGCGGATAACCGCTGAAAGCATCTAAGTGGGAAGCCCACCTCCAGATGAGTACTCTCATGAAGCAAATTCAGTAAGGTCACCCACAGAACATGGGTTGATAGGTCAGTGGTGGAAGCGTGGTAACACGTGCAGCCGACTGATACTAACAGACCGAGGGCTTGACCAATAGACGCAACAAGCTGATTTCTCCCAACACTAATTTCTCATGGCTCTATGCAGTCTTCAGGGTGAACTCCACCCGACAGCTTTCCTGGTGCGCATGGCGTTGTGGACCCACTCTGACTCCATCCCGAACTCAGGTGTGAAACGCGACTGCGGCGACGATACTCTGGGGGTCGCCCCACGGCACAATAGCTCCGCGCCAGGTTCATTTTT
>NZ_JACJQX010000124.1:0-1514 GCF_014696895.1 Chroococcidiopsis sp. [FACHB-1243] | reverse complement strand
ATCTCTGCTCGATCTTTGACTTTTTGTGGTACATCCGCAGTTCTCAAGTTTAATAGAGTTTTGTCTTGCTCACGAGTCAGAAATACCCTTAAACGAGCGCCCATTTTACTCGCTTCCCTAATACATTTGTTCTGCGTCTTTTCCAGATTTATCTATCTTTACATAGTTTGGTTTTTTCATGACAGCTTACTTATCTCAATAGTTTCTAACGCTTTAAAATTAACATTTTCTAGTTTTTCTTCTTTTGATTAATTCATGAACGACCGTAGAGGTGCTGACCTTTAAAACTCTTGCCGTATCCCAGACTCTACTCCCGTTGAGAGCCATCGCCAAGCGTTCTGTGTATGTATGTATAGAACTGCAATAATTGGGACACCAGCCAGAATAGCTTTTTGGACAGATGTTAAATTGCAACTCCCCTCTAAAATTACTGAATTGGGTTATGCTTTTGTCAAACCAAACTTGATACTGAAGTCAATGAGTAGGGTAATTGCGCTGTTTAATCAATCAGGGGGAGTGGGGAAAAGTACGTTGACAATGAATCTGGGCTATCATCTAGCTCAACGGCAGCAGCGAGTCTTACTCGTCGATCTCGACCCACAAGCATCGCTCACCGTCTTTATGGGCTTGGAGCCATCAGAACTAGACAAAACAGTGTATGAAGCAATTGTTGTTGGAGAACAGCTACCAATTCATAAGAACATTCACAACATGGATTTGGTTCCTGCCAACATCAATTTAAGTGGGGCAGAACTAGAATTGGTAGTGGCAGATATGCGGGATCTACGCCTCAAAGAAGCACTGAAGCCAAGCCTCAAGCAATACGATTTCATTTTTGTAGACTGCCCTCCCTCCCTCGGTATTCTTAGCTATATCAGTTTAGTCGCTTCAACTCATGTCTTGATTCCGATCCAGACACAGTACAAAGCCCTCAAAGGAACAGAACTTTTGTTGAATACAATTGGTCGCGTGCGCTCTCGCGCCAATCGCAAGCTACAGGTTGCTGGAGTAATTCCCACAATGCATGATTCTCGAACCGTACAAGGCGAAATGAGTTTACAGTCAATTCAAGAACATTTATCCAAAATTGGCAAAATTTATCCAACCATTCCTCGGTCAGTTGCCTTTGCTGATGCCTCACAAGAGCATATACCGCTTGCCCTCTACAACGCTAAACACCCAGCAGTTAGCCTCCTAAATCAAATCGCTAAAAACCTGGAGGCGATCTCATGAGCGTGAGAAAACACCACAGTCAACCCTATCAAATTAAAGGAGTCGATGCTCTATTTGGAGAACCGCCTGTAGCCGCAGAAGCAGCAGCAGAAATTGTCTCGCTCGACCAAATTTGCCTACCCCAGCAGCAACCCCGTCGCTATTTCGACCCCACGGCGATGCAGGAGTTGGTGGAGTCAACCCTCTTTTGTTACATTTGAAAAAGTAAAATAAAAAAGAGTTCTAGCTTGCGATAGCATACTCTATAGGAGCAGCTCGAAAACCATTCATAATTTCCATCA
>NZ_JACJQX010000123.1:0-1632 GCF_014696895.1 Chroococcidiopsis sp. [FACHB-1243] | reverse complement strand
GTTCATTGGATGGAGAAGATCGTGAAATGTTGACCGATTCTCTTTTCACAGAGAAGTATCAAAAATTATATGAAGATTTGTCTCAGGATTCAACATTTCTGATCCAAACCATTAACACCCAAATCGAAAAACTCAAAGAACTTCGCAAAACTCTAATTAACGATGTCGTCACAGGCAAAATTAAAGTAATTGAGTAATTACCAAATCCGAGCGATCCCATAAGCATCAAACTTTTCATCAATGCTAACAATTTGTAAACCTGCCTCCATAGATTGAGCAATCAATATGCGATCGAACGGATCGCGGTGATGTTGAGGAAGATCGTTTAGTGTATAGATATGAGATAGAGAAAGCGGTAGTATTTCAATGTGATTTTGATTTATTTCATCTTGCACTAATTCTCGTAACGTCGTCTTAAATTGAAGCTTGCCTAAAGACGACTTAATTTGCATCTCCCAAACACTAACCACACTCAAAACCACCTCAGTATTCGGATCTAGTAACAGATCGCCAACCCGCGATGAAAGCATTTTTACATTACTTGTCCACCAAATAAAAACATGAGTATCAATCAAAATTTTCATCAATCTTCCCCTAACCAAAACTCATCTGGTAGAGGATCGTTAAAATCATCACTCATCCAGATTTGCCCCTCGTGCAAACCAGCAACACGCTGAAAACTTGACCGATTAGATCCTTCGATCGCCTTATTTTTAGCAGAGCGAATAAAATTTAGCACCTCGACTAACAATGACTCCGGCACTGAATCTAATTCACTTATAATTGATTCTATGGTGATCATTTGTGCTATTAGTCCAAAGTTTGACTTTTCCTCATTATATAATCTATGCACGAAACACAACTGCAAGATAAATTCCTCATCCCCTTCTTTCGGGAAAGCTTAGGATACCAGGAAATCAAAGCCAACACCGTCACCAACTCCCTAATTATTGAAGAAGACTTACAAGCCTTCATCTCTACTACGGAACTCAACCAAAAGCCATACGAAACCCTACTCAAAAAATATAGCGGCAACGCCCAACAATTGCTGGCAGCTCTAATCGAACTGATCCAAGAACGTGTCGCTAGTAGCCGCAACATGGCATTATTTATCAATGCCAACAAAACCGTTACCCTGCAAGGCATCAAACTCCACCTATTTTACACCGACGACAGCGTAATTCACGATAGCAAACTTTTTGAGAAAAATATCTTTTCCGTCGTTCAAGAACTGCCCTACAAATACAACTATCAAGACAAGCAAATCTTTTCCTTCCGTCCCGATCTCTGCCTCTTTGTCAACGGTATTTACCTCGGCTACAGCGAACTAAAATCGAACCTCAGCGACCAAACCGCCCGTAAAATGGACGAGGCAAAGTCATCAAAGACTACTTCGGCGCTGTCAAAGCCTATTACGAAACCTTTGATAACAATCTCCTACTCAGCGATAAAGAGAAAGATTACTACCGCAAAGACTTCCTGAAAATATTTGAAAAAGCCATCCACATTACCAGCACCGATATCGGCGAAACGGTCATGCCCTACACAAGTGTGGGATACGTAGCAATGTCATTCCAAGTCCAAGCACGCTCGGTTAACTCTGCTCTCTGTGCGGCTGTAGTTTCTAGGCAC